>DATARS010000193.1:0-4409 GCA_036269455.1 Candidatus Dormiibacterota bacterium | reverse complement strand
GCGTCCCCAGCGCGACGGCGAGGTCGAAGCGGGTGTCGGGGCCGGTGAACAGCACGTTGTCGTGGAACCAGGTGCCGGCGAAGCTCTCGGCGGCGCAGCTCGTCAGCGGCGGCGCGGTGCCGGCGCCGAGCGGGTCGGCGGCGAGACCGGCGAACGCCGAGCTGCCCGCGGCGAGGATCCGGTTGCCGTCGATCACCGACGACTGGCTGCCCAGCACCGGGCGGAAGACGACGATGGCGGCGTCGGTCGCGTCGACCACCTCGTTGCCGGTGACCCGGCTCACCTCGCAGCCCACGCTGATGCCGTCGCGCCAGCGCTGGGCGGCGTGGTCGCCGGAGTAGCCGGTGATCAGGTTGCCGGCCACCAGCGCCGGACGCACCGAGCCGCAGCGTGGGCCGGCGGCGTCGCTGGGGGCGAGGTGGATGGTGGTGAAGCCTCCGGCGCTGGCGTTCTCGAGCCGGCTCGCGACCACGGTTGCGCCCTCGGCGCCGGGGCGGGTGTCGACGTCGACGTTCTCGCCCGCCGTCCCCGGCGCCGCCGGGTGCGCCGCCGGGTCGCCGCCGTTGCCGTCGATCCAGACGTGCGACAGCGTGGCCCCGGGCTCGAGGATCACCACCGGCCCGTACTGGTCGTCGGGACGGTCGCGCACCAGCCGCGCCATCGCCGCGTAGGCGTTGAGCGGGGGCGGGCCCGCGGTCTCCAGGGTGACCCCGGGAGGGACGTCGACGGGCGCGCCGAGGAGGAGGGTCGACCCCGCCGCGAGCGCGACCACCGTCCCCGGGGGCGCCGGCGTCCCGCCGGGATGCAGCGCAGCGCGCAGCTCGGCCTCGGTCGACGGGCCGGGTCCGGCCGGCGGACGCACCAGCGGATCTCCGTCGGGGCCGTGGTGCCCGGGGTCACCGGAGGAACGGTCACGGCGGCAGAGCGTTGTAGCCGCGAGCGACCGAAACTCGGCGGACTCGTAGAGCGACGCGACCACCTCCGCCCACGGGGTGCCGCCGTGCAGCCGGTGCAGCCACCGCCGCCACTCCGCCGGGTCGGGATCGCGCTCGAGCACCGCGCGGTGGGCGGCGAGCAGCCGGGCGCCGTCGTCGTAGGGAAGTGCGGCGAACTCGCGGCCGTCGAGGAGCGACTCGCCCCATCGCGCCAGCCGCGGCGGGCTGCAGTCGTCGCCGGCCTCGTGGAGGGCTCGCTCCCACTCGGCGGGATCGGGGGCCCGTCCCAGCCCCTCGGTGTAGGTTCGGGCGACCATCCCGGCGGGCACGATCCGCTCATCGGCATGCACCCCGCCCGGGCGGACCACGGCCGCGAGCAGGGTGACGAGCACGACCAGGAACGCGGACGATGCTCGGATGCCATCCCTCAGCTGCTGCGGACCGCCGGCGCCCGGACATGGTGGCACAGGTGTATACATCGCCCGTGATCGAGCGCCTGGACATCTCGGACGCGCCGGAGCGGACGCTGCGCTCGGCGGGGCTCCGCCCCTCGCCCTGGTCGGCGGGTCCGGGGGCGGTCTTCGGACGTCACCACCATCCCCGTCCCAAGCGGCTCTTCGTCGTCGAGGGCTCGATCAGCTTCGACGGTCTGCCCCTGCGCCGCGGCGAGGGCATCCGCATCCCCGCCGGGGTCGAGCACTCGGCGGTCGCGGGGGAGGCGGGGGTCAGCTGCGTCGAGGCGTTCGAGTGAGCACCGAGGAGAGGCCATGAGCGATACGGCGTCCGGGGCCGAGGCCCACCCGCCTCTCTCCCCCGAGCACGAGCGGCTCGACGCCGCGGTCCGGGCGAATCCCCGCGCCCACCGGCCGCGGCTGGAGATCTCGAAGCGTCACCGTGGAACCGGCTTCCTCGACGAGACCGCGCAGGTGGTCAACAGGATCGTCGGGTCGATGTACGTGTTCGTCGCGGTCACCGTCGGCATCGTCGTGTGGCTCTTCGCGGGCAACATCGTCGGCTTCGACAAGACCCCGTGGCCGCTGCTGCTCACCATCCTCAACCTGCCCCAGCTCTCGATCATGATCTCGCTGCAGGTGAGCGCCAACCTCGCGCAGCGCACCTCCGATGCGCGCGCGGTCGCCGACCACCGCACCCTGATCGCGCTCCACGAGCTGAGCAAGCAGCAGATCGCCATCCTCGAGTCCCAGAACAGGGTGCTCGACCTGCTCCGCAACCAGGTCCACCCCGGCGCCTAGGAGGGCGGGTCGAGGCGCCGGGTCACGGGGTCCTGCTCGCGGGCTCAGCTCCTCGTCAGCTCCCTCTTGCGCAGGGAGATGCGCGCGTCGGCGCTGAGCACGCGCTTGCGCAGCCGCAGGCCGGTGGGCGTCACCTCGACGAGCTCGTCCTCCTCGAGGAAGTCGAGCGACTCCTCGAGCGACATCCGCCGCGGCGGCACGAGCTTGATGGTCATGTCCTCGTTCGAGCTGCGGATGTTGGTCTTCTGCCTCTGCTTGGTGACGTTGACGGCGAGGTCGCCGGGGCGGCGGTTGAGCCCGACGATCATGCCCTCGTAGACCGGCGTCGTCGGCTCGATGAACGGGGTGCCGCGCTCCTGCAGCGAGAGCAGGCCGTAGGCGACCGCCATGCCGTCCTGGCTGGCGGTGAGGACGCCGTTGCGGGTCGTCCGCGGCAGCTGCCGCCAGCGCTCCCAGCCGAGCACCCGGGTGGCCATCACACCGGTGCCGCGGGTCAGCGTGAGGATGCTGCTGCGCAGTCCGATCAGCGCGCGGGTGGGCGCGTGATAGGTGACCCGCACGCCGCCGCCGGCGTCGGTGCGCATCGTCTGGAGCTGGGCGCCGCGCGCGCCGAGCGCCTCGGTGACCGCGCCGACGTGATCCTGGTGGGTGTCGATGATGCACTCCTCGACCGGCTCGAGGCGGTGACCGTCCTCCTCGCGGGTGATCACCTGCGGGCGCGACACCTCGAACTCGTAGCCCTCGCGGCGCATCGTCTCGATGAGCACCGCGAGGTGCAGCTCGCCGCGACCGCTCACCTCGAAGACGTCGGCGGTCGCGCCGTCGGCGACCCGCAGCGCCACGTTGGTCTGGAGCTCGCGGGCGAGCCGGGCGCGAAGCTGCCGGGAGGTGCTGCTCACCGTCGCCTCGCGGCCGGCGAACGGCGACTGGTTGACGCTGAACTGCATCCGCAGGGTGGGCTCGCCCACCTCGAGCCGGGCCAGCGCCTGGGGGGAGTCGGCGTCGGCGACGGTGTCGCCGATGGCCGCGTCGGCGAGCCCGGTGATGAGGACGATGTCACCCGCCGAGGCCTCCTCGACGGGCAGCCGCTCGAGCGCCTCGACGGCGAGGATGCCGGCGATGCGCAGCCGCGGCCCGATGCCGTCGGCGGTGCAGACGACCACTCCCTGGCCGACGCGCACCCGGCCGCGGTGGACCTTGCCGATTGCCAGGCGTCCCTGATAGTTGTCGTGGTCGAGTGCCGACACCAGCAGCTGGAGGGGGCCGTCGGGGTCGCCCAACGGCGGCGGGACGTGCTCGAGGATGGCGTCGAAGAGCGGCTCGAGGGTGGTGCCGGGGATCCGCAGATCGGCGGTCGCGGTGCCCTCGCGGCCATTGGTGTAGAGCACCGGCGCATCGAGCTGGGAGGGGTCGGTGGCGAGCTCGAGGAGCAGGTCGTGGGTCGCCTCGACGCACTCGTCGGGGCGGGCGTTGGCGCGGTCGAGCTTGTTCACGACGATGATCGGCAGCAGCCCCAGCGCCAGCGCCTGGCGGAGCACCACGCGGGTCTGGGGCATCGGTCCCTCGGCGGCGTCGACGAGCAGCAGGCAGCCGTCGGCCATGCCCAGCACCCGCTCGACCTCGCCGCCGAAGTCGGCGTGTCCGGGTGTGTCGATGACGTTGAGCTTGACCCCGCGATAGCGCACCGAGGTGTTCTTCGCAAGGATGGTGATGCCCTTCTCACGCTCGAGGTCGTTGCTGTCGAGGATGAGGCTGCCGACCTGCTCGTGGGCGGCGAATACGCGCGACTGCTTGAGCATGGAGTCGACGAGCGTCGTCTTGCCGTGATCGACGTGGGCGATGATGGCGACGTTGCGCAGATCGTTGCGGCGGTTCTCGGTCACCGCCGCATCCTACAGGGAGTGGGAGAACCGAACGGGGGCGGCGGTGAGGCCGCCACCGCCGGTGGTCCGTGACACTTCTGTGGTTACTGACCCTTGGGGCGCTCTGCCAGGGTGGCCTGCAGCTTGCTGGTGTCGTTGCCGCGGCGCACCGTGAAGGTGATCTGGTCGCCCACGTGGTACTGCTGGATGAGCCCGCCGAGCGTCTGCCCGTTGTCGATCTCGACGCCGTTCACCGCCATCAGCACGTCGCCGGTGTGGAAGCCTGCGCTCGCCGCCGGGGTGCCGTCGACCACCTTGGTGACGAGCACGCCCGGCCCGGTGAAGGGCTGGCCGCTCTC
>DATARS010000192.1:0-5573 GCA_036269455.1 Candidatus Dormiibacterota bacterium | reverse complement strand
CGGTGGCGTTGGCGAGGTTGCTCAGTGCGATGCCCGAGGTGACGTTCTGGATCACGTAGACGCCGGGGTTCATCTTGGTGTGGACCAGGCCGACGTTGTTCACCGAGGTGCCCGACGGGTACCAGCCGCTGTACGTCCCGGGGTTCCAGTTGCCCGAGGCGTCCCACGCCGACGCGCTGTTGAGGCTGTAGGTCGGACCGGTGGTGGTGGGGGCGAATCCGGTCAGGGCGGTGGGAGCGCTCACCCCGGTGTTGAGGTTGGCGCCGGCGACCCCGCCGAGGGTGTAGTTGCCGGTGTCGCTCGAGCCGCCGACGTCGACGTGGTTGGCGGTCGACGGCGAGCAGGCGCTGCCGGTGTACCCGGAGACGGTGGCGGGGAGCGCCACCGCGTGGGGTCCGTTGTTGGCGCCGAAGTTGCCCTGCGCGTACACGGCGCCGGTGACGTCGCCGGACGGATTGCCGGTGCCGCCGCCGTTTACCTGGACGTCGCCGCCGACGCCGACGATGGCGTAGTTCACCGCCTGGGTCGCGGGCCCCGGCTTCGACGCCCGTGCTCCCGACGCGGTCACCGCGGTGGTGATGCCGAGCACGCCGGCGACCAGGGTGCGCCGGGTGTGGGAGATGCTGAGGTCGAGGCTGCCGCTGTTGTCGGTCAGCGTGAAGGTGTAGTTGCCGATGGTGTGGCCGCCCGCCGCACAGGTCGTCGCCGAGCAGGCGGGCGTCGCCGCGGACGGCGAGAGGCTGAGGTTGCGCGCCGCGTACTGGAGCGCGACCCAGTTCGCGGTGGCGGCCGAGGTCGGGAGCGATCGCGCCCCGGCGAGCGAGGCGGAGTCGGCGATCGCCTGGAGGTCGCGGCGGTCGGACATGCCGACGCCCTGGTCGAGGGCGATGGCGCCGAAGCCGAAGAGGGCGAGGCCGACGAGCGCCAGGACGACGAGCGCCTGGCCTCCCTGGCGGCGGCGACGAGCGGTCATCCGGGTCATCTCAGTACTCCGCCACCGTCGACGTCGTCGAGGTGATCTGCAGGCTCGAGCCGATGATCCGGCTGATCACCGGCGTCCACGGCGAGAACGCGTAGCGCACCGTCACCTGGACCAGGAAGCAGCGCCCGCCCGCGTACTGGGGCGAGGTCTACTCGTTCTGGCGGCCGCCGAGGTCGCCGGCGGCGGGGGTGTGCCCCAACCGGGTGGTGGCCGCGGAGCAGCTGTCGTTCGAGGTGGGGGTCGCGCTCTGGCTCGGGGCGAGGCAGACGTTCGCCTGCCCCGAGACCGCCGGCGCGCTGCAACTCGCGGCGGTGACCCCGTACTGGTGGGTGACGTTGGTGGTGAGCGGCGCGAGCACCGCGGTGACAGTGGCGAGCGCGGCGGCGTCGGTGAGGCAGCCGCTGCCACCGGCGTTCGGGGCGAGGGTGGTGCCGGAGCAGGCCCCCGAGTACACACCGAAGGGAGAGTCACCGGTCGCGGCGTTCGGGGCCATCTGCCGCGCCCCCTGGCGGGCCGCGTCGGCGACGGTGCTGTTGGCGTTGATGGCGCGCCCGAAGTCCATCATCCCGAACATCACGAGCAGGAGGAAGGGCAGGCAGATGGCGAACTCGACCATCCCCACCCCGCCCTGACCGGTGCGGCGCCAGCGCATCAGTACTCCGCCCGCCCGACCACGTCGGCGGCGATCTGCGGCGTGCCCGAACCCATCATCCGGCCCACCAGCGGGGTGAGCAGGGTGAAGCCGTAGCTGATCCGCACCTCGATGGCGTCGGAGGAGACGCTCGACGGGTCGGTGGTGCCGCCATTCTGGGCGTTGGCGATAGCGCTGCCGCTGAGGCAGTGCCAGGTGACGGTGATCGTCGCGCCGGAGATCCTCGACCCCGCGGCGGTGCCGTTGCTCGACCCCTCGAGCGCCGCGGCGGTGGCGATGCTGCTGAGACCGGCCCAGTCCCCGGTCTGCGACGGCACGTGCCCGGACTTCGACACCGCCTGGGCCGGGGTCGACACCGACGCGCAGGCCAGGTTGCCGTCGGCGCTGTCGAGCACCGCGGTGCGCAGCGCCTGGCGCGCGGCGTTGGTGACCGCCTCGCGGTAGGCGAAGGCGCGCCCGCCGTCGGCCACCCCGAGGGTCAGCCCGAGGAACAGCGGCATCGCCATCGCGATCTCCGCCATCGACTGACCGCGGGAGCGGCGGTGCGCCGGTCTGCGACTGGCCGTGGTCCTCACGGCCGGATCCTGCCGCAGGTGCGCGAACGCGTCAAAGAAGAAAAGAGAAGCAATGTGTCGGAACGTGGCCACGGCGCGAATCCTCGCGGGCGCGTCGACCTGATGAGCGGTCGGTCAGCCGCTCGTCACCGAGAAGTCACCCTCCGGTTCCGTCCGCTCCCCGGCCGTTTCCGGGCGTTGCCGGCCGGAGCGCCCCGGGCAGCTCCTCCCAGAGCCGGGCGATCACCCGCACCCCGGCGGCGTACTGGTCGAGGTCGAAGCGCTCGTTGGGGGCGTGGATCTGGTCGTCGGGCAGCCCGACGCCGATCAGCACCCCGGGGATCCCCAGCGTGTCCTGGAAGGTGGCCACCGGGGGGATCGAGCCGCCGATCCGGATCAGCGCCGGTTCGCCGCCGAAGCCGTGGCGCATCGCGGCGCGGGCGGCATCGAGGGCGGGATGGTCGCTCGGGGTGAGCACCGGCCGCCCCCCCGCCTCGCAGCTCACCCGGACCTCCACCTGCGGCGGCGCGCACCGCGGCGGCGACCAGCTCCGCGATCTCCGCCGGCTCCTGGTCGGGGACCAGCCGGCAGGTGATCTTGGCGTGCGCCCGGGCGGGGACGATCGTCTTCGACCCCGGGCCCTGGTAGCCGCCCCAGATCCCGTTGAGCTCGAGGGTCGGGCGCACCCAGAGCCGCTCGAGCGTCGTCCAGCCCTCCTCGCCGGTGGTGCCGGGGGCGCCGCCCGCCTCGGCGAGGAAGGCGCCCTCGTCGAAGGGCAGCGCGGCGAACTGGGCGCGCTCCTCGTCGCTGGGCTCGCGCACCCGGTCGTAGAAACCCGGCACGGTGATGCGGCCGGTGACCGGGTCCTTGAGCGAGGCGAGGATCCGCGCCAGCACCTCGAGGGGGTTGGCGACGGCGCCGCCGAAGTTGCCGGAGTGGAGGTCGAGGCTCGGCCCGCTCACCTCGACCTCGACGTTGGCGAGGCCGCGCAGCCCGGTGCAGAGCGAGGGCACCCCGCGGGCGAAGATCGGGGTGTCGGAGACCACCGCGACGTCAGCGGCGAGGCGGTCGCGCTCGCGGGCGACCAGCGCGTCGAAGTGCACCGAGCCGATCTCCTCCTCGCCCTCGACGATGAGCTTGAGGTTGAGGGGCAGGGTGCCGCGGACCCGGAGGTGGGCCTCGACCGCCTTGAGGTGCATCCACACCTGGCCCTTGTCGTCGACCGCGCCGCGGGCGTAGAGGGCGTTGTCGCGCACCTGGGGCTCGAACGGCGGCGACACCCACTCGTCGAGCGGGTCGACCGGCTGGACGTCGTGGTGCCCGTAGATGAGCGCCGTCGGCAGCGCCGGGTCGACGATGTACTCGGCGTAGACCGCGGGATGGCCCCCGGTCGGCAGCAGCTCGGCATGGGTGAAGCCGGCCTCGAGCGCCGCCGCGGCGAGGTGCTCGGCCGAGCGCATCACGTCGAGGGTGTACGCCGGGTCGGCGGAGATGCTGGGGATGCGGCACGCGGCGCTCAGCTCCTCGACGAAGCGCGTCCGGTGCTCGCGGCAGTAGGCGTCGAGGTCGCTCTCGGTCACGGTCACGGTCGCCGAGTCTGCCACCATGCCGTCCCTGCACGTGGCCCCCTCTCGATCTCCGCGGCCCCATGGTGCCCGGCGGCGCCAGCGCGGCGGCGGGCCGGTCCTCTGGATCGCCCTGCTGCTGCTCCCCCTCGCCGGGCTCGCCTGGGCGTACGCGCCCGTCGACGCCCTGGTGGTGCCGCTGCCGGCGCCGCATCGCCCGGCGGCGGCGGGCGCGCTCGATTGGCTGCACACCTCCGGCGGCCGGATCGTCGACTCCCGGGGCCGGACCGTGCTGCTCCGCGGGGTGAACAGCGACGCGCTCCTCGAGGACGGGGTGCGGCACGCGCCGCTCGACGAGGAGGACGCCGGGTTGATCCAGCGCGCCGGGTTCGACGTGGTGCGCCTGCCGCTGGCGTGGTCGCGGCTCGAGCCGCGGCGCGGCGCCATCGACCGCGGCTACCTCGACGAGGTGGCGGCGACCGTCGCGATGCTCGAGCGCCACGCGCTCCACGTCGTCCTGGAGATGCACTTCCTCGACTGGGGACCGCGCTTCGGCGGCTCGGGTGCGCCGGACTGGGCGGCGGTGCCGCTGGTGCCGGCGGCGCAGTGGTGGCCGTGGGAGTCCTGGCGCAGGCACCTCTCCCCCGCCGTCAACGCTGCGGTCACCTACTTCTGGCTCGCGCCCGACTGGCAGGCCGACTTCACCGCGGTCTGGCGGGCGGTCGCGGCGCGCTTCCGCGACGATCCGGGGGTCGCCGGCTACGACCTGGTCAACGAGCCGCATCCCCTCCCCCTGCCGCCGCGGATCTTCGAGGACCACTACCTCTGGCCGCTCTACGCCCGGACCCTGGCGGCGATCGGCGAGGTCGATCCCAACCACCTGGCCCTCGTTGAGGGGACGCTCTTCGGCGACTGGCCGACGACGGTCCGGCCGCTCCACGCCCGCGACCTCGTCTACTCGCCGCACCTCTACACCGGGGCGCTCGTGCCCCCCGCCTTCGACGGCGACCCCGGCCCGGTGCGGCGCCGGATCGCCGGCCAGGCGGCGGAGGCGGCGGCGGTGCCCGCGCCGATGTGGACCGGCGAGCTCGGCATCGACCACCAGCAGGCGAGGGCGGCGGGGTGGGCCGACGCCGCACTCGACGCCCTCGACGACCAGGGCGCCGGCTGGGCGTGGTGGCAGTGGCGGGAGAGCCTGCGCTGGGGAATCCGCGACGCCCCCGGCCGGCACCTCGACCTCGACTTCCTCCGCCACGTCGCCCGGCCCTTCGCGGTGGCGGCGCCCGCGGGGGTGCATGCCGGGCGTGGCGACGGGGTCCGCGGACGGCTGACGTTGCGGGTGGACCCGGGTCACGGCGACGGCGCGGTCGTGGTGTCGTGGCCGGCGCTGACCCTGCGGCCGCCGCAGGCGCTCGGCACCTGCCTCGCCGGGTCGTCCTGGGACCCGGCCGCCGCCCGGCTGCGCCTCGACCTGCTGCCCGGTCGGGGCTGCAGCATCGACGTCGAGGAGAGTTGACACGCAGCACCTTCGTGCTCCGGCTGCCGCTCGCCGAGGGCGACGCCGCACCCTGACGCCGGGGAGGCTTCCCCGCGGACCGCTCACTGTGGTTGGCTTTCGTTGATGCGCAAACGTCGCCTGCCCCTCCGCCTCCCCAGCCTGGTGGTCGCGGTCGCCCGCCGCTACTGGAACAGCGGGGGGCCGAACTGGGCCGCCGCCGTCGGTCTGCGCCTGCTCCTCGCCCTGCTCCCCATCGCCGTGCTCGCCGGCCTGGTCATCCAGGAGGTCCTGCCCGCGGCGACGCCGGCGCCGACCACGCCGG
>DATARS010000191.1:0-12617 GCA_036269455.1 Candidatus Dormiibacterota bacterium | reverse complement strand
GCCCGAACTCGCCGAGCTGGGGCCGCTCGAGCGCCGCCTCCGGGTCGCCGGCGTGGCCGACGGGATGCTCGGCGACGCTCCGGGGCTCCTCGAGGTGGTGGACGAGCTCGCCGGCCTGGGGCCGCTCGAGGAGCTCCTCGCCGACGAGACGGTCACCGAGATCATGGTCAACGGACCCGACCAGGTCTGCGTCGAGGTCGACGGGGAGCTGCGCAGCAGCCCGGTGCGCTTCCGCGACGCCGGCCACCTGCTCGCCATCGTCCACCGGCTGCTCAGCGGCACCGGCCGGCGCATCGACGAGGGGACTCCGATGGTGGACGCCCGGCTGGCCGACGGCAGCCGGGTGAACGCGGTGCTCCCGCCGGTGGCCGCCGGCTCGGCGCTGCTGACGATCCGGAGGCCGCCGCGGCGTTCGCTGGGGGTCGAGGAGCTGATCGAGCTCGACGCCCTCGACCCCGCCGCCGCCGCCTTCCTCCACGCCGCGGTGATCGGCCGCTGCAACGTGGTGGTCACCGGCGGCGCCGGCACCGGCAAGACCACGCTGCTCGCCGCCCTCTGCGAGCTCGTGCCCGACCGGCAGCGGCTCCTCCTCCTCGAGGACGTCTGCGAGCTCGGCCCGCGCCACCCCCACCTGGTCCGCCAGGAGTGCCGCCCCGCGGCTCCCGACGGCGGGCGCGAGATCACCCTCCGCGACCTGGTGCGCAATGCGCTGCGGATGCGGCCCGACCGGCTGGTGGTGGGGGAGGTCCGCGGCGCCGAGGCGGCGGACATGCTGACCGCGATGAGCACCGGCCACCCGGGCTCGATGACCACGCTCCACGCCAACAGCGCCGCCGACGCGATGACCAGGCTGCTCTCGATGGTGGCGCTGGCCCTCCCGTCGATCGCCGGCGCCACCCTCGAGCGGTGGATCGCCGCCTCGATCGACCTGGTGGTCCACTGCGAGCGCTCCGCCGCGGGTCACCGGCGGATCGCCGAGATCGTCGCCGTCGACGCGGGCGCCGACGGCGATCCGGTGCTGACGACCCTCCATGAGCGCGACCGGGCGGGGACGATGGTCGCCCTCGGCGCGACCCCGACGCGCTGCCTGGAGCGGATGCGTCACCACGGCGTCCACTTCCCGCTGCGGCTCCTCGGCGACCGGGGCGCGGCATGACCGGCGCCCGCCACCTGGCGATGCGTCTCGCTGCCGCCTACGACCGTTGCCGTCCGGGCCGGCGGCTCGAGCGCCGGCTGCGGCGGGCGATGATCGAGACCTCCCCGGCGCGCTGGCGGCTGGGCCAGGCGCTGCTGATGCTGCCGCTGGCGCTGCTGGGGTTCGCGGCTCTCGGCCTCGCCGGTGCCGGCCTCGGCGCGGCCGCGGTGCGCACCGGCGGGGGTGTGCTGCTGCGGGTGGGTGCGCGCCGCCGCCTCGCCGCCCTCGAGCGCGGCGGCCCGCTGCTGGCCCGCCGCCTCGGCGCCGAGCTCGCCGCCGGGGCGGGCGCCGATGACGCCCTCGCCGCCTCCGCCGCGTCGCTCCCCGACACCGAGCGCGCGGTGCGGCCCGTGGCTCGCGAGGCGGTGGTCCGGGCCACGCTCGGCGAGGAGCCGGGTGCGGCGCTGGCCGGGGCCGCGACGAGCGCCGGCGTGGCCGGCCGCGGGCTGCAGGCGGTGGCGGCGCTGCTCGGGCTGCAGGGACGCGCGGGTGGCGACCCCGACTCCTTCGAGCGGCTCGCCGCAGCGCTCGAGGCGAGCACGGCGATGCGAGACGACGCCCGGGCGCTCACCGCCGAGGCGCGGCTCGTCGCCGTGGGGGTGCCGGCGCTGGCCGGGGTGCTCGGCGTCACCCTGGTCCTCACCGAGCCCGCGATCGGAGCGGGGGTGGCCACCCCGCTGGCGGCGGGGGCGCTCGGCGTCCTCTCGGCCGTGGCGCTCGCCGGGACGCTCGCCGCCCGGCGCCTGGCCGGCGATCGGACCGAGCGTGGCGCGCGGGCCGCGACCGCCGCGCTCCCGATCGCGCTCGAGCTGGTGGCGGCCACGCTGCGGGCCGGCGCGCCGCTCGACCGGGGCCTGGCGCTCGCGGGCGGCTGCACCGACCCCGCGCTGGCGCGGCTGCTGGTCCAGGTGAGGACCGAGGCGGCCACCGGGCGGCCGGTGGCGAGCGCCCTGGTCGAGGTCGCCGCCAGGTCCGGCGTCGAGGCCCTCGCCACCGTCGCCGGCCTGGTCGAGCGGCGCCAGCGCCTCGGGCTCCCGCTGGCCCCGCCGCTGGTCGCCATCGCCTCCGCGCTCCGCGCCCAGGCGCGAGCGGAGTGCCTCGCCCGGGCGGCGCGGCGTGGCCCACTGGCGAGCGTGGTGACCGCCACCGTCGTGGCTCCCGCCTGCGCCCTCGCCCTTCTCTGTGCGGTGCTCGCGGGGCTGCTTCGGGGCGGTCATCTGCTCGGTCCGGGGTGAATGTCGCGCCCCTGCCACGGTGGCGGGGCCTCCGTCCCCGCCCGTGTAGAATCCTCTCGCCCGCCTGCCCAGGTGGTGGAATAGGTAGACACGCTGCTTTGAGGGGGCAGTGCTCGCAAGGGCGTAGGAGTTCGAGTCTCCTCCTGGGCACCATGGCCGGAAAGTCCGTTGTCTCCCAACGGCTTTCCCGCCCGGATGGGCTCAGCGCCGTGTCAGCCGGCGGATCGCCCCGCGGAGCACGAGCAGGGCGACGATCGCGACCATCTGGCTGCCGAGGACGATCCGGGTGACGTCGACGGCCGGCCGCCATACCACCTCGCCGTCGCGGATCACGTAGGCGCCGACGGGACGCGCCTCGAAGCCGAATCCGCCACCGCCGCCGCCGCCGTGGCCCTCGGAGGGGCTGTCGCCCTGACCCCCTCCGCCGCCCCCTCCGCCCGCCACGCGGGCGACCGGGACGACCAGCGCGCCGTCGCGCTCGTACGGCTCGCCGAAGACCTGGCGGATGGTCAGGGTGTCGCGCACCCGGTCGAGGATCTCCTCCGCGCGCATGGCGTTTCCCTCCACGGCTTGGTCAGGCCGTCGAGGGTAGCGCCACCGTGGTCGCCCGCTGATCAGACCGCCAGCTGCGCCACCTGGCTGTGGTGCAGACGCGAGGCCAGGGTGCCGAGGACGCTGCGGTTGAGCGCGGGGATGGTGGCGAGCAGGGCGAGGAACTCGCGGCGGCCGAAGATCAGCACCTCGAGGTTGGTGCGGGCGGTGACCCGAGCGTCGCGGCGCTGGGAGGAGAGCACGCCGACCTCGCCGAAGTAGTCACCCGGCCGCAGCGAGGCGACGGCGCGGCCGCCGCGGCTGACGTCGGCCTCGCCGCGCACGATCAGGAAGACCTCGCGGGCCTCCGCGCCCTCGTCGATGGCGACGGTCCCGGCGAGGATGCCGGTCAGCTCGGCGTGACGGGCGATGGTGCGGAGCTGCGCGGCGGAGCAACCCTGGAGCGGCCCGACCCGGGAAAGGAGCTCGACCTTCTCGTCGTGTGCCATGTCCCTGCCTCCCATTCGGCGGCCGGTGCGTCCGCCGTTGCTGCCATGGTGGCCGCCGGCCGGTGCGGCACTCGACGCCGGGGGTCACACCGCCCGGATGCGGGTCGACCGCCGGCTGTGTGCAGTGCTTCACATGACCGGGGGCGAGGCGTATGCGCCGCTCGCGCCGAAAACCTTGTGTCGCAAGCGTCACGGGCGCCGAGTTCCGGCGCCGGGGCGGGGAAAACTCGACCCGCGGCCCCGCGCGAGGTACCCTTGTGCGGCCGTCCTGTTTTTGACGGTTTTTGGCGCCGCCACACCAGCCGGGGGACGTGACATGGCCATTCGGAGACGACAGCTCGGGGCCGCCGCCGCGGTCGCCCTCTTCGGGGGCGCCGCGATGATCGCGGTGCCGCGCACCGCCTCGGCGGCGGTCCGGCCCTCCGCTGTGACCCCGGCCGAGCGCGATCGCGACCACCACAAGGACGGTGATCACCGCGGCACCCACCGGGGGGACGACCCCGGCTCGGCCAGCAACGAGAACTCCTCGAGCAGCTCGAGCTCGAGCAGCAGCAGCAACTCCAACAACAGCAGCAGCGGGGCGTCGGGCAGCAGCCTCATCACGCTGGACAACGTCGCCAACAACGTCCTCAACGGGCTCTCCATCCACGTCCTGGGCGGCTAAGCCCCCGGGCGGCGGACGGGCCCCGGGCCACGCCGGGGTCCGCCCGCCCGTGGCGGCCCGCCGATCGCATCCCACGTAGCGAAGTTGCCGGGGCGCCTCCCGCCATGGCACGCTGCAGGGGCTCAGAGGGAGGGTGGATGAGATGACCTTCAGGATCCGGTATGCGATCCTCGGCGTGACCGTGACGGCGGCGGCGATCGCCCTCGCAGCCGGCGGGCTCGCCCCCGCGGCGATGGCTCGGCTCGGCTCGGTGATGGTCCCGGCCCAGGCCGCGGTGCATCCCACCGTCGTCGACGAGAGTGGCCGGTTCCGCTCCGATCCCGGGTGGGGGACCGCCGTCGGCGCCCTCCCGGTCCCCGCCTCGATGGCGGCGCGGAGCGAGTCCGGGACCGCGCTGATCCGGGCGGCGGTGCCGCTCCCCGTCTCCGGCTACGTCCCGCTGGCGCCGTCCGTGCCAGCCGCGTCCTCGACGCTGCGCGACCTCAACCTCTCCCGCGCCGGGTTCACCTCCGCACCGGGGTGCTCCAGGTCGTCGTGCGGCACCGACGGCTGCGGCTTCCTCGCCCCCGGCTGCTCGCTGCTGCTCGACTGCGGCCTGCTCAATCCCGCCTGCGGGTTGGGCGTCCCGGTGAGCTCCTGCGGGCTCATCGACCCGAGCTGCTCGCGGAGCGGCTGCGGTGCCTTCCTGTCAGGGTGCGGCTTCGGTGACGACGAGTTCGACCGCGACTTCCGCTTCCGCGACCGCTTCCTCTTCGACCACTTCCACTCCGACGACCATCGCCACTTCTTCGACGACCATCACCGCCGGCACTGAGCCGCGGCGGGGTCAGGCGCGGGCGTAGACGAAGCCCAGGACGGCGTCGTCGTCGACGATGCGGTAGTCGACGTGGTTCCACCCGCCCCAGTTCATCTCCGAGACCTTGAAGGAGCCGGCGGGGATGCCGTCCTGGGGTCCGACCGCCTCGACGTAGCCGACGTGGCCCGCGTAGCTGGCCCCGGCCTGCCCTGCCCGCCACACCGCGATCGCCCCGCGCTGCGGCGAGCGGCCCACCGAGTATCCGAGGGCGGCGGCGCGGCCCAGCCACTCGCGGGCGTTGCCGAACCAGGGGACGCAGCGGCGGGTGGCGACGTAGTAGGTGCACTGGCCGTAGGCGAAGTGGTTGCCGCAGCTGCCGCCGAGCAGCCCCGTCGCGGGCGGGATCAGCGGCTGGTCGAGGTCGGCGATCTCCTTCGCCAGGCGGCGCTGGGGTCCGTCGATGGACTGGAAGGCGAGGTCGCGCTGCGCCACCATGGCGATCATGCGGTTGCTGTCCTGGCTGAGCTGGTCCTCGATCGCCTGGGCCTGGGCGAAGCGCTGCTCGAGGTCGCGGCGCTCGTTGAGCAGCGACCCCTCACGCCCCTGGACGGTGTCCTGCAGCCTGCGGACCTGGTCGGTGACGTGCTCCGCGCCGCGGAAGCGGTCGACCACCTCGTTGAAGCTCCCGCTCGAGAGGATGGCGGCGGCGAAGCCGTCCGAGCCGGCCACCTCGTAGGTGGAGCGCACCAGCGCGCCGAGCTGGCGGCGGGCGCTGGTGAGCACGTACTCGTCGTCGGAGATGCGCCGCGACAGCGAGAGCAGGGAGTCGTTGAGGGCGGTGAGCTGACCACGGGCTGCGTTGAGGCGGCCCTGGGCGACGGTCAGCTGGCGCTCGGCGGCGATCAGCTGGTCACGGGCCTGGTGGCGCGGGCCGGTGAGCGCCTGGAGCTGGGACATCAGCTGCTCACGCCGGGCGTCTGCGGTGTCGCGCGGAGAGTGCGACGAGAGGGCGAGCGAGGTCACCGAAGAAAGACCAGCGAGGACCACTGTCATCCCACTGATCAGGGCAAGCTTGATACCGCTCCGCAAATACAGCACCTCCGTACAGGAGTGCGGCGGATTGATGGACCGAGAAGGAAGGTCGGAGAACCGGTCCGCACGTCTGCCACGAACGAGCGAACCTGATTCGGGGCGAGAGGGTAGCCCGCCCGGGGATCACCTGTCAATCCGGGCGCCCGCGGGCCGGTTGCCTCCAGCTGTGACAGCAACCGGCACAATGCGACGGTGGCACCCTCCGACACCGTGGGCGGCGGCGTGGCGGTGGTGACCGGGGCCGGTCGCGGCATCGGGCGGGCGATCGCCCTGCGCCTGGCCGCCGCCGGTCATCCGGTGGTCGCCGCGGCGCGCAGCCGCACCGAGCTGGAGGCGACCGCCGCGGAGGCTCCGGGGGTGCGGCCGGTCGTCGCCGACGTCGCCGTCGAGGCCGACGTGGAGCGCATCGCCGCGACCGCCGCCGCCGCCGGCGACCTGCGCATCTGGGTCAACAACGCCGCGGTCGCCGATCGGGTCGCCTTCGGCGAGCTCGATCCCGAGGGCTGGGACCAGGTCATGGGCATCAACCTCCGCGGCGCCTTCCTCGGCTGCCGGGCGGCGTGGCGGCTGATGCTCGCCGCCGGCGGAGGGGTGATCGTCAACATCGCCTCGCTCTCCGGGGTCGCCAACGTCGAGAAGTTCCCGGGGCTGGCCGCCTACAACGTCTCCAAGGCGGGGGTGATCGCGCTCACCGAGGCGGTCGCCCTCGAGGGCCGCCCCCACCGCATCCGCTGCCTGGCGCTGAGCCCCGGCGCGGTCGACACCGAGATGCTCCGCCGCGCCGCACCGCAGCTCCGGGCCGGGGTCACCCCCGAGCAGATCGCCGCGCTCGCCGTCTGGCTGACCGGCGAGGATGCGGCGCCGCTGAGCGGGGTGAACATCCCCGTGTTCAGCAACGCCTGACCCCGTGGCGGTGCTGCTCGCGCTGCTCCCGATGCCCCGCAGCCTCCGCTACCGGCTGCGCCTCGCCCACCCCGGCGCGGCGCGCCGCGCCGACCGGATCGCCGGCGCCGCACTCCCGGTGCTGCTCACCGCCATCGCCGCCGTCCTGGTGGCGGCGGTGTGGCCGCGGACGCCCCCGCCGCTGCGGCTCTGGTCGGTCGGCGCCGCCGTCGGCCTGGTCACGGGGATCCCCTTCGCGCTCGAGCGGCGGACGCTGCGCCGCCGGGTCGTGCTGATCGCTCCGCTCGCCGACCCGCCGGCGCCGCCGCCGGGGCGGCCCCCGCCCGCCCCGCCGACCCCCGAGGAGCTCGGCGCCGGCGCGCTCACGGCCGCCCGCGCCGGCAGGTCGCGCGATGCCCGGCTCCAGGCGCTGCGCGCCGCCCAGCTCGACGCCTCCCGCTGGGACGTCCTCGTCGACACCGGCTCCGCGCTCTGCCTCCGGGGCCGCTTCGCCGAGGGGGTGCGGCTGCTGGAGCGCGCCGCCGAGGTCTCCGGGCGCGCCCCCGCGGCACTGCGGGCGCTGGCCGCGGGCGACGCGGTGGCCGGGCGGCTCCGCGAGGCGGTCGCGGCGGCCGAGGAGGCCGATCGGGTCAGTGGACCCCGAACACGCTGACCTGGAGCTCCAGGAGGAGCATCCCGGCGCCGCAGAACCCGACCCCCAGCGCCAGGTGCGCCCAGCGGATCGGCGGGCGGCCCGCGCTGCGGCGGACCCGGCTGACCAGGGTGACGCCGACGATCCCCAGCCCGGCGGCGAGGAGGATCGCCGCGGGCACGCCGATCAGGCTGCTGAGCACCTCGCGCACGGGTTCAGAGCCTACCCCGCACGCGCGCTCGGGGGTCGGGCTCGGGCCGCCCCGTACCATGGGGGCGAACCCATGAGCGTCCCCGTCTCGACCCTCGACCAGGCTGCTCTCCAGGAGCTCGCCGTCCGCGCCGGCCTGCCCCGCTGGCGCGGCACCCAGCTCCACGAGGCGGTCTGGCGCCCGGGCGCGTCGACCCTCGACGAGGTCCGCCAGCTGCCCGCCGCGGCCCGGACCGCGCTCGGCGCCGAGGTGCGCTTCAGCACCGCCGAGGTCGCTGCCGAGAGCGAGGCCGACGGTGGCGCCACGGTGAAGCTGCTCGTCCGCCTCGAGGGCGGGCTGACCGTCGAGACCGTCGCCATGGAGACCGCAGCCACGGCCGGGCGCTCCCATCGGGGCACGGTCTGCGTCAGCACCCAGGTGGGCTGCGCGGTGGGGTGCCCGTTCTGCGCCACCGGACGCGCCGGGCTGCGCCGGAGCTGCACGGCGGCCGAGATCGTCGACCAGGTCCGCGCCGCCGGGGCCGCGCTCCACCGGCGCGGGCTCGGCCCGGTGACCCACGTCGTCTACATGGGGATGGGCGAGCCGCTCGCCAACTACGACGCCACCGTCGCCTCCCTGCGGCTTCTCACTCGCGAGGCGGGGATCGGCGCCCGGCGCATCACCGTCTCCACCAGCGGGGTGGTGCCGGCGATCGACCGCCTCGCCGCCGAGGGCATGCCGGTCACCCTGGCGATCTCGCTGCACGCCGCCGACGACGCCCTGCGCGACCGCCTCGTGCCCCTCAACCGGGCCCACCCCATCGCCGCGCTGATGGCCGCGGGCACCGGGTACGCCGAGGCGACCGGCCGCCGCCTCTCCCTGGAGTGGTGCCTGATCGGCGGAATCAACGACTCCGAGGAGCAGGCCGCGCGCCTGCGTGGCCTGGCCCACGCCGCCCGGGCGCACGTCAACGTCATCCCCATGAACCACGTGGACGGGAGTCCCTGGGGCCCTCCCGACCGCGACACCACCCGGCGCTTCCTGGCGGCGCTGCGCGGGGTGCGCACCACCGTGCGCGACACCCGCGGCGCCGGGACCGAGGCCGCCTGCGGCCAGCTGCGGGCGAGCCTCGAGCCGCGCCGCGCGCTGCTCCCCGACGGCACCCTGGGCCCGCCCCGCCGCGCCGTCTCGCCGCGGCGGTGAGCCCGCCGGAGGAGGACGGGCTCGACGAGAGGCTGATGGACGCGGCGCTTGCCGCGGCCGCCTCGGCGGACTACGCGACCAGCCCCAACCCGATGGTGGGGGCGGTGGTCGCCCGCGACGGGGAGATCGTCGCCTCCGGGTTCCACCGCCGCGCCGGCGAGCCTCACGCCGAGGTCGAGGCGCTGCGCAGCGCCGGGGAGCGGGCCCGCGGCGCCGACCTCTATGTCACCCTCGAGCCCTGCAGCCACCGGGGCCGCACCCCGCCCTGCGTCGATGCGGTGATCGCCGCCGGGGTGCGCCGCTGCATCGTCGCCATGGGCGATCCCAACCCCCTCGTCGACGGTCGCGGCATCGACGCGCTGCGCGCCGCAGGCATCGAGGTGGTGGTGGGCGTGCGCGAGCGCGAGGCGCGCCGGCTCAACCGCTTCTTCCTCACCCACATCACCACCGGGCTCCCCTTCGTCACCGCCAAGCTCGCGGTCTCGCTCGACGGGCGGATCGCCACCCGCACCGGCGAGTCGCGCTGGATCACCTCCCCCGAGGCGCGCCTCGAGGGCCACCGGCTGCGCCACGCCCACGACGCCATCCTCGTCGGGGTGGGCACCGCGCTGGGCGACGACCCCGAGCTCACCACCCGTCTGCCCGAGGGCGGCGGCCGCTCGCCGCTGAGGGTGCTCGTCGACAGCGCGCTGCGGCTCCCCGCGACCGCCCGCCTGCTCTCCGCCGGCGACCCGGGCGCGCTGGTCGCCACCACCGGCGCCGCACCCGCCGGCCGCCGGGCCGCGCTCGAGGCGGCCGGCGCCGAGGTGGTGGCCCTGCCCGGCGAGGACGGCCGGGTCTCGATGCGGGCACTCCTCGAGCACCTCGGCCGCCGGGGCTGCATCAGCGTGCTCGCCGAGGGCGGCCCCACCCTCCTCGGGAGCCTCTTCGACGCCCTCCTGGTCGACCGGGTGGTCGCGTTGATCGCGCCGCGGGTGATCGGCGGTGTCGACGCCCCCGGCGCGGTGGGCGGACGCGGGGTGGATCTGCTCGCCGCGGCCGCGCCGCTGCGCGAGGTCGAGGTCACCCGCGCCGGCCCCGACGTGGTGATCAGCGGCGACTGCGAGCGCGCCGAAGCCGTCCGGGACGGTGCTCGGCGTACTGTGTAGCCCAGGCATGTTCAGCGGGATCGTCGAGGAGTTGGGCGAGGTGGCGGAGAACGCCATCGTGGCGCGCGGCCGCCTGCGCATCGCCGCTCGCGAGGTGGTCCGCGACGTGGCGGTGGGCGACAGCATCGCGGTGAACGGCTGCTGCCTCACCGTGGTGGCGGCCGATCCCCACGGGTTCACCGCCGACGTCATGCCCGAGACCGCGCGGCGCACCAACCTCGGCATCCTCGAGCGTGGCGACCCGGTGAACCTCGAGGCCGCGCTCGCCTACGGCGACCGGGTCGGCGGCCACATGGTCACCGGGCACGTCGACGCCGTCGGCACCGTGTGCGAGAGCCGCGAGGAGTCCAACGCCCGCTGGACCGCGATCGCCGCGCCGCCGCTGGTGATCCGCCGCCTCGTCGACAAGGGATGCGTCGCCGTCGACGGGGTCAGCCTCACCGTCGTCGACGTGCTCGAGGACCGGTTCACCGTCTCGCTGATCCCCCACACCGTCGCGGTCACCACCGCGCGGCGGTGGCAGGTCGGCCGGCAGGTCAACCTCGAGGTCGATCTCATCGCCCGCTACGTGGAGCGCAGTCTCGCCGCCCTCGGCGGGACGCGTCCCGCCTAGCCACCACAGGAGCTGCGAGCACGCTCATGCCGCTGGACCGGATCGAGGACGCGATCGAGGACATCCGCCAGGGGCGGTTCGTGGTCATCGTCGACGATGAGGACCGCGAGAACGAGGGCGACCTCGCCATCGCCGCCGACCGCATCACCCCCGAGCACATCAACTTCACCCTCACCCACGCCCGGGGGATGATCTGCGTCGCCATGGACGCGTGGCGTCTCGACGAGCTGGGACTTGCAGCCATGGTCGACGAGAACACGTCGCACCACTCCACCGCCTTCACGGTGAGCGTCGACGCCATCGGCCGCGGCGTCACCACCGGAATCAGCGCGTACGACCGCGCCACCACCATCCGGCTGCTCTGCGACGAGCACGCCACCCCGCGCGACTTCGCCCGGCCCGGGCACACCGCGCCGCTGCGCGCCCGTCCCGGCGGGGTGCTGGAGCGCGCCGGGCACACCGAGGCGATGGTGGACCTCTGCAAGCTCGCCGGCCGGTTCCCCGCGGGAATGATCTGCGAGATCCTCAACGAGGACGGCAGCATGGCGCGGCGCGGCGACCTGGACAGCTTCGCCACCCGGCACGGGCTGCGGGTGGTGTCGATCGACGAGCTCATCGCCTACCGCCGCCGTACCGAGCGGCTGGTGGTGCGCGGCGCGACCACCCGGCTCCCCACCCCCGGCGGCAGCTGGACGATCCACGGGTACGAGGACCTCATCACCGGCGCGGTCCACGTCGGCATGGTGTTCGGCGACGTCGCCGGCCCGGAGCCGGTGCTGGTGCGGGTGCACAGCGAGTGCCTCACCGGCGACGTCTTCGGCTCGCAGCGGTGCGACTGCCAGGCCCAGCTGCACAAGGCGATGGCGATGATCACCGAGGAGGGACGCGGGGTGATCGTCTACCTCCGCCAGGAGGGAAGGGGCATCGGGTTGATCGACAAGCTCCGCGCCTACGCCCTCCAGGACGAGGGGCTCGACACCGTGCAGGCCAACGAGCGGCTGGGGCTGCCCGTCGACAAGCGCGACTACGGCACCGGCTCGCAGATCCTCGCCGACATCGGCGTCACCAAGCTGCGCACCCTGACCAACAACCCGAAGAAGTACTTCGGCCTCGCGGGCTACGGGCTCGAGGTGGTCGAGCAGGTGCCACTGCTGATCCCGCCCACGCCGCACAACGAGCGCTACCTGCGCGCCAAGCGCGACAAGCTCGGCCACCTGCTCAGCGCCCTCGACACCGACGCCGGGCCCCCGGTGGGATGATCCGCCTGTGAACGTGATCGCGGGCAAGCTCGACGCCGGGGGGATGACCTTCGCCATCGTGGTGGGCCGCTTCAACGACTTCGTCGCCCAGCGCCTGCTCGAGGGTGCGGTCGACGCGCTGGTGCGCCACGGCGCCACCGAGAACGATCTCACCGTGATCTGGGTGCCGGGGAGCTTCGAGATCCCCCTCGCCGCCCAGGAGCTCGCCGACCAGGGCGGCTACGACGCGATCATCTGCCTCGGCGTGGTGATCCGCGGTGAGACGCCCCACTTCGACTTCGTCGCCGGCGAGGCCAGCCGCGGGGTCGGCGGCATCGGGCTGCGCGCCCGGGTCCCCACCGCGTTCGGCATCGTCACCACCGAGAGCCTCGAGCAGGCCATCGACCGCGCCGGGGGCAAGCACGGCAACAAGGGGGCGGACGCCGCCCTCGCCGCCGTCGAGATGGTGTCGCTGCTGCGCACGCTGCGGGCGAAGGCGCCGGCCCGGCGGGTCGCCGCCTCCTAGCGGTCACGGCGGTGCGCATCGCCTCGCTCCTGCCGAGCGCGACCGAGCTGCTCTTCGCGATCGGGGCCGGCCCCGAGGTGGTTGGGGTCACCCACGAGTGCGACTTCCCGCCCGAGGCCGCGGACCTCCAACGGCTCACCGCG
>DATARS010000190.1:0-15218 GCA_036269455.1 Candidatus Dormiibacterota bacterium | reverse complement strand
CACTGATCCGCGAGCCGCCGCCCGGCGGGGGCGGCGGCGGCGCGTACCCTTCCACCCGTCGCCATTCACGTCGTCCGGGACGACGCTCCGCGTTAGCCGGGGCGCTCGGCCACCACGCGCACCCCGTGCCGCGGCGGCACCAGGGTCACCACCTGCCGCCGCCCCCGCTCCGGCGCGCGCGCCGCCGCCCGCAGCCGCACCGCCGTCAGCACGGTGCGCAGGACCACCCGCATCTCCAGGGTCGCGAACGACGCCCCCAGGCACCGCCGCGTCCCGCCGCCGAAGGGCAGCCACGCGTATGGGTCCGGACGCGCGCCGTCGAAGCGCGACGGCCGGAACGCCATCGGCTCCGCGTACTCCTCGGGCCGGCGCTGCACGAGGTTGATGCTCAGCACCGCGACCACGCCGCGGGGCAGCTCGACGCCCGCGATCGTCGCCGGGGCGCGCAGGTGCCGTCCGATCTCGGGCACCACCGGCCGCAGCCGCAGCGTCTCGCGAATCACCCGGTCCAGCGCCGCGTCCCCGCCGCCGGCCTCCAGGTCGCCCAGCAGCGAGCTCAGCTCGGCCGGATGGTGGACGAGAAGGTCGAAGCACCACGCCAGCGCGGCCGCGGTGGTCTCGTGCCCGGCGACGAGCACGGTGAGGAGCTCGTCGTGGACCTCGGTGTCGGTCAGCTGCGTCCCGTCCCCCCGCCGCGCCTCGACCAGCCACGACAGGATGTCGGCCCCCCCGTCACCGGCGCCGCCGGCGCGGCGGTCGCGCACCGCCGCCAGCACCGCGTCGCGCACCCGGGTCCGCGCCGCGACGAACCCCGACCAGGGCGTCAGCGCGCCCAGGTCGCGCCGGAAGGCGGGGAGGATGAGCAGGCGCCGGGAGGCGAACGCGAGCAGGTCGGCCACCCCCGAGCGCAGCTCGGTCAGCTGGTCGCCCGAGGCGCCGAACACCGCCCGCAGCACCACCTCGAGGGTGATCGAGCGCATCCGGTCCCACATCGAGAACGGCGTTCCCACCGGCCACCGCCCGACCTCGGCGAGCGCCACCTCGGCGATCAGCCCCGCGTGCGCCTGCAGCCGCGGGCCGTGGAACGGCGGCGACATCAGCCGCCGCTCCTCGAGGTGCCGGTCGCCGTCGAGCAGCAGCAGCGAGCCGGGGCCGAGCACCGGCCCCAGGTCGTGGGCGTTGACGTCCCCGGCGGTCGCGTCGGCGGGGCTGGCGCCGAGCAGGTCCCGCGCCGCCGCGGGGCTGGTGAAGCACACCAGGGTGTGGCCGCCCGGCAGCCGCAGGGTGAAGCTCTCGCCGAATCGCCGCCGGCACGCCTCGAGGAAGCCGAGGTTGTGGAAGGCGAGCAGGTACGCCTGGGCGGCGGCGGGCAGCCGGGGTCCGGGCGGGAGGGCCATGCGGACGCCGGATGCTACTCCGAGCCGGCGACCTCGACGATGCCCTGGCCGCCGCGACCCACCGTGACCACCGTCATCCGGTGCGGCTCGGTGCCGAGCGGCAGGGCCAGGTCGGCGCCGCAGCCGACGCAGTGGCCGCGGAGCTCACCCGCCACCTCCACGAGGATCCGCCGGCGGCTGCCACACTCCGAGCAGGAGGAGAGCCGGAGATAGCCGCCGGTCGCTGGGGCGGCGTCGGGAGCGGGAGGCGCGGGGGACAGGGTGGTCATCGCCGGAGATGATGACTTATTGGATCCAGTTAGTCAAGAACAACTCGGCACCTAGACGGCGACCACGGTGCGGGCCGCCAGCTCCTCCAGCGCCGTCCGGGACGCGGCGTCGGCGGGGACGCAGACCATCACCCGACAGTCCGGCGACTCGGCGAGCCGCATGCTGACCGGGTTGACGGTCAGCAGACCCACCCGGGGGTGCCGGTAGGTCTTCGACCGCGAGCGGGTGCCCGCCACCTCGTGGCGGTCCCACATCGTGCCGAAGTCCTCCGACGCCGCCTGCAGCCGCTCGACCAGCGACACCCAGTGGCTCTCGCCGACGTGGCGGGCCATCGCGGCGCGGAACTGCGCCACCACCCAGGCGGCATCGTGCTCCCAGTCGACGAGCAGCGAGCGCCAGGCCGGGTCGGTGAAGAGCAGCCAGAGGATGTTCCGATCGGTGCAGCTCAGCGCGCCGAGGTCGCCGATCAGCGCCGATTCGGCGCGGTTCCAGGCGAGCACGTCGTAGCGCGCGTTGAGCACATAGGCGGGGCAGGGGTCGAGCTCGTCGAGCATCGCCTGCACCGCCGGCGGCACGGTGTCGAGCTGCGCCGCGATGGGGGCGACGTCGAGCCCGGCGAGGGTGTTGAGGTGGGCGCGCTCGGCGGCATCGAGCCGGAGCGCCCGGCAGATCGACTCGAGCACCAGGCGGCTGACGCTGATCTCCCGCCCCTGCTCGAGCCAGGTGTACCAGGTCACCCCGACCCCGGCGATCAGGGCCACCTCCTCGCGGCGCAGCCCCGGCGTGCGCCGGCGGACGCCGTTGGGGAGGCCGACGTCCTCCGGTCCCAGCCGCGCCCGGCGGGAGCGGAGGAAGTCGGCGAGCTCGCGCCGGCGCGCGATGGCGATGCAGTGACCCTTGGAGGTGCCCATGACCGACACCAGGATAGCACGCCCGTGGGTACCGGGTCCCGTTACTCGTGGTACCAGGATAACCAGGCTACTTGTACCAGGCTGAGGATCGCCTCAGAGTGGCGCCATGGTCATCGAACCCCGCGGCTCCGCGGGCTCCAACACCCCTCCGTGGGCGGCGCTCGCCGTCGTCCTCGTCGGCGCCTTCATGGCGGTCGCCGACTTCTTCATCGTCAACGTCGCCCTCCCCAGCATCGCCGCCAGCCTCGCCGCCGGCGCCGCAGCGCTCGAGCTCATCGTCGCCGGGTACGGCGTCGCCTACGCCACCGCCCTGGTGAGCGGAGGCCGGCTCGGCGACACCCTCGGCCGGCGCGGGCTCTTCCTCGCCGGCATCGCCGGCTTCACCGTCACCTCGGCGGCGTGCGGCCTCGCGCCGACCGCCACCGTGCTGATCGCCGGCCGCGTCCTCCAGGGCCTCTCCGCGGCCGCCATGGTCCCGCAGGTGCTCGCCACCATCCAGGCGAGCTTCACCGGCGAGGACCGGCGGCGCGCGCTCGGCGTCTATGGCGCCACCCTCGGGGTCGCCACCGTCGCCGGACAGCTCCTCGGCGGCCTGATCGTCGCCGCCAACCTGTTCGGCCTCGCCTGGCGCCCCGCCTTCCTCCTCAATGTGCCGGTGGGGCTGGCCGGGCTGATCGCCGCCTGGCGGGTGCTGCCCGACACCCGCAGCGACGCGCCGCAGCGTCTCGACGCCGTCGGCGCCGGGCTGCTCGGGCTGGCGGTGGTCGCCCTGCTCGTCCCCCTCACCACCGGACGCGAGCTCGGCTGGCCGCTGTGGTCGTGGTGCGCGCTCTCGATCGTCCCCGAGCTGCTGACCGCCTTCCTGCTCTGGGAGCTCCGGCTGGAGCGGGCCGGCGGCGACCCGATCCTGCCGCTCAGCCTGCTCCGCCACAGCGGCGTGCGCCCCGGGCTCGGCGCCGTCGCGCTCTTCGCCCCCGCCTTCGGCGGATTCTTCTTCACCACCGCGCTGAGCCTGCAGCGGGGGCGCCACCTCGGGCCGCTCGCCGCGGGCATCGTCATGATCCCCTTCGCGCTCGCCTTCCTCGCCGCCTCGCTCGGTGGCGGCCGGCTCGCGGGCGCGCAGGTCCGGCGGGCCATCACCGGCGGCGCGCTGCTCATCGCCGGCGCCTACCTCGCGCTCGGGCTCATCGCCTGGCGCGACTTCGGCGGCGAGAGCTTCTGGGTGCTCGCTCCGGCGATGGCCACCGCCGGCCTCGGTCAGGGAATCGTCGTGCCCCCGCTCTTCGGCGTCGTCCTCGCCGGGGTGCCGGCGCGCCGCGCGGGGACGGCGAGCGGGGTGCTGATGACCGCCTTCCAGACCGGCCTCGCCGTCGGCGTCGGCGGGCTCGGGCTCGTCTTCCTCCAGGTCGCCGGTCCCGCGGCCGCGGAGGGCCCCGCACACTTCGGACCGGCGACAGCGATCGCGTACGTCCTCGAGGCCGCGCTCGCCCTCGGCGGCGCCGCGGTCTGCAGCGCGCTGCCGCGCACCGCTCCGGCGGAGGCGGCGCCGGGGGCGGCGCGAGCACGGGTTCTCCTCGAGCTCTGATCATCCGGCGGTCCGTCCGCCGAGGGCGGCGGCTACCCTGGTCGGGTGACCAGCGACACCGGGGCCGCCTCCCGTCGCGGCAGGCTGCGCATCTACCTCGGCGCGGCGCCGGGGTCGGGGAAGACCTTCGCCATGCTGCGCGAGGGTCGTGAGCGCGTCGCCGGCGGCGAGGACGTGGTCGTCGGCTTCGTCGAGAGCTACGGCCGGCCCCGCACCGTCCAGGCGATCGGCCACCTCGAGGTGGTGCCCCGACTGCAGGTGACGTACCGGGGAACGACCCTCGACGAGATGGACCTCGACGCGCTGCTCGAGCGCCGGCCGCACGTCGCCCTCGTCGACGAGCTCGCCCACAGCAACGCCTCGGGGATGCGCCACCCCAAGCGCTGGCAGGACGTCGAGGTGCTCCGCGACGCCGGCATCGACGTGGTCACCACGCTGAACGTGCAGCACATCGAGAGCGTCAAGGACCTGGTCGAGCACATCACCGGCATCGCCGTCCGCGAGACCATCCCCGACCGCGTCGTCGACGGCGCCGACGAGGTGCACTTCATCGACATCGCCCCCGAGGCGCTGCGCAAGCGCATGCACCACGGGAACATCTACTCAGCCGACCGGGTCGAGACCGCGCTCACCAACTTCTTCCGGCCGGGCAACCTCGCCGCGCTGCGCGAGATCGCGCTGCGGATGGTGGCGCAGGGGTCGAGCGCCGCCGCGGGCGAGGTGCGCGCCGCGTCGCAGGACGTGCTCGTCGCGGTCTCGGGCAGCGACACCTCCGAGGCGCTGCTCCGCCGCGGGGTCCGTATCGCCCGGCGCTTCGGCGGGCTGTGCACCGCGGTGACGGTGGTGCGCTCCGCAGAGGCAGCCGGGGCGGCGATCGCCCGCATCCGCGACGTCGCCGAGCTCCTCCAGTGCGCGCTCGTCGTCCGCGAGTCGGACGACGTCGCCGGCACCGTGATCCGGGTCGCCCAGGAGGTCGACTGCCGCCACCTGGTGCTCGGCGAGACCCTCGTCGACCGCCCGCTCTGGCGGCGGCGGGTGCGGCGCTCGCTGCTCGACCGCGCCGTCGACGACCTCCCCGGAGTGGATGTGCACGTCATCGCGCGGGTCGAGGGCATGCGCCGCGGACGGTCGCCGGCCCCGGCGGAGGTCCGGCGGCGCGAGCCCGAGGAGCTGCTCCGCAACCTCGCCCCGGTGCACCGCGGCGTGCTCCGCGTCTACCTCGGTTATGCGCGCGGCTGCGGCACCACCACCGCCATGCTCGAGGAGGCGCGCCGCCGCCGCGACCGCGGCACCGACGTGGTCGTCGCCGCGGTGAGCACCGGCGGGCGGGGAGAGTGCGAGAGCGCGCTCGCGGGGCTGGAGGTGGTCGGCGGTCGCCGGGGGGCGCCGCCCCCCGACCGGCTCGACGTGCAGGCGCTGCTGGGCCGCAACCCGCAGGTCGCCTGCATCGACGACCTCGCCGCTTCGGAGGCCGGCGGGCTGACGCGCGCCGCGGTGGTCGAGCCCCTGCTCGCCGCCGGCATCACCGTGCTCGCGACCCTCCACGTCGCCGACCTGCGCGGCACCGCCGAGGCCGCCGCCGGCCACCCCCTCGTCGACGCGCACGTCCTCGACCTCGCCGACCAGGTGGAGCTGGTCGACGTGGTGCCCTCGGTGCTCGAGGACCGGCTGCGCCGCGGCGCGATCCTTCCCATCGACGAGGTCGAGGCCGCGCTGCGCGGCGACTACCGGCTGCAGCACCTGGCGGCGCTGCGGACCCGGGCGTTCAAGGTCATCGCCCAGCACACCGACCGCCGGCTGGTCGCCTACATGCACGAGCGCAGCATCGACCGGCACTGGGAGGCGCGGGCGCGGGTGATGACCTGCATCCCGCCCCGACCGAACATGGAGAAGCTGATCCGCCGCGCCGGCCGGCTGGCGGAGAGCCTCGACGGGGAGCTGCACGTGGTGACGGTCCGCACCCGCGAACGGTCCGAGGCGGAGCACGAGCAGCTCGACGCCTACGCCGCGGTGACCGCCGAGCTCGGCGGCGAGTTCGTCACCCTGCGCGATGCCGACGTCGCCCGCGCGCTCGCCGGCTACGCGCGGCAGATCCTCGCCACCGAGGTCCTGCTCAGCCGCGGTCGCGAGCACGGCACCTGGTCGCGCGGGACGCTGCACCGGCTGGTGTGGATCCTCACCGACGTCGACATCCACATCCTCGCCCGGCGCCGGGCGGATGAGCGCCCGGTTGCAATCCGCGGCACCGCCCCGCTCTCGCAGGGACGGACCCGCGGTGGCGCCTGACTACACTTGCGGGCCATGACCACCGCCGACACCAGCACAGCCCCCGTCCTCGCCGAGCGCCGCGACGGCGTCCTCGTGATCACCCTCAACCGTCCCCAGGCGCGCAACGCGGTCGACGCCGCCGTCGCCCAGGGGGTGCAGGCGGCGCTCGACGAGCTCGACGCCGACGGCGACCTCCGGGTCGGGATCGTCACCGGCGCCGGCGGCTACTTCTGCGCGGGGATGGACCTCAAGGCCTTCGTCCGCGGCGAGTCGCCGCGCACCGAGCGCGGCTTCGCGGGGATCTGCCAGCGGCCGGCGGACAAGCCGCTGATCGCCGCCGTCGAGGGGTTCGCCCTCGCCGGCGGGCTGGAGATCGCGCTCTCGTGCGACCTCCTCGTCGCCGCTCGCGGCGCCCGCCTCGGCATCCCCGAGGTCAAGCGCGGCCTGGCCGCCGCCGCCGGCGGGCTGCTCCGCCTCCCCAAGCGGATCCCGTACCACGTCGCCATGCAGATGGCCCTGACCGGCGAGCCGATCACCGCCGAGCGCGCCTACGAGGTCGGCCTCGTCGTCGAGCTCAGCGATCCCGGCGCCGCCCTCGACACCGCGCTGCGCCTCGGAGCGGTGATCGCCGCCAACGGGCCGCTCGCGGTGCGCGTCTCCAAGCAGATCGTCCGCTCGGCGGTCGACTGGGCCGAGCCCGACGCCTGGCAGCGCCAGGCCGAGGTGGTCGCGCCGGTCTTCACCTCGGAGGACGCGCGCGAGGGCGCGGTGGCCTTCGCCGAGAAGCGCCCGCCGGTCTGGAAGGGACGCTAGGGCCGGGCGTCGCCGGGGCCGGCGATGGCGACGAGTGCCGCCACGTGGTCCTCGAAGGCGCGCCGGCCGGCGGCGGTGATCGACAGCCAGGTGCGCGGCCGCTTGCCGACGTAGCCATTGCACACCTCGATGTAGCCCGCGGCCTCGAGCGTCGCCACCTGCTTGGAGAGCACCGAGTCGCTCACCTCGACGGTGTCGCGGACGAAGCCGAACTCGGCCCGGTCGGCGGCGGCGAGGGTGGCCATGATCGAGAGCCGCATCGGCGCGTGGATGACGGCGTCGAGCCGGTGGCGGGGATGGGCCTGTCCGGCACCGGGGTCCCCGGCGGTCGCGGTCACGGCCGCGACGCCCACCAGGCGCCGAGGAGCAGCGGAGCGCTCACCACCACCGCCATCGGAAGCCAGTAGGCGAGCTGGCCGCGGAAGAAGGCGACGCCCACGGCGAGGGCGGTGCCGTAGACGAGCGCCCAGGTCGCCCAGATCACCGCGTGCCGGGCGAAGCGGCCGCGCCGCCGCACCAGCCGCCGGCTGGCGCCGTAGGAGACGATCATCCCGATCGCCGCCGACCAGGCGGTGGTGACCGCGCCGGAACCGCCGCCGACGGGGAGCAGCCCGATGAGCGGGAAGAGGATGAGGATCGCGATCCCCGCGCTCCCCAGGTAGGCGAACCAGTAGCGGCGCTCGCCCGACTGGACGGCGCGGCGCGCGCGGGCGGCCTCCTCCAGCCCGGCGCGTGCCTCATGGACGCTGATGTCGGACGTGGGCTCGGACATGGCCTGGTTCCTCTGTGCCCTGCCGGGAAGTACTTGCGTCCCGGACGGTACTTGCTAGTATGGAAAGTACATCCCTCTGGGTCAACCTCCCGTCACAGCACCGTCACCCGCGGCGAGCCGATCGCCGTCGTGCGGCGTTTCGCCGCCGCCGGGCAACCGCTGTCACAGCTCGCCGACATGGGTGGCCGCACGCGCCGCGGCGGCGCACGATGAGCGTCCATGCCCCCCTGCGCCGCCACCGGCTGCACCGCCCCCACCGCCGAGCCCTGCGCCTATGTCGACCGGCGTGACCGCGCCTGCGCGACCCTCTGGTGCCCGGCGCACGCCGACGTCGTCGGCGGCCGCCTCCTCTGCCGGCGGCACGCCGGGGTGGTGCGAGCGCTCGACGAGGGACCCGCGGGCGCACCCCTCCCCGACCTCGAGACCCGTGCGCCGAGCCTGATCGAGTGGGTGGCGCGCGACCTCGACGAGGGCGTGCGCGCCCTGCTCCTCGGCACCGGCGCCGGCGACACCGTGACCAGCGAGCCCGCCCGGCTGATGCACGCCGCCCGCCGCCGCGAGCGGGTCTGGGAGCGCAGCTGGCGGCTCTGCCGCCACACCGGGTTCGTCCACCGGGTCGCCCTCGAGGTGGGGGAGGGGAACGACACCGTGGTGGTGGTGCGGGTCGCCTCGCGCGAGGTGGCGCGGACCACGCCGCCCTGGATCGCCGCCCGGCTGCGCGGCGAGGTGCTCGACCCCGCCGAGGACGAAGCCCGCCGGGCCGCGTTCCGCGACGCCCTGCTCGGCGCGGTCGGCGACGCCCTCGCCGCCGAGGCGTGGATGTCCGCCCGGCCCTGACCCTGCTCAGGACGTGTGCAGCGGCCGGGCGATGGGTGCGTCGCGCTCGCGCCGGGCCATCACCGCGAAGTGGAGGAGCGTGGTGGTGCCGAGCAGGGGGACGCCGAGGACCAGCGCCACCGTCCCGGTCGGGCCGCCGGCCGCGCGCACCACGTAGAGGGTGAGCAGGACCGCGCCGGTGAGCACGGTGTTGCGCTTGCCCCAGACCGTGGCGCTCAGCTCGGGACGGCGGCCGCCGAGCTGGAAGACGATCCCGAAGAGCAGCGGGCCGAGGTAGCGGGCCAGCATCAGGCCGCCGAGCCAGGCGGGGATGATCCCCAGGGCGATGTTGCCGACCGCGGCCACCGAGAAGAAGACGCAGTCCATCACCGGGTCGAGCAGCTGTCCGAGGCGGGTGATCGGCCCGACCCGGCGGGCGATCCAGCCGTCGAGGAGGTCGAGGAGCGCGGCCACACCGCCGACCGATCCCCAGAGGATGAAGCCCAGGTTGCGCGGGGTCGGGACGAAGGCGCAGCAGGTCAGCCCGGCGCAGCTCCAGGCGCGCATCGCGGTCAGCCCGTTGGGGGCGCCGAGGCCGTCGACCGGGGTGCCGTCGGGGGTGGTGAGCAGCGCCGCGGCGATCACCGGCACCGCGATCACCGCGGCCCACCAGAGCAGCGCCGCCAGCCCGGCGACGAGCGCCGCCCGCGGCGACCACAGCTGCGCCACGCCGGCGGCGAAGCCCTCGGTGACGAGCAGCCCCGCGCCCGACCAGGCGAGGAAGGAGCGGCGCAGCCGCGGGCTGGCGGCGAATCGCGCCCGCGAGGCGGCCCAGAGGCCGGGGAGGCCGCGACCGCCGTCGACCGAGCTCAGGCCAGCCAGCGGCTGACCTCGACCGGGCGGGTGACCTGCTCGACCTGGGCGCCGAGCATGCGCAGCTTGTCGACGAGCGCCTCGTAGCCGCGGTCGAGGTGGTAGACGTCCTCGATCTCGGTGACTCCCTCGGCGCAGCACGCCCCGATCACCAGTGCGGCGCCGCTGCGGATGTCGAGCACCCGCACCAGCGTGCCGCGCAGCGGGGTGGGGCCGTGGACGATGGCGCTGCGGCCGTCGATCGTCACCGTGGCGCCGAGCTTGCGCAGCTCCTCGACGTGGCGGAAGCGGTTGTCGTGCACCGCCTCGCTGATCGTGCTCACCCCCTCCGCCTGGGTCATCAGGGTCACGAACTGCGGCTGGAAGTCGGTGGCGAAGCCGGGATGGGGCCAGGTGGTCACGTCGACCGGGCGCAGCGGGCGCTCGCGGTGGACGCGCACGTGGGTGGTGCCCTCCTCGACGTCGCAGCCGGCGTTGCGCAGCTTGGTGATCAGCGGGCGCACGTCGGCGGGGGCCAGCTGCTCGAGGGTGACGTCCCCGCCGGTCGCCGCCGCCGCGACCATGTACGTCCCCGCCTCGACGTAGTCGCTGGTGACGCTGTGGCGCACACCGTGGAGCAGCCGGCCCGAGCCCTCGACGACGATCTGCTCGCCGCCCGCGCCGGTGATGCGCGCGCCCATGCCGTTGAGGCAGCGGGCGAGGTCGACGACGTGCGGCTCGCGCGCGGCGTTGCCGATCGCGGTGATGCCCTCGGCGAGGCAGGCGGCCATCATCAGGTTCTCGGTGCCGGTCACCGTCGGCATGTCGAGGTCGACGCGGGCGCCGCGCAGCGGCAGCTCGGCGCTGGCGACGTAGGCGCCGTCGGCGATCTCGATGCTCGCGCCCATGGCGCGCAGGCCGACGAGGTGCTGGTCGAGCCGGCGCAGGCCGATGTCGTCGCCGCCGGGGCGGGGGATGCGCGCCTGCCCGGTGCGGGCGAGCAGCGGACCGAGCATCAGCACCGAGCCGCGCAGCCGCCGCGCCAGCTCGGCGTCGGGGCGCTCCGACGGCGACTGGTTGGCGCGCAGCCGCCAGGTGGAGCCCCGCGCCTGGTCGACGCCGACGCCCAGGTCGCGGAGCATCGCGGCCATGGTCTCGATGTCCTCGATGCGCGGCACGTTGTCGAGCTCGACGGGCTGGTCGGTGAGCAGGCACGCGGCCATCGCGGGCAGTGCGGCGTTCTTGCTGCCGGAGGCGGTGACGCTGCCCTCGAGGCGCTGCGGCCCGGTGATGCGGAGCAGGTTCATGGGCGGCAAGGGTACGCCGTCCGGTCGTGCTCCCCCGGGGTCAGACCCGCGCCGCGCCCAGGGCCAGGTGCACCAGACGGATGCGCCCGTCGCGGGCCTCGACCACCATCGCCCCGGGACGGTTGAAGGCCACCCCGGCGGCGGTCGTGCCCCGGGTGTCGAAGTCGACGGTGACGTTCTCCTCGACGCCGTTGATGCGCTCGACGTCGAGCGTCTGCAGGCTGAGGTTGGCGCGCAGCCAGGTGAGCAGGCGGCGCAGCTGGGCGTGGCCGCGCTGGCAGACGAGCAGCGATCCGAGCGGCAGGAAGAGGTGGGCGTCGGGCGCGAAGAGGGCGATCACCGCCTCGTCGTCGGCGCCGGCGACGTGCTCCACCAGGGCGACGGCGAGCTCGCCGGCGTTGGCGGGTGCCGGCGCGGGCGGGGCGGCCACGGCGGTGGCGGCCGGAGCTGCGGCGGTCACCAGCTCGCGCGCCGGGGCGACGGGGGGCGGTGCGATCAGCGGCCGGCGGTCGTGGCCGGCCTGCTCCGGGTGGGCGTGGAAGTGGTCGGAGACCTGCTGCCACGAGGTCGCGTTGACCCCACCGGGGAGCGGGGTGGTGCCGTCGAAGTAGCGCACCCTGCCGGAGTAGGCGTTGCGGTACTCGCCGGGGCTCACCACCGTGCCGGCGGCGAAGCGCACCGGGTGGCGGGTGGCGTCGGGCGCGGAGGCGTGCGGCGCGGCCAGGGCACAGGTCTTCACCACCCGGTAGTGGTCGGAGAGCTGCTGCCAGGACGACGAGTTGGTGCTGCCGGGCAGCGGGGTGCTGCCGTCGAAGTAGCGCACCCGGCCGCTCCCGCCGCTGCGATACATGCCGGCGGGCACGACGGTGCCGGGAGGAAATCGAACCGGTCGGGTTGCCATGTCTGGGGTGCTCCTGGAAGTGCGGGCTGCGGCGCTCCGGCGCGTCACCGGAGCAGGTGGTCCCGGGCGGGCCGCGGCGCCAGGCGCAGCGCGGTCCCGATGTCTACCGCCAGGGCGGCAGCCAGGTCATCCAGCGCAGGCCCGTCTTCACTCGCTCAGGGTACCAGCCGTGTCCCCATTGGAAAACCGTGATTCGCTTTCGTCACCCCCTCTGCCGTAGCGCTCGAGCAGCTCAGCTTGACCCCTCCGCCCTCATCTGCTGCGCCATCCTCAACGCCGCGGTTCCGGAGACCACCTGGGTCCGGATCCGCTGCCAGAGGGTGGCCTGGCAGGGGCGCGAGTCGCGGACCAGGAGCAGGGCGCGGGCGTGCTTCTCACTCAGCCGCCCCGTCCTGAGCTCCTCGCGCATCTCCTCGGGAAGATGGGTGACATTGAGCAGGTGGTGGATGTGCCGGCGGGTGAGGCCGACGACTCGCCCCACCTCCTCCCAGGTGGCGCGGCCGAGACGGGTGCGGAGATCCTGCAGCGCCTCCGCGCGCCGCAGCGGATCGACGCCGTCCTCGCGGATCGTCTCGGTGAGGGACCGAATCGCCTCGCCGTCCCCCTCCGGCGCCGCTCCGCCGAGGTCGCGACGCGCCCGCTCGAGGGCGGCGCCCTGGAGCTGGACGACCTCGACCGGCGACACGCCGAGGCGTTCGGCGACCTCGCGCTGTGACAGCTGGCTGACGAAGCGCAGGGTCATGACCCGGCGCTCGCGCGGGGTCAGGTTCGCCATCGCCTGCTCGACGAGCAACCTCGCCTCCAGCCTCGCCAGCTCGCTGTCCGGCTCGCCCAGACGCTCGCGGAGCGCCATCCCCCGCTCGCGATCCGTCACGCCCGCGGGGGTGTCGAGGGAGACGGCCCGGCGTGCCGGTGCGACCTCGAGCGCGGCGAGCACGCGGTCCGGATCGAGGCCGAGATGCAACGCGATCTCCGCCACCGACGGCGTCCTGCCCAACTCCTGGGAGAGCTCGTCCTCGGAGCGTCTCACTCGCAGGTAGGTCTCCTGAAGGAGCCGGGGCACACGCACCGACCAGGCGATCCCGCGGAAGTGGCGGCGGATCTCCCCGACGATCGTCGGGACGGCGAAGCTCGTGAACTCGGTCCCGCGCGCGGGGTCGAAGCGCTCGATGGCGAGGATGAGCCCGAGGAATCCCACCTGCTCGAGGTCCTCGAGCGGCTCGCCGCGGTGCGCGAAACGCCGGGCGAGGCCGCGCACCAGCCCGGTGTGGAGCTCGACCAGACGCTCGCGAATCATCTCCTCACGCGAGACCGAGTAGCGGACCAGGAGGGCCGCGCTCTCGCTCGCCACGATGGTGCTCACTTCTCCGTCCTCGTCACTGTCGTGTTCGTCTCGGTCCACCGTAGGCGGCCACGGCGAGCCCCGCCACGGGCGGAGGCACAGTTCCCCCGGTCTGCACTGTGGGGAACCCACAATCAGCGTGCCGGTGACCGTAGCCAGGTCTTCGCCGCATCGCACCAGGGAGAGACCCTGGTCGTGCCCCTGGAACCCTGTCGGTGCCCCACGGCGCCCGCGCCGGAGGATGAGCCGAGCCCGGGTTCACCCTGTCCGGCCGGTGACCGGGTAGCGATCTCCCCGTCCCTCCACGGACGACAGACGCCCATCAGGAGTGAATGCCATGTTCCGGTCGGTCTCGCGATCCCTCGCGCTTCTCGGCGTCCTCGGCATCGCAATCGGAGTGGTCGCCATCGTCTGGCCGACCGTGACGATCGCGTTCGTCGTCGCGCTCTTCGCCGTAGCGGCATTCCTCGGTGCCATCAACCAGGCCGCACGGGCCTTCTCGAGCGCGACCGCGGGGCCTGTGGCCGGCCATCTGCTGCTCGCCGCCGTCGACGTGGCCGCCGGCGTCGGATCGATCATCTGGCCCGGGATCACCGCCTACGCGCTGACCATCTGGATCGGCGCATGGGCGATCGTCACCGGCATCGGCGAGTTCGCGATGGTCTTCGGCACCCACGAGACCGTGGGGGACCGCGCCCTCTTCGGTTTCGGCGGCCTGCTCTCGGTGGCGCTCGGGCTGGTGCTCTTCGCCCGTCCCGACGTTGGCGCCGTGTCCCTCGCCACCGTCTTCGGGCTGTTCAGCCTGGTGTACGGCAGCTGGGGGCTGGTGATCGCCGCCCGGGTTCACCAGACCGCCTCACAGCTCGACAAGACCCTCCATCAGCACGCCTGAGCGCGGCACCACCTCGACAACCCCTGGAAGAAGGAGACCCATGGCTGACGAGAACAACGTCCTGATCATCACCTTCGCCGATCCCAACGCGGCCTTTGCGGCGCTGAGCCGGATCAAGGAGCAGCCCGGCGTCGCCGGCGCCGCCGTGGTCGAGCGCAGCGTCGCGGGCGAGGTGCGCGTTGCGGACAGCTTCACGCCGACGGTCGGCTCGGGAACCGCGGTCGGCGGTGTCGTCGGCGCGCTGGTCGGCATCATCGCCGGACCCCTCGGAGTGCTCCTCGGGTGGAGCACCGGGATCATCGCCGGCGCGGCGTACGATACCGGCGAGGCCGCCGACGCGGACGACGGCCTCACCGAGCTGAGCCGGCGCATCCCCGCGGGCGGCAACGCGCTGCTCGCGGAGATGACCGAGACGAGCCACGCCCTCGCCGACGACATCGCCAGGGACGGATCGATCACCCGCATCCCGGTGGCGGAGGTCGAGGCCGAGGTGGTGGCCGCCCAGGACGCCGCGCGCACGGCGGCGAAGGAGGCGCGCCGGGTGCGTCGCGAGACCCGGTCGGCCGAGTTCAAGGCGAAGGTCGGCGGCATCCTCCACCGCGCGACGTCCTCGTAGGGACCGCCGCCGGTTCAGCGGCCTGCTACAGGGTCGCGACCGCGGCCCAGTGTTCCCGGAGCAGGGCGGCGAGCTCCGCCGCCCGCTCCAGCGGAATGTACAGGCGCCCGCCGTCGAGCTCGACCAGCCTTGCGTCGGGGATGAGCCGCTGCAGGCGGCGCGCCCGGCTCGTCTCGAAGAACGGGTCGGCGGTGCCCCACACGAGCAGGGTGGGAACCCGCAGCGCCGCCAGCCCAGGGGTGGCCGCGGCGAGGTCCTCGTTGCGCAGGGCCACCAGCAGGCGCTCGACGTCGCGGGCGGCGTCCTCGCGGGCGGCGATGGGGGAGAGCAGCGCGTCGAGGATCCCGGCGTCGAGCTCGTCGGGGCGCTCGAGGCAGCAGCCCAGGCCGCGGCCGGCGCGCGCCCGCGCGGGGTCGGCGGCCATCGCCCGGAGCTGCGGCGCGTAGGCTCCGCGCAGGGCCCGCTCGGTGGCGGCC
>DATARS010000189.1:0-11069 GCA_036269455.1 Candidatus Dormiibacterota bacterium | reverse complement strand
GCGGTGACCGCGTCGGGAGCACGGGCGTCGAAGCCGGGTCCCGCGACCCAGGCGGTCAACTACGCCATCGTCGGTGTGGGCGGCGACGTCCAGGTGAACGGCGGCGGCACCGGCAACCCCTCCGGCGACGTCACCGGCGCGGTGTACGCGCTGGGCAACTTCGGCGCCAACAACGGGCCCCACGCGGTGGCGCTTCCCGCCACCGTCTCCGGGTACACCGGCTCCGCCTGCACCCCGTCGACCGCCAACCACGTCGACGTCGGCGGCTCGAGCGACACCGGCAACTACACCCTCGGAGGGGTCTCGGGCGCCAACCTCAACACCGGGGTGAGCGCTCCCACCGGACTGTCCGGGTTCGCCCCCACCACCACCGGCCCGACCTACAGCCTCAACAGCGCGTCGGCGTGGGACGCCTCGGGCAACTGGAACCCGGGGACGTACAGCGGCTGGTACCCGTCGGGCACCTCGGTGAAGAACGTCGGCCTGGTCCACACCAAGATGAACCCCGGCGTCTACGTGATCCAGAACGTCACCTCGGGCATCGCACTGAGCAACCTCGCCAACGCCACCGCCACCACCCAGGGCACCGAGGACGCGAGCGGCGCGGTCGCCATCGTCCTCGACTCCAGCGACAACGGCTCCTCGCTCAGCTTCTCGAACGTCACCCTCAACGGGCTCGACGACCTGAGCGGCGGCACCAAGAGCCCCGCCGATCCCCAGGGCACTCACAACATGGTGATCTACGCCGCCGGCTTCACCGGCGACACCAACTTCGGTGGCGTCAACCTCAGCGGCATCGCCTACCTGCCGAACTCGAGCTCGGGCTCGCACGGCAACTCGTCGTGGACGCTCACCGGGTCGGTGTGGCTGAACAGCTTCACCCTCAACGGCGGGGGCAACGGCACCCAGCTCTTCCAGTGGGTCTGCGGGCTCGGGGCGATCAGCTCGAGCTGGGGCAGCTGGGGACTGCTGCGCTGACCCGGCGGCGATAATGCGGGGCGGCCTGCCCGGACCAGGAGACGCCGCATGACGCTGATCGAGGAGCTGACCGCGCTCGAGGTGCTGGACTCGCGCGGCAACCCGACCATCGAGGTCGAGGTGCTGCTGAGTGGCGGCGCGGTGGGACGCGCCCTGGTCCCGAGCGGGGCGAGCACGGGGAGCCACGAGGCGGTCGAGCTGCGCGACGGCGAGGCGCGGTACGGCGGCAGGGGTGTGCGCCAGGCGGTCGCCAACGTCGTCGACGTGATCGGCCCCGAGCTGATCGGCAGCGACGCCGGCGACCAGGTCGCCCTCGACGCCGCCCTCTGCGCGCTCGACGGCACCCCGAACAAGGCGCGGCTCGGCGCCAACGCCATCCTCGGGGTGAGCCTCGCCTGCGCCCGCGCCGCCGCCGAGACCAGCGGCCTGCCCCTCTACCGCTACCTCGGCGGCGTCAACGCCCACCTGCTCCCCGTCCCCCTGCTCAACGTGCTCAACGGCGGCGCCCACGCCCAGACCAGCGTCGACTTCCAGGAGTTCATGTACGCCCCGCTGGGGCTGCCCACCTTCGCCGAGGCGCTCCAGGCGGGCAGCGAGTGCTTCCACGCGCTGCGCGGGGTGCTCCGGGGGCGCGGCCTCGGCACCGGCCAGGGCGACGAGGGCGGCTTCGCCCCGAGCCTGAGCCACAACGAGGAGGCGGTCGAGGTCCTCATCGAGGGGATCGAGAAGGCCGGCTACCGCCCCGGCGAGGACGTCGCGATCGCCCTGGACCCCGCCGCGAGCGAGCTCTGGAGCGACGGCCGCTACGAGCTGAAGGGGGAGGGGAGGACCCTCGAGCCCGCCGAGATGGTCGAGCTCTGGACGCGGTGGTGCGAGACCTACCCGATCGTCTCGATCGAGGACGGCATGGCCGAGGACGACTGGGAGGGCTGGCGGCTGCTCACCGAGCGCGTCGGCGACCGCATCCAGCTGGTCGGCGACGACCTCTTCGTCACCAATGTCGAGCGCCTCCAGATGGGCATCGAGCGCGGCGTCGCCAACTCGATCCTCATCAAGGTGAACCAGATCGGCACCATGACCGAGACCCTGGAGGCGATCGCGCTCGCGACCCGCAGCGGCTACACCAGCGTGATCAGCCACCGCAGCGGCGAGACCGAGGACACCACCATCGCCGACCTCGCGGTGGCGGTGAACGCCGGTCAGATCAAGACCGGGGCGCCGTCGCGGTCGGAGCGGGTGGCCAAGTACAACCAGCTGCTCCGCCTCGAGAACCAGCTGGGGAGCGCCGGTCGCTACGCCGGAAGGGCGGCGTTCCGGCTGCTCCCGGCGGCGGCCACGGTGGCCGCCGCCGGATAGCGTCCCTTCCCTGCGGTCAGGCCGCCTTCCGCCGCCGCTGGCGGAGGGTGGAGACCACGTGGCTCATCACCACGAGCAGGACGATGAGGACCGCGCCGCCGATCGCCCAGATGTTGAGCGAGGTCTCGGCGGTCGGGGTCGCCGGCGCATCGGCCGCGGGCAGCGCCTCGTTGCCGAAGAGCGAGTTGCTGTTGTTGCTGTTGTTGTTGTTGTTCCCCGAGGTGGCGGGGAGGGCGGCCGGCGAGCTGTTGTCGGTCGAGCCGCTGGTGTCGGTCGAGCCGCTGGTGTCGGTCGAGCAGCTGCTGTCGGTGCAGCCGCTGGTGTCGGTCGAGCCGCTGGTGCCGGTCGAGCCGCTGGTGTCGGTGGAGCCACTGGTGCCGGTCGACGAGCCGCCGGAGCCGTCGGTCGAGCCGCCGGTCGAGCCGCCGGTCGAGCTGGTGTCGGGGCCCGGCAGGAAGAGCGAGTTGGGATCGGGGGCCGACGCCTGCCCGGGGCAGGTGGCGACGGTGGGATCGCAGTAGGGGCCGTTGACCAGGGTGCCGCCGGGCGCCGGGTTGCCGCTCGCCGTCGGGGTGGGCGTCGGGTTGCCGGTCGGGGCCGGGGTGGCCGTCGGCGCCGCGGTCGGAGCCGGAGTCGGCACCGGGGTCGACGGCACCGGGGTCGGGGTCGGCGCCGGGGTCGGCGTGGGCGGCGGCGCCGGGGGCGCCGTCGGGCAGCCGAAGAGGAGCGAGCCGAGGCCACCGGGGCACGGGGGAGCCGTGGGCGGCGGGATCGGGGTCGGCACTGGGGTCGGCGCCGCGGTGGGCACCGGCGTCGGCGTCGGCGTCGGCTTCGGCGCGGTCGACGGGTGCGGCGAGGAGCCGGGGTGCGACGTCGCCGTGGCACCCCCGGTCGGATGCGCGCTCGAGGCGGGGTTGGAGCTGCTGGAGGCCGCGAAGGTGGTCAGCACCTGCGCACCGCCGGCTCCGCCGGCGACGCCGACCATCGTGAGGAAGCCCAGACCGATGCCGCCGGCGAGCAGCAGCGTGCCCACCGAGCGTCGCAGAGCGCGCCGGGGCACCCTCCGCCGTGCGTTGCCTTCACCGTTGCGGTACATGCCGCTCACCCCTTCTCCAGTTGCGTGGCGCCCTCCTTCCCCGACCCGTGCCGCCCATGCGGCACCTCGGCGGATCCCTCAGGGCGCTCCGGGAACCCACCAACAGACACAACGGACGCGCCGAACTTTTCTGTCGCTTCTTAACCGTTCGCGCGAGTCCAGGCGCGATGAGGGCGGGTGCAGCCCGGCTGCACCCGCCCCCGAATGGGACCAGCCCGGAGGGCTAGTCGCCGCTGTTGCTGCTCGACTTGCCGCCGTGCGCGCTGGAATGGCCGCCACTGCCACCCCGGCCGCCGGTCGACCTGCCGCCCTTCCCGCCGTTGCCGCCGTCGCCCGCGGAACCGCAGCTGCTGTTCCCGGTCCGGCCGCTGTCCACGGCGCCACGGCTGTTCTTGATGGTCGAGCCGCCGGACCGCGAGGTCTGGTGCGGCCTGCCACCCGGGCTGAGAACCGGCACGAACAGGTTGTCGAGCAGGTTCACCCCGTTGAGCAGCTGCGTCTGCCCACCGAGGATGTTGTTGAGGTCGTTGCTGGCGATGCCGCTCAGGACGCCGCAGAGGACCCCGTTGCCGCCGGTGCTGTCACCGCCGCTCCCACCGCTCGAGGAGGCGCGCCCACCGTTGCCTCCGTGCGAGCTGGAGTGGGCGCTGCCGCCACGCGAGCTCGCGTGACCGGCGACCACCACGCCGGTGCTGCCGAGTGCCGCGGCCGCGGCGACGGCAGCAATCCCAATCATCCGCATGAATCCAGACCCTCCCTGACGTTATTGAACGGGCGCAGCGACCCATCGGTCGCTGCGCCCGTCAAAGGCATTGAGATGTGGGGGTCAGTCGCCGCTCTTGTGCGAGGCGCTGCCGCCCTTCGAACTGGACTTGCCACCGGAGCCGCCGGAGCCGCCCTTCGCGGAGCCGCCCTTGCCGCCGTTGCCCGCATCGCCGGCGTTGCCGCAGGCCGCGTTGCCGGTGCTGCCGCTGGTCGACGCGCCACGGCTGCCGCTGATGCTGGAGCCGCCCGCGTGGCTGTTCTGGTTGGGGTTGCTGCCCGGGCTCAGAACCGGAATGAAGAGGTTGCCGAGCAGGTTGGCGCCGTTGAGAATCTGGTTCTGGCCGCCCAGGAGATTGTTGATGTCGTTGCTGAGGATGCCGCTGAGCAGCCCGCAACCGATGCCGTTGCCGCCGGTGCTGTCACCGCCGGTGCCGCCGCCCGCGGAGGCGTTGCCGCCCTTGCCGCCGGTCGACTTCGAGGACGCGCTGCCGCCGTGCGCCTTGGACGCATGGCTGGTGAGCGTCATGGCGGAGCTGCCGAGCACCGCCGCGCTGGCGATGGCAGCGATGCCCATGATGCGCATCATTTGGACGATTCCCTCCCTGGTACCTGTGGTCGAGCCACGGGGGCTCGGTGACCGCTACACAGGACCAGACGAACGAGGGGGTGCACAGCTTGCACTTTTCGCGCAGATGCACGCGTACGGTGCGTTGAGCCGCCACAAACCCGTCGAAGACCACGCAGGATCGTGGTTCTCGGAGCTCTCGTGGCTCTCCAACGGCGTCGCCGTCCTCTGGGTCAAACGGGGGGTCCGAGGATTCCTTGCCCTCGCGCACGGGCTACCATCCCAGGGCACCACCCGCCCGGGGTCCCGAGGGAGAACCATGGCCATCCTGCGTCTCGTCAACGGGAGCGATGTCAGCGTCAAGCTGGGCGTCGCCGAGACCCTCGCGGCGCTGGCGGCCGCCTCGGACTTCGTCGAGATCCCCGGAGAGGAGGGGCCGGTCCACGTCCGTCCCAGCGGGGTGATCGCCGTCCTCGACCACACCGCCCGGCAGAGCTCCGGCTTCCGGGTCACCTCCTCCGCCGCCGGCTCCTAGCCGCCGCGGCGGGATCGCGATCGCGCAGAGCACCGCCATCATCGCGAGAACGGCGCCGCCGCACCAGAAGGGGATGCCCTCGCGCACCCCGTAGAGGGCGCCGAGCACCGACGCGCCGATCGCCGCGCCGGCGAACTGGAAGAAGCCGCCGGTGCCCATCATCCGGCCGCGCTCGGCCGCGGGCGCCGCGTCGGAGAGGGTGGCGTAGAGGGAGGGCTCGACGAGGACGAAGGCGCACGCCTCGACGGTGCCGAGGACGAGGATCACCGCGAGGGCGTGGAGGAAGGGATAGGTGGCGGCGCAGGCGCCGACCACGGTCAGGGCGACGCCGAGGACGGCGCGGCGGTCGGCGCGGTCGGCGAGCCGTCCCGCCGGGGTGGCGAGCACCACCATCGGCGCCGCGAAGAGGGTGATCGACAGCCCCACCACGAAGGTGCTGACCCCGCGGGCGGCGAGGTACTGGGGCCAGACGACGTCGTACATGGTGAAGACGAGCCCGACGCAGCCGAGGGTGAGACAGGCGACGAGCACCCCGCGTCCGCGCCACCACCTCGTATGGGCGAGCGCTCCGGGCCCGTCATCGCGCGCCACCGGCTCCTGCCGGGTCTCGGGGACCCGGAACACCGCGCCGAGCCCGAGCAGCACGGCGAGCCCGGCGACGCCGAACACCGCCGACTCGCGCCAGGTCGCCACCGCCCCGCCGATCAGCGGGCCGATCAGCACCCCACCGAGCTCGGCCCGCTGGAGCTGGCTGAAGCGGGTCGCCCGGCCGTCGGGCGGGGTCAGGTCGATGAGCGCGGCGAGCAGGGCGGGGGCGTACGCCCCGCTGCAGGCGCCCTGGCCGGCGCGGAGGATGGCGAGGAACCAGAGCGGCCCCTGGTCGGCGAAGAGGCCGAGCGAGATCGCCGCGTAGGCGAGCCGGGCCCCGATGAGCACAGGGCGGCGGCCGATCCGGTCGGCGAGGCGGCCCGCGGGCACCTGCACCAGGGTGTTCGCGACCATCGGGCCGGCGATGAAGAGGGCGGCGTCGAGGGCGCTGCCGCCGCGATGGCGGACGTAGAGGGCGACGACCGGGAAGAGCATGGCGATGCCGGTGAACATCACCAGCTGCCCGAGGAGGAGGCGGCCGGCAGGATCGGGACGGGCGCGGGGCGCAGACATGTCTCGGCATAATTGATCAGATGAGTCAGCAATGCACCGCGCCGGTGCAGCGGCAGCTGCGGATGGCGACCGACCGGCGGATCACCGACGAGATCGGCAACACCCCGCTGCTCCGCATCCACCTCTTCGACGAGCTGGCCCCCGGGGTCGAGATCTACGCCAAGGCCGAGTTCATGAACCCCGGCGGCTCGGTGAAGGACCGGGCGGCGCTGCGGATGATCGAGGAGGGCGAGCGCTCCGGGCGGCTGACCCCGGAGAGGACGATCCTCGACAGCACCAGCGGGAACACCGGCATCGCCTACGCGATGATCGGCGCCGCCAGAGGCTACCGGGTGAAGCTGGTCATGCCGACCAACGTCAGCGAGGAGCGCAAGGCGCTGGTCACCGCCTTCGGTGCGGAGATCGTCTACAGCGACGCGCAGGAGGGCAGCGATGGGGCGATCCTGCTGGCGCGGCAGATGCGCGACGCGGAGCCCGACCGCTACTACATGCCCGACCAGTACAACAACGACGCCAACTGGCGCGCCCACTACGACGGCACCGGGCCGGAGATCTGGGAGCAGACGGGGGGGCGGGTGACCCACTTCATCGCCGGGCTGGGGACCAGCGGGACCTTCGTGGGGACGTCGCGGCGGCTGAAGGAGCTGAACGCGGCGGTGCAGTGCATCTCCGTCGAGCCCGACGAGCCCTGGCACGGGCTCGAGGGGCTCAAGCACATGGAGACCTCGATCGTCCCGGGGATCTACGACGCCTCGATCGCGGACGCGAATGTGGGGGTGGCGACCGAGGCCGCCTACGACGTCGCCCGGCGGCTGGCAACGACCGAGGGGGTGCTCATCGGGCACTCCAGCGGGGCGGCGCTGCACGTCGCGGGTGATGTCGGACGCTCGCTGGCGGAGGCGGGCCAGGGCGGGGTGATCGTCATCGTCTTCGCCGACGGCGGGGATCGCTATCTCAGCAGCGGCCTCTACCAGCAGCGCGACCGGTAGACGGACCATGGGCACGGGTGTGGTCTTCGGCCCCGGGGCGGTGGCCGAGCTTCGGCGGCTTGCGGTCGCGGCGTATCCCTCGGAGGGGTGCGGGGTGCTCGTCGGCGACGTTGGTGCCGATGCCGGGGCCGTGACCGTCCGGTCGGTCACCTCCGCGGCGAACCTGTCGGCGCGGGGGCGGGATCGGTACGAGCTCGATCCGCTCGCGATCCTCCGGGCGGAGCGGGCGGCGCGGGCGGCGGGGCTCGAGGTGCTCGGGTTCTGGCACTCGCATCCCGACCATCCCGCGGTGCCCTCCCGGCTCGACACCGAGCGGGCGTGGGCGGACTACCTCTATGTGATCGTCTCCAGCGCCGCCGGCGGTGTCACGGGCGACCTGCGGGCGTGGCGGCTGCTGCCGGGGGACGCCGGGTTCGGCGAGGTGGAGATCGGCGTCGGGGACGGGGCCGCCGCCGAGGCGGGCCGCTGATGCCGCCCGTGCGTCCCGGGGGGCGCGGCCGGCCGGCGTCGACGCGGACGCCGCGGCGGATGCGCCACCGGCGCGCCGACGCGTCCACCGCGACGCCGTCGGGGATCGTGGCCATCGTCGGGCGGCCCAACGTGGGCAAGTCGACCCTCTTCAACCGGCTGACCGGCGAGCGGCACGCGATCGTCGACGAGTTCGCCGGGCTGACGCGCGACCGGTTGTACGGGGTGGCGGAGTGGGGCGGGCGGCGCTTCACCGTGGTCGACACCGCCGGGCTCGACACCACCGGGCCCACCGACGGGAGCGACGTGGCCGTGCTCGTCGGCGGGACCCAGCAGCAGGCCCGGATGGCGATCGAGGAGGCGGATCTGTGCCTGCTGCTCCTCGACGTGCGCGACGGCGTCACCGCGCTGGACGAGGAGGTCGCCGCGCTGCTCCGCGAGGGCGGAACGCCGGTGCTGCTCGCCGGGAACAAGGCGGACAGCCCCGTGGAGCCGTACCTGGCCCATGAGCTCTACCGTCTTGGGCTGGGCGAGCCGATGCTGATCAGCGCGCTCCAGGGCAGCGACGTCGGGGACCTCTGTGACCGGCTCGTCGAGCTCCTGCCCGCGCCGGTGGAGGAGGACGACCCCGAGGCGGGCGCCGAGGAGGTCGAGGACTCGGAGGAGCTGGTCGCCGCCGCCGGCCCGGTGCGGATCGCGATCGTGGGCCGGCCGAACGTCGGCAAGTCGTCGCTGCTCAACGCCCTGGTGGGGGAGGAGCGGGCGCTGGTCTCGCCGGTGGCGGGCACCACCCGCGACGCCGTCGACACCCGCATCGAGGACAAGTTCGGCGAGGTCGTGCTCGTCGACACCGCCGGCATCCGCCGCCGGGGCGTGATCGGCACCAACGTCGAGCACTACAGCCTGCTCCGCGCGCTGCGGGCCATGGAGAGGAGTGATGTGGCGGTGGTGGTGATCGACGGCTCCGCCGGGTCGGTCGCCCAGGACCGCCACGTCGCCGGCTACGCCGCCGAGGCGGGCAAGGGCGTGGTGGTGGTGGTGAACAAGTGGGACCTGCTGGACACGGAGACCCGAGCCGACCCCGCGACCCTGAATGAGATCCAGGAGGCGTTCAGCTTCGTCCCCGGGGTGCCGGTGCTCGCGGTCAGCGCGCTGGAGGGGAGGGGCGTGAACCGGGTCATCGCCGCCGCCCGCCAGGTGGCCGCGGCGCGGAGCACCCGGATTCCGACGGGGGCGCTGAACTCGCTGCTGAAGAAGGCGATCGAGGATCACCCGCCGCGGTATCACAAGGGGCGCAAGCTGAAGCTGCTCTATGGGGCCCAGGCGCAGAGCCAGACCCCGACGATCGCGCTCTTCGTGAACGACCCCGAAATGATGCATTTCGCGTATCAGCGGTATCTGGAGAATCGGATTCGGGCGGTGTTCGGGTTCGCCGGGGTGCCGCTGCGGATCGTGCTTCGGGCCCGGGCGGAGAAGGATGACGGGGGCGTCGCCGAGCGCCGCCTGGCGGCGATCCGCGGGCGGCGGTAGGCGGTCGTGATCGCCGTGCTCGGGGCGGGCTCGTGGGGGACCGCCCTGGCGTCTGTGCTCGCGGGTTCGGGACGGGAGGCAACGCTCTGGGCGCGTGACCCCGCACTCGCGCTGCGGATCGGGTCGGAGCGGCGGAACCCGGCGTACCTGCCCGGGGTGCCGCTGAGCCCGGAGATGCGGGTCACGGGGGATCTGGGCATGGCGCTCGCGGGGGCGCGGATCGTGGTGCTCGCGGTGCCGACCCATGGGATGCGGGCGACGGTGGAGCGGTGCCGGCCGATCCTGTGGGAGGGCTGCGCCGTGGTCAGCGCGGCGAAGGGGTTCGAGACCGGGACCGGGCTGACGATGAGCGAGGTGCTCGTCGACGTGCTGGGGGAGGAGTGGTCGTCGCGGGTGGCGGCGCTGAGCGGGCCGAACATCGCCATGGAGATCGCCCGGGGGAAGCCCGCCGCGACGGTGGTCGCGAGCCGCACTGAGGCGACCGCGGCGCTGGTGCGGGACGCGATGACGTCCGAGCGCCTGCGCGTCTACAGCACGGGTGACCTGGTGGGGGTCGAGTACGGCGGGGCGCTGAAGAACGTCGTCGCGATCGCCGCAGGGGTCTGCGACGGGACGGGGAGCGGCGACAACGGCAAGGCGGCACTGATCACCCGCGGGCTGGCCGAGATGGCCCGGCTGGGGGTGCGGGCTGGGGCCCAGCCCCTGACGTTCGCCGGGCTGACCGGGCTGGGCGACTGCATGGTGACCTGCTTCTCCCCGTACTCTCGGAACCGGAGGTTGGGCGAGGCGATCGGGCGGGGCCAGAGCCTCGGGGAAATCGAGGCGGGGATGTTCATGGTCGCCGAGGGGGTGAACGCCGCCCGGGTGGCCCAGGAGCTCGCCGGCCGCGCCGGGGTGGAGATGCCGATCGTGGCGGAGGTGTGCTCGGTGCTCTTCGAGGGGAAGCCGATCGCCGCCGCGTTCGCCGACCTCATGCGTCGCGGGGCCCGGGACGAACTCTCCGAGTTCGGCCTCGATCCCCACGGCGACGGCGCCGGTGGGGGACGGCCGGGGCTAGAATGGGCGCCGCGCGGCCCATCGGGGAGTAGCTCAGGTGGTTAGAGTACTGGTCTGGGGGACCAGGGGTCGCAGGTTCGAGTCCTGTCTCCCCGACTTGCGCTGCGCTGTAAGGGATTTCGACCACTGACCTGGCGGTCAGTGTCCGGTGAGGATCGAGGCTCTCATCGAGTCGCCCTTCGGGCGGACCAGTACTCCGGGGTGGGCGGTTCCACGGGTCCGTAAAAGGTCCGCCGAGGTCCCCGCTGAATTCGAGGGGGTGACCCGGAGGACGCCCCCCGCAGAGTGTCGGTCTCATGTTCTGGATCGCTGTGTCCTTTTGTGCGGAAGAGGACACACGGCAGCCCCTCGATCAGAAGGGCTTCACCTTTCGCGAGTTGCGGTCGCCTCCCGGCGCTGCTCTCGGAGCGGGCGCACATCGGCCATCCCGCCGTGCACCACGAGCACCTGGCCGGTGACGTACCCGGCATCGAGCCGGCACTCAATCAGCTGCTGCAGCGCCACGGGCGCACGGTTCCACCGCGAGTTCCGGGCCGCGGACGGCCGACCTGGGATCAGGCCGTCGAGGCA
>DATARS010000188.1:0-7279 GCA_036269455.1 Candidatus Dormiibacterota bacterium | reverse complement strand
CTGGCGCAACGCCGAGCGGGCGCGCTTCGCCGCGACGTTGGTCACCGAGGCGCTCGCCCCGACGAACGCGCTCGCCGGCAATCCCGCGGCGCTGAAGCGCGCCTTCGAGACCGGCGGCGCCAGCCTGGTCCGCGGTGCGCGCAACGCCATCCGCGACCTGCGCCACAACCGCGGGATGCCCAGCCAGGTCGACCGCCGGCCGTTCAGTGTCGGCGAGAACGTCGCCACCAGCCCCGGCGCGGTCGTCTTCCGCAGCGAGGTCTGCGAGCTGCTCCAGTTCACGCCGGCGACGCCCGAGGTGGGCACGCGGCCGCTGGTGATGATCCCGCCGCAGATCAACAAGTACTACATCATGGACCTGGCCCCGAAGCGCAGCTTCATCGAGAACGCGGTGGCCAACGGGGTCCAGTTCTTCGCCATCAGCTGGCGCAATCCAGGCCCCGAGTTCCGCGACTGGGACCTCGACACCTATGTCCAGGGCTGCGTCGACGCCATCTCCACCGCCTGCGAGATCACCGGCTCGCCCGACGTCAACGTCATGGGGCTGTGCGCCGGCGGCATCACCACCTCGATCACGCTCGCGCACATGGCGGCGGCGAACGACCCGCGGGTGCACAGCGTGACCCTGCCGGTGACCATGCTCGACATGAGCGTGCCCTCGACCGCGGGCATCTTCTCGAGCGAGCGCGTCGGCGCCGCCGCGATCCGCCAGTCGCAGCGCAAGGGCGTGCTCTCCGGCGCGGAGATGTCGCGCGTCTTCGCCTGGATGCGGCCCAACGACCTGGTCTGGAACTACTGGGTCAACAACTACCTGATGGGCAACCCGCCGCCGTCGTTCGACATCCTCGCCTGGAACAACGACACCACCAACCTCCCGGCGGCGCTGCACGCGCAGTTCCTGCGCATCCTGCTCGACAACGCGCTCACCCACCCGGGCGAGATCGAGGTGCTCGGCACCCCCATCGACCTCGGCGCGGTCAGCTGCCCGGCCTACGTCCTCGCGGGCGTGACCGACCACATCACCCCGTGGCGCGCCTGCTACCGGGCGACCCAGCTGCTCGGCGGCCCGAGCGAGTTCGTGCTCAGCAACAGCGGCCACATCCAGGCGCTGGTCAACCCCCCCGGCAACCCCAAGGCGAGCTTCTTCACCGGCCCCAAGCCGGGCAAGGACCCCGACGCCTGGCGCGCCGCGGCCACCGAGCACCGGGACAGCTGGTGGGGACACTGGCTGGAGTGGGTGAAGGCCCGCGGCGGGGAGATGCGCCCGGCGCCGGAGCGACTCGGAAGCCGGCGCAACCCGGCGAAGGAGGCCGCCCCGGGGACGTACGTGCTGGAGCAGGCCTGACGGCTGGCGCCGTCAGCACCGGTATGGTTCCGGCGACCACCACCCTCCGGGAGGCACCCATGGCCGAGAGCACCGATCTGTCCCGCGTCCGCGCGCTCGTCGGCGGCGAGCGCGGGCTGGCCGTCGCCTCCACGACACGCGCCGACGGGTCGGTGCACAGCGCGGTGATCAACGCCGGGGTGACGGTCCATCCGCTCACCGGCGACGAGGTGGCCGGCTACGTCGCGCTCGGCGGCGCGCTCAAGCTCCGCCACCTGCGCGCCCGGCCGCGGCTCACGCTCACCTGGCGCGTCGGATTCCGCTGGCAGAGCGTCGAGGGAGCGGTCACGCTGATCGGACCCGACGACCCGCTGGAGGGCTTCGACCCCGCCGGCCTCCCGCAGCTGCTGCGTGACGTCTTCCTCTCCACCGGCTCGACCCACGACGACTGGCCGACCTACGACCGCGTCATGGCCGAGGAGCGGCGCTGCGTCGTGCTGGTGACTCCGGAGCGCGTGTACGGGGTAGGCTGAGACCGGCAATGCCCCCGCGGGTCATCCAAGCGGCGAGGGCCGGCCTTCGTTCGGAACGCCCGATGCGGGCGGCGACGCTTCGTGGCACGTTTGGGGTCATCGAAGCCGTGCAGCTCACGGAGGCACCAGTGACCGAAGCCCTGTCCGCTCTCGGAGGCCCGATCATGGCCACGCCGTACGACGCCGCCCGCATCCAGCGGCTGCTCGCCGACCTCCGGCGGCTCGCCGTCGATCAGCCGGTTCTCGAGGACCGGATCGTCGAGCTCAGCTCCCTGCTCAGCGAGCTGATGGGCTGAGCCCGCGGCTCCGCCGCCGGCGCCCGGCGACGCAGAGCGCGGCGCAGGCGGCGGCGGAGAGGCCCACCTCGAGCGCGATCGGCACCGACGGGCCGGGGAACCGGTACGGGTGGGTGCCCCGGCGGCCCTCGCGCTGCCAGTGGGAGGGGAAGAGCAGGCGCGCGGTCTCGCGGCCGCGGAGCTTCATCAGGATGATCTCCGCGTCGGGGAGCACCGCCGCGAAGCCCGCCGCGGTGACCGGCGATCCCGGACCCCAGCTCAGCGCCAGGGCGGCGAGCCCGGCGGCGACCAGGGCGGCCTGGCCGGCCGCGCCGATGGCGACGTCGTCGTGACCCACACCGTCGAGCAGCGCGTGTGACATCACCGCCGCCAGCGCCCCGCGCCGGTGGTCGGTGGAGTTCAGTCTCCCCAGGGCGGCGCCGGTCACGAGGTGGGTCAGGGCGAGCACCCGGCCATTCTCGACGCGGTGCGGCATTGCGCCGGACCGGCTTCACGGCAACGTCACCGATGCCGGACGCTGCCTTGACGGTCAGCCGGCGGCGATGAGGTCGACGACCACCCCGGCCAGCCTCTCCCCCTGATCCTCCTGGAGGAAGTGGCCGCCCCCCTCGATGGTGGTGTGGGGCTGGCCCTCGGCGCCCGGGATGAGCTTGCGCAGCACCCGGTCGGCGCCGCGGGTGATCGGGTCCTGGTCGCTGAAGGCGCAGAGGAAGGGCCGGTCGAAGCGCATCAGCCCCTGCCAGGCGGCGCGGTTGGGCTCGGCCGCGGGGTCGTCGGAGGTGACCGGCACCAGCGCGGGGAACTGGCGCGCCCCGGCGAGGTAGCGGTCGTCGGGGAAGGGCGCGTCGTAGGCGGCGACCACCTCCGGGCTGAGATCGCTCACGCACCCGCCGTTGACGATGCGGCCGGGCTGGAAGCGTGGGGTCTCCTGGGAGTAGCGCTTCCACCGGTGGAAGGCCTCTCCCGGGTCGTGGTCGCCGGTCGGCAGGAAGGTGTTCGCCGCGACCACCCGGGCGAAGCGGTCGGGCGCCTCGCCGACCAGGCGCAGCCCGATCAGGCCGCCCCAGTCCTGGCAGACGAGGGTGATGTCGCGCAGATCGAGCGCCTCGATCGTCCCGCGCACCCAGTCGACGTGGCGCTGGTAGGTGTAGTCCTCGCGCGCGGTGGGCTTGTCGCTGCGGCCGAAGCCGACCATGTCGGGGGCGACCGCGCGGTGCCCGGCGGCGGTGAGCACCGGGATCATCTTCCGGTAGAGGTAGGACCAGGACGGTTCGCCGTGGAGCAGCAGCACCGGGGCGGCGGCGCGCGGGCCCTCGTCGATGGTGTGGATGCGCAGCCCGTCGACCTCGACGTAGTTGGGCGTGAACGGGTAGCCCGGCAGGCCCTCGAAGCGCTCGTCGGGGGTGCGCAGGACCTCGTCCGTCCTCAGCATCCGGTGGCGCCGGCGATGTCGATGGCGGGCGAGCTGGCCCGCGCCGGGCTGGTGGTCACGGCGAGGATCTGCGGCGACCGCCAGGCGGGGATGGTCACCTGGTTGGTGGAGAGCACGTACCTGTAGGACCCGGGCGCGGGGATGCCGGTGACCGCGGTCTCGACCTTCTGGGACGAGCAGCGATCGACGACCACGATGGTCCAGGCGACGAGCTCGTCCTGGTGCGGCTCGAGGTCGACGCGGACGGTCACGGTGCAGCCGCCGCCGACGGTGCAGGGACCCTCGGGGCTCACGGTGACCGCCGTGACACCCCCGGCGGCGGCCGGTTCGGACCGCTGGTCGCGCGCCCCCTGACGGGGGATGTGCTGCACCGGCGGCACCCCGGCTCCCGAGCCGGGCGCGAGCGGGGCCTGACCGGTGTCGGGCAGCCGGCTGCTGCCACCGCCCCCGGCGAGGAGCTCGACCGCCGAGAGGGTGCCGCCGCCGACGGCGCCGAGCAGCGAGGCGGCGATGACCACCTTCCGCCAGCCCCAGGTCGGCGGCGCCGGGGTGCTGCGGGCCGAACGGCGCGGCGCGGAGGATCGGGTGCGGTGGTCGGCGCTCGCAGTGCCGGTGCGCTGGGGCGCGCAGGACTGCCGGGTCGTGGTCGCGGCGGCCACCGGGGGGAGCTGCCGGGGTGCCCAGCGGCCGAGCTCGACCGCCGGCGGCGCGGGCGCGACCGGGGGACGGGCGACGGACGCGGGCGCGACCGGCGCGGGCGCGGCCGGGGCGGGCGCGGCCGGCTCAGCCGGGACCGGGGCGGCGGCGGGCTGCGCGACGGGACCCGAGGCGGCCGGCGCCCCGTCCGGATCCGGGACCACGAACGGCCGCACCGCCGGCTCCGGGGCCGCCTCGGGCGCCGGCGGGATCGCATATCGCGGCGCATCGGTGATCTGCTCGAGCGGGGGCACGACGAACGGCCGGCCGGGCGGCTCCTCCGGGGGCGGCACCACCGGCGGGGTGAGCAGCGGCAGCAGCTCGACCGGAGGACCGGCATGCGTCGCCGGCGGGGCCGCCGCCTGCTCAGCGGCCGCGGGCCGGGTCGGGGTCGCCGCGGGGTCGGGGGTCGCCAGCGGGCTGCCCGCCGTCTCCCAGGAGTACCGCGAGGTCCGCGCCGGGGTCTGCCAGGCCGGCGGGGCCGCCGGCGCCGGTCGCGGATCCGAGCTCAGCGGCCTGGCCATCCCGCTGCGGGGCATCCGCGGCAGCGTCGGCACCGGCAGGCTCGATTCCCGGGGCGCGCGCGCGTACACCTCCCACGGGACGATCGGCTTGCCCTCGAACATCGCGTTCGCCGACGGCATGTGCAGGCAGACGATCACCGAGACGCCGATCACCACGCCGAGCAGGCCGAGGATCCCGGTCCCGAGGAGGATGGCGACGAGCCCGACGGCGATCGTCACCCCCTCGACGACGTCGAGGAGGAGCCGCGCCCAGGCCGCTCCCTCGCCGAGGCGGCGGGCGGCGACGACCACCGCGCAGGAGACGGCGAGGACGTCACCCGCGAGGAAGAGCAGCGCGAGGGCGACGAAGGCCCCGTTGCGCAACCCGCCCGCGGCGATCACCGCGACTCCGAGCATCACCACGACACCGAGCCCGGCGGCCCAGCCCTGGAAGAGGGCGATGGCGCGGGCCATCCGCAGTGGGGTCGGCAACGACGTCATCGGCTGACGACACCTCCCTCTCGCATCCCAGTTCGGACCAGAGGGCGAGAAGGGTAGCGCGCTCGCACCACCGCCGGCTCTGGCGCGGACCCAAGCCGGCGGGGTGCGTCACGCGTTTCCGGTTATCGCCGCTGGGCCGCTCCGAGCTCGACAGCGGGGAGCTTCCCGTCGGCGTACATGGCGCGGAGCACCTTCTTGTCGTACTTGCCCACGCTGGTCTTGGGGATCTCCGCGACCACCGCCCAGCGCTCCGGCACCCAGAACTTCGCGACCTGGCCGGCGATGAACGCGCGGAGCTCCTCCGGGCCGGTGCTGGATCCGGGCTTGAGCACGACAGAGGCGAGCGGCCGCTCGTCCCAACGTGCGTCGGGCACGGCGATGACCGCCGCGTCGAGCACGTCCGGATGAGCGATGAGCAGCGTCTCGAGCGCGACCGACGAGATCCATTCGCCGCCGGACTTGATCACGTCCTTGGAGCGGTCGGTGATCTGGATGAAGCCGCGGTTGTCGACGCAGCCGACGTCGCCGGTGCGCAGCCAGCCGTCGTGGAACTTGTCCGGCGCCGGGTCCTTGAAGTACGCGCCGGTGATCCAGGGTCCGCGCACCTCGATCTCGCCGACGGACTCGCCGTCCCACGGTTGCTCGGTCCCCGAATCGTCGACGATGCGCAGCTGCACGCCGGCGACGACGCGACCGGTCTTCGACCGCCAGTCCATCTCCTCCTCGGCGGGAATGCCGCGGGGCGGGATGGCGACCGCGCCGATCGGACTTGTCTCGGTCATCCCCCAGGCCTGGATGATGCGCAGCCCGTGGTCCTTCTCGAAGCGCTCCATGAGCGAGCGCGGCACCGCGGAGCCGCCGCAGATGATCGTCTGCATGCTCGAGAGGTCGGCGGGATGCGCCTCGATCCACTGGAGCACGCCCTGCCAGATGGTGGGCACGCCGGCGGCGAACGTCGGCTTCTCGGCCTGGATGAAGCGGCAGAGCGGCTCGGGCTGGAGGAACCGGCCCGGCATCAGCAGGTCGGCGCCGAGCATGTACGCCGTGTACGGAATGCCCCAGGCGTTGACGTGGAACATCGGCACGATGACCAGCGCCCGGTCGGCCTCCTTGAGCGAGAACGCGCCCCATTCGGCGAGCGAGTGCAGGCAGATGGAGCGGTGGCTGTAGACCACGCCCTTGGGCGCGCCGGTGGTGCCGGTCGTGTAGCACATCGCCGCCGCGGTCTTCTCGGGAATCTCGGGCCAGGGGTAGTCGGGCGACTCGCCGGTGAGAAGCTCCTCGTAGTCGAGGACGCCCTCGCCGAGGGCGGACGCGTCGCCCCTGCCGACGAGGATGAAGCGCTCGACGGTGGTGAGCTTGGGCCGGATGGCCGCCAGCATGGGGACGAGCGAGGCGTCGACGAGGACGATGCGGTCCTCGGCATGGTTGATCACGTAGGCGAGCTGCTCGGGGTCGAGGCGCAGGTTGAGGGTGTGGAGCACCGCGCCCATGCAGGGGATGGCGAAGTAGGCCTCGAGGTGCTCCTGGTGATTCCAGGAGAGGGTGCCGACCCGGTCGCCGGGCTGAATGCCGAGCCGCTTCAGCGCCCCGGCGAGCCGCCCGGCGCGATCGGCCACCTGGGCGAAGGTGCCGGTCCGGCTGCCCTCGCCCTCGCAGCTCACCACCCGGCTGTCCGGGTAGACGCGCGCGCCACGCCGGAGGATGTCGGTGATGGTGAGATCCCCATCCATCATCGTGCTCTGCATCAACCCTCGCCTCCAAACCCGGTCCGTGCCACTGGGGACTGTGTATACCCGACCGGGGGGGCGAGAGGGGATGGACGTTTGCAGGAGCGCGGCACCCAATGTGGGCGGCCAGCTCGACGGCTGACTTCCCGCTGCGGCTCTGCATCTCAGGTGCTGCTGTGGAACCCCTCATCCGTCTCACGGCGCCATCATCCGCGAGGGCGGAACGAACCGGATCGTCCCGCCATCACCGCGCTCGATCCGCCA
>DATARS010000187.1:0-14925 GCA_036269455.1 Candidatus Dormiibacterota bacterium | reverse complement strand
CCGCTGCTCCTCGACATCAAGCACGACGCCGTCGTCGACCCGCTCGGCGCCTGGGCGGCGGGACGCGCCGACGTCGACCTGTTCGCCGTCTGCACCGACGGGGCCGAGCCGCTGAACCGGCTCCGCGGGCGGGCGCCGCGGCTGGCCCGCTGGCGCACCCTCCCGGTCTACGCCCCGCGCCCGGAGACCACCGCCCGCCACGTCGCCGCCTGTGCCCTCCGCCGCCTCCTGGTCGGCCGGCTCGAGCGGCTCGCAGCCGAGGTCGGCGCCGCGGCGGTGACCGTCGACCGCTGGGCGGTGAGCACCGCGCTCTGCGCCACCGCCCGCCGCCTCGGCCTGCCGCTCACCGCCTGGACGGTGAACGAGCCCCGCGTCGCCGCCCGGATGCGCCGCCGCGGCGCCGACTTCGTCACCACCGACCAGCCCCGCCTGCTCGGCGCGTCCGTCCGGGCTGGGCTGGGATGATGCGGAGAGCGATCCACCCCTCGGTCTGCGGGAGCCAACCATGTCCGTCGTGAAGATCAACGCGCTCACCGTCCCCGCGGAGATGCGCGAGACCCTCGAGCAGCGCTTCGCGGCGCGCGCCGGCGTGGTGTCCGCCGAGGAGGGGTTCGAGTATTTCGAGCTGCTCCGCCCCACCGGCGGCACCGACCTCTACCTCGTCTACACCCGCTGGCGCAGCGAGGAGGACTTCGAGCGCTGGCGCACCTCCCAGGCCTTCGAGCGCGGCCACGCCCAGCACGCCAAGGGCGGTCCCGCCGCCCGGCACGCCGACCTGTGGAGCTTCGAGGTCCTCCAGTCCGAGGGTCCCCGCGCGGCCACCGAGGCCTCGACGACGGCCTAGCGCGGCTGCTCCGCCCGGCGCGCCAGCCGGGTGGCGGTGTCGCCGAGGATGCGCTGGAGGAAGGCGCGGAAGAAGGCGCCGGTGCCGGGGACGCGCTGCTCGAAGCGGCTCCGCCAGACGATCTCGGTGCCCTCCGACCAGGGCGTCAGGGTGACCTCGGCGCGGTAGTCGCGGATCGGCAGGCCGCTGCGCAGCTCGTAGGTGAGCCGGCGGGGCGGATCGAACCCGGTCACCTCCTCGCGGCTCACCACCCGGCCCCGGCCGAAGCGGCGCATTGCGCCGACGCCGTCGGGGGTGGGCGAGCCCTCGCGCTCGAGCTCGGAGATGGTGAAGGGGGTCCACTCCTTCCAGCGGCGCGCGTCGGCGAGCACCTCCCAGACCTGCTCGACCGGGGCCGAGGAGCGCACCGCGACGTGGACGAGGAACTCTCTCATGGCCGCATCGTCGTCCAGAACTCGGGGAAGTAGCGGGCGATGTCCTCGAGGGCGAAGCTCCGCAGGATCGACTCCGGCGGCTCGCGCTCGAGCAGGAAGGCGAAGGCGCGCTCGAGGGTCCGTTCGGGGGTCTCGTCCGCCGCCGCCGCGCGGCGCAGCGCGTCGGGCCGGGCGGTGACCCGGTGCTCGGTCCGGGTGCCGACGCGCACGGTGTACACGTCGCCGCCGGAGGGGACGACGGTCACCGCGGGGCTGCTCACCGCCGCATCATGCCGGACCGGAGCGGCCGAGCATCCTCCACCACACCGCCGTGGCCGCGGCGGCGGCGGCGGCGGCGATCCCGCCGGCGATGGCGAGGGTCACCCCGGTGCCGCTGCGCTGGCTCAGCCAGCCGGTGAGCACGCCGCCGATCGGCGCGGTGCCGAAGAAGACGTAGGCGTAGAGCGAGAGCACCCGGCCGCGGAGGTGGTCGGGGACGTGCTGCTGCAGCGTCGAGTTGCTGTTCGACGTGAACAGGGTGAAGGCGATCCCGATCATCGCCAGGATCGCGCCGGCGGCGACCAGGCTGTGCTGCGGCGCGAGCAGCAGCTCACCGGCGCCGAGCACCGCGGCCCCGCCGAGCAGCGCCGGCCAGCTCGCCCGTCCCAGCGTCGCCGAGAGCAGCGCCCCGACCAGCGCCCCGGCGCCGAAGCAGGCGCTGAGCGCACCGAACGCCTCCGCACCGCCGCGGAGCGTGTGCGAGGTGAGCACCGGGAGCAGCACGTTGAAGTTGATGCTGATCGTCGAGACCACGAGCATCAGGACGAGCACCAGCAGCACCGGCGGGGTGGTCCACGCGTAGCTGAGGCCCTCGCGCAGCCCCCGGAGGATCGTCGTCGGGGTGCCGGGCCGGACCACCGGGTGGAGCTCCTCGCGGCGCATCCGCAGCAGGGCGGCGAGCACCGCGAGGTAGCTGGCGGCATTGATGAGGAAGCAGGGCCCGACCCCGGCGGTGGCGATGATCACCCCGCCGAACCCCGGCCCGATGATCCGCGAGGCGTTGAACAGGCTGGAGTTGAGCGCCACGGCGTTGGACAGCTCGCGCCGCCCGACCATCTGGACGGTGAAGGCCTGCCGCGACGGGGTGTCGAGCACCACCACCAGCCCGTTGAGAGCGGCGAGGGCGTCCACCTCCCAGACCACGGCGAGGTGGCTGAGGCTGAGCACCGCGAGCAGCAGGGCGCAGACCATCGACGCGGTCTGGGTGCCGATGAGGACGCGGCGGTTGTCGAGGCGGTCGCTGAGGACGCCGCCGAAGGGTCCGAGCAGGGCGAAGGGGGCGAACTGGCAGGCGGCGAGCACGCCGACGGCGCCGGGTGAGTGGGTCAGCTGGAGGACCAGCCAGGACTGGGCGACGTTCTGCACCCAGGTGCCGGTCACCGAGACCGCCTGGCCGATGAACCAGAGCCGGTAGTTGCGGTGACGCCGGACGCTGGCGAAGGTCCGTGAGGGACCGAGATGGACCGCGGCGCTCACCGGCCGCGCTCCAGCATCCGGCCGAGCGGCTCGATCGCCGCCTCGACGAGCCGCAGCTCCTCGTCGTCGAGGGCGCGCAGCCGGGTCGCCAGCCAGGCGGTGCGCTGCGACCGCGCCGCGAGCAGCACCCGCTCGCCCTCCTCGGTCAGATGCAGCCCCACCCGGCGCCGGTCGCTCTCGGCTCGGCGGGTCCGGGTGACCAGCCCGGCGTGCTCGAGGCGGTCGACGTGCACGCACATCGTCGGCGTCGAGGTCCGCTCGCGCGCGGCGAGGTCGCTGGTCCCGACCCCGGGGTGATCCCGGATCAGGACGAGCAGCGACACCTGGCCCGGTGTCACCCCGAGCGACTCGATCTCACGCCGCAGGTGGCGGCTGACGTGCACCAGCACGGGGCGCAGGCGGTTGGCGACGGTGAGGGGGTCGGGCTCTGTCTTCATTAGCTAGCCTAACTATATATCATGCCGCCGCCGAGGTGGTCGGATTGGCGCGTCCCTCAGCAGGGGGGCGGGGACGCCGAGTAGATCGAGGTGCCCGAGCCGGCGCCGTGACAGCGGATGTCGTCGGCGTACCAGCCGTCGGAGGTGCGGATCACGACCACGTCGAGGGAGACCGTGCCGCCGCCGAACTGGAGGTCGACCTCGACGGTGTAGGTGTTCAGCGCGGGGAGCACCGGAGGTGCGGTGATGTTCACGCCCTGCCACCGGTTCTGGCAGCGGCAGAGCTGCTCGGCGCCACGGATGGGGTGCTGGTTGAGGCGGTCGCCGAGCCGTGAGGTGACCGGGCAGGCGCCGTAGCCGGCCGAGCCCGAGCTCGCGCAGTTGGCGAAGCCCGAGGAGGGATAGAGGTCGGCGGCCACGGTGTTGTCGCCGTTCGAGTCGTCCGGGGGCACCCGGATCACGCCGCCCTCGGCGGGGGTCGACGTGGGGGCGGTGGTCGGCGTCGCCGTCGGGGTGGCGGTGGGCTGCGGGGTCGCCGAGGGCGAGGCCGACGGCGAGGCGGTCGGGGGCGCGGTGGTGTCGGGCAGCTGGGGCGCGTTCACCCGGGCGATCCCGCCCGACGATCCGCAGCCGGCGAGCAGCAGCGTGCCCAGCGCGAGCGCGGCGATCGAGGAGCGGCGGCGAGGGGTCACGGGGCGGGTATAGCAGGTCGGCCGCAGGCTGCGAGATCGGCGGAGGACGCGGGCGCGGGCCGCTGGGCTATCGTCGGTGGCCGCGTTTCCCACACCCTGAGGAGGATCGAGATGGCCGTCGAGGTGGGCTCCGAGGCCCCGGACTTCACACTCAAGGACGAGAACGGCGAGGATGTCAGCCTCTCGAGCCTGCGCGGGCGCAATGTGGTGCTGATGTTCTACCCGCTGGCCTTCAGCGGCGTCTGCACCAAGGAGCTGCAGGACATCACCGGCGCGGCCCAGCGGTACCGGGCGGCGAACGCCGAGGTGCTGGCGGTGTCGGTCGACAGCCAGTACACCCTGAAGGCGTTCAAGCGCGACGAGAACCTCTCGGCGCACCTGCTCGCCGACTTCCATCCCAAGGGTGCGGTGGCGCAGCTCTACGGCACCTACATGGACGGCGCCGGCATCTCCGGGCGGGCCACCTTCGTCATCGACAAGGACGGCAGGGTCGTCTCCAAGGTGACCAGCGCGGTGCTCCAGCCGCGGGACCAGGAGGAGTACCTCTCCGCCCTGGCGGCCTGCCCCGTCTAGACATCCCGGGAACCTGCGGGCGCGGTGGCGCGTCCTGATCTCCGAGCCCACTCGGGCAGGAGGAGATCGAGATGCACCGGAAGTTCCTGGCCGCCGCCGCGCTCGCGGGTGGCCTCGCCGTTCTCGGCACCGTGCCCGCCGCAGCCTGTGGAGGGCTGGTTGCGCCGAACGGCGCCGTCCGCCTCGCCCGCGCGACCACCTTCGTGGCCTGGGAGGGCGGCGTCGAACACTACATGACGAGCTTCGCCTACCAGGGCCAGGTCGACGGCCTGGGCTGGATCGTCCCCCTGCCCGCGGTGCCCGACAAGGTCGAGAAGGGCGGCTCCTGGACCCTGCAGCGGCTCCAGCGCGAGACCCATCCGATCGCTCCTGAGGCGCGCGGGTTGGACCTCCAGGCGGCGGCTGCTCCCGCGCAGGTGCTCCAGCAGGTGCAGATCGACGCCCTCGACATCACCGTGCTCAAGGGCAGCGGTCAGGCGGTCGTCGACTGGTGCCGGCAGAACGGCTTCGTCCTCCCCGACGAGACCCGCGCCCACCTCCTCGCCTACGCGGTCTCGAGCCCGATCTTCATGGCCGCGAAGTACGACCTCGCCGCGGCGCGGGCGCGCGGCCAGTTCGCCGGCGACGGCACCCCGGTGCTGATCACCATGCACACCCCGCACCTCTGGGTCCCGCTCGAGGTGCTCGCCAACGCGCTCGACCCGGTCGAGGCCGACCTCTACCTGCTCACCGACACCCGCCCGGCGGCGCCCGAGACCCTGGCTCCCGGCTTCGTCCTCGCCGAGCAGGAGCGGATGGGCCAGCAGCTCCAGACCGACCTCAGCAGCGACCAGAACATGTCCTGGGTCCCCCAGCAGGGCTGGCTCACCTACCTCACCCTCAACGCGCCGAGCCCGCAGGTCACCTACGACATGAGCATCACCCCCGACGGCGGCGTCCGGCTCGCCTCGATGGGCGTCGGTCCGGTCGCGGGGGCGAGGCAGCCCGCGCTGGCGGTCACCCCCACGGGGTCGCGCTGGCGCACCCCGCTGATCGCCGCCGGGATCGTCCTCGCCGGCGTCGCGCTCGCCGCCCTGGTGCTCCTCTACTCGGGCAGGTTCTCGATGTGGACCGGCTCGAGGTCCTCGGACAGGGGGAAGCCGAGCACCCGCGCATAGAAATAGAGCTCGCCGTCGAGTGAGCGGCGGATGTTCGAGGCGATGCGGAAGCCGTGCTGCTCCCCCTCGAAGGGGAGGTACGCGCAGGGGATGCCCTTGCGCCGCAGCGCCTCGAACATCAGCTCCGCCTGGTTCGGCGGCACGATCCTGTCCTCCAGCCCCTGGAAGAGGATCACCGGACAATTCAGCTGGTCGGTGTGATTGATCGGCGAGCGCTCGCGGTAGAGCGCGGCGGCCTCGGGCAGTGGGCCGATGAGCTTGTCGAGATAGCGCGACTCGAACTTGTGGGTGTCGCCGGCGAAGACCTCGAGGTCGCCGATGCCGAAGTGGCTGGCGCCCGCCGAGAAGGTGTCGCGGAAGGTGAGCGCGCAGAGCGTGGTGTACCCGCCGGCGCTGCCGCCGGAGATCATCAGCCGGTCCGGGTCGGCGTCGCCGCGCTCGACGAGGTACCGGGCGCCGTTGGCGCAGTCGTCGACGTCGACCACCCCCCACTGGCCGTAGAGCCGCTCGCGGTACTCGCGGCCGTAGCCGGTGCTGCCGCCGTAGTTGACATCGAGCACGCCGATGCCGCGGCTGGTCCAGTACTGGATGGGCAGTCGCAGCATCGTGGTCGCCGCCGCGGTGGGACCGCCGTGGCTCTCGACCAGCAGCGGCGGACGCTCGCCGTCGGGGCCGCGCATCTCCGGGTTGCGCGGCGGGTAGTAGAGCGCGTGGGCGGTGCGCCCGCCCTCGGTGGGGAACTCGACCGCCTCGGGGACGGACAGGTGGCTGGGGTCGAGCTCCAGGCCGCTGCTGCGGCGCAGCACCTCGGTGGCGCCGCTCTCGACGTCGACGTGGACGAGCGCGGCGGGGAGCACCGACGAGCCGGCGGTCAGCACCGCACCGCCCTGGTGCGCGCGCACCCACGGACCGATGTCGGTGAAGGTGGTCTCGACCTCGCGCAGCCCGGTCTCGGGGTGGAGCTCGTGGAGCCGCCACTCGCCGCGCCGGGTCGCGGTGCAGACGATGTGCTCCTCGCCGAGCAGCGCGTAGGTGGTCCAGCCGAGCAGCCAGGCGGGGCGCGCGAACTCCATCTCCGCCGGCGCCAGCGCCTCGAGCTCGCCGCCGCGCCAGCGGTACAGGTTCCACCAGCCGGAGCCGCGGTCGGAGATGAGGTGGAGCACCCCGCCGGGCGACCACACCGGCTGCATCACCGACTCTCCCGGGCCGCCGGCGACCCGCTCCGCCTCGCCGGGCCGGCCCCGGGCGTCGAGCTCGGCGACCCACAGGACGGTGGTGTCCCAGGGGAGGTCGGGATGGTTCCAGGTCAGCCAGCAGAGCCGGGTGCCGTCGGGGCTGAGTCGCGGCGCGGCGCAGAAGTCGGTGCCCTCGGCGAGCACCTCGGGCGCCCCGCCGTCGAGCGGCACCGCGGCGATGCAGTTGACCGCCTCCGTTCCGCCGCGGGTGTGGTCCTCGAGGACGCAGAGCATCCGGCCGCGGGGGCGGTCGAGGCAGAGGTCGGCATAGCGCAGGTCGCCCTCGGGGGTGAGCGCGCGCGGCTCGCCGCCGGCGTCGCCGCGATACAGCCGCTGGTCGGCGAAGTTGGTGAAGTACAGGGTGTCGCCGTCGACGGCGAAGCAGCCGCCCCCGTACTCGTGCACCCGGGTGCGGGCGTTCCATCCCGGCCCGAAGGCGTCGGCGACCTCGCCGCTCGCCCGTCGCCGCACCACCACCACCCTGCCCTGCTCGGCGGGCCGCGCCTCCGCCCACCAGACGTCGCCGCCGTCGACCTCGATCTGGCCGATGCCGATGGTGTCCGAGACGATCAGCTCGGAGGTGATCGGCGACGGCCAGGAACCGTAGGGAGCGGTGCGCAGCTCGGGCATCTGAGGCCTCCTCAGCGGATGGTCGGGCAGCCTACCACCCGGTTCCTCCGGGGCAGGTCAGACCGCGCTGATCACCCGGAAGGCCTCGGCGAGCCGGCCCTCGGGCAGGCCGCCCTGGAGGGCGGTCGCCGATCCCCACTCGCGCATGGCGTCGCCCAGTCCGTCCCAGTCGCCGACCTGGCTGCGGTGGCAGCGCAGCGCCTCGATCTTGCGATCGAAGTGCTCGGTGACGTCGACCCAGGTGTCGGGGGTGGGGAAGCCCATCATCCAGATCTCCTCGACGGTGTGGGGCTCGAGCCCCTCGTCGAGAAGCTCGGGGTGGGCGAAGGGGTTGCGTGCGTCGGGGTAGACCGCCGCCATCGTCGCCACCCCGGCGGCGAGGTGGTCGGGGTGGCTGGCGAAGATGCGCTGCCAGTTGCGCTCCGGCGACGAGGCCAGGACCCGCTGAGGCCGCACCCGGCGGATCACCCGGGCGATGTCGCGGCGAACCTCGAGGGTGCTCTCCAGCCGGCCGTCGGGATGGCCGAGGAAGCTCAGATCGGTCACCCCGACGCAGGCGGCGGCGGCGGTCTGCTCCTCGCGGCGCGTCCGCGCCCGGTCGGCCTGGCTCTGGGTGCGGTCGGAGCCGCCGGCGTCGCCGTCGGTGACCAGGCAGTAGGCGACCTCGATCCCCGCCGATGTCCAGGCGGCCACCGACCCGGCGGCGACGAAGTCGATGTCGTCGGGGTGGGCGGCGACGACCAGGATCCGCTCGACGGGCGACGGGGGGTGCTCGGCCAATGTCCGGCTATTTGACCACGAGAGTGCCGTACATCTGCGTCGGGTGGACGTCGCAGTGGAAGTGGTAGTTCCCCGCCGTGAGCGCCGGGACCGAGTAGGCCATCGTCTTGACCCCGGTCACCAGGTCGCCCTTGAAGACCGACCTGGCGTTCTTGTCCTTGTCGGGGTCGGCGGTGAAGATCTCGACGTTGTGGGCGATCCCGGTGTCCTCGTTGTCGAGGGTCAGGGTGACCGCCTCTCCGGCGGGCGCGGCGAGGCACTCGGTGTCGAACCTGGTGTCCTTGGCGACCAGCTTCAGGGTCGTGCCGTTGGGCGCGCAGGATGTGTTCTCGGACGTCTCCATCGCGCTCGTGGTCGACGAGGAGCCGCTCGAGCTCGCCGCCGCGGGCGGAGCGGTGGTGCCGCCACAGCCGGCGAGGAGCGCGACCAGCGCTCCGGCTCCGAGCACCGTCCCGCACCGTGTCATGGCACCGCCTCCCTCGTCTCCCCGCGCGCGTTGCCACTCTGGCCCGCGGGCGAAGGGTACGCCTCGTCACAGACCGTCCGGTAGTCGCAGCGCCGGCACCGCCACGGCGAGGGATTGGGCGGGAAGTCCTGCGCCTCCCAGGCGCGCGCCAGGTCAGCGGTGCTCAGCGCGATGTGGGCGTGCGCCTTGCGCAACAGCGCACCCTCGAGCTCGACGCGGGTGACCTCGGCGGTCTGGAGGTGGTGGAGCTCGACCGCCACCCGCTCGGCGCGCTCGCGCTGGGCGATGGCGACCCCGTAGGCACGCACCTGGAGGTCGCGGGCGGCGCTCTCGGCGGTGCGTGGCGGGCCGGTCTTGTAGTCGACGACGCAGGCGATGCCGTCGGCGCGCTCGTCGAGGCGGTCGAAGCGGCCTCGCACCTCGCCGGCATCGACCCCGAGGCTGAAGGGACGCTCCACCGCGATGATGTGCGCATCCGTCCAGGCGGGGGTGTCCCCGTAGCGGCGGAGCGACTCCTCGCCGTAGCCGCGGAGCTCGCGCTGCGCTCCCTTGGGGCCGCGCGCCGCCTCCCATGCCCGGTGCCAGAGCTCGACCAGCCGCGCCGCGTCGACCTCCTCGCCGGCGAGTCGCATCCGCGCCGCCTGCTCGAGCACGGCGTGGACGAGCACGCCGTACCAGGTCTGCACCGAGCCGCGGCTGGGCATCCGGTACCGCCGGCGGTACTGGTAGCGGCGGGGGCACTCGCGGAAGTCGCGCAGGTCGGCCACCGACACCTCGACGCTCGCCGGCACCGCACTGCCCCGCGGCCGGGTCCGCGGGGCGAGCCCACCGGGCACATGGGGGACGCCGACCCGCAGCGCCACCGCGGGGTCGTCGAGCGGGGCGAGGAAGCGGGTCGGCGGCTCGTCGGCGAAGGAGCGCGGGTAGCGGCGGGCGCGGGTGAGCACGAGCCGGTCGCGGGCGCGGGTGGCGGCGACATAGAAGAGCCGGCGCTCCTCGTCGACGACCCCGTCGCCGGGGGGGGCGGGCTCGGGGACGAGGTCGTCGGGGATGCTGAGCGGCTGGGGGAAGCCGCCGCGGCCCGGCCAGCGCTGGTCGATGCAGCCGCTCACCACCACCACCGGCCACTCCAGACCCTTGGCGCTGTGGGCGGTGAGCAGCACCACGCCGTCCTCGATGGCGTCGATGGTGGCCACCTCGTCAGAGGATCCGGAGTCGCGCAGCACCTCCAGGTAGCGCAGCGCGGCGTGCAGCCTCAGGTCCTCGCTCCAGTCCGCGAAGCCCTCGAGAAGCTCGGCGAACTTGTTCAGGTTGGCGCCGGCCTGCACGCGCTCGAGGTCGCGGGTGAGCTCGGCGATGCCGAGGAAGCCACAGCGCTCCAGGGCGTCGAAGCAGAGCTCGCGCACGTCGGCCTCGAGCGCCTGGGCGTGCAGCGCGCACAGCTCCTCGGCGCACCGCCGCGCCGCCGCGGCGTCGTCCTCGTCGAGGCCCTCGACCAGGCCGTCGAGGAGCAGCTCGCAGAGCGGCGTCTCGTTGCCGTCGCAGGTGCGGACCAGGGTCACCCGTCCCCGGTTGCTGACAGGCCAGGCCGGAAGTTGGGTGCAGCGCAGCAGCGCCTGGGAGTCGGTGGGATCGTCGATGGCGCGCAGCAGCGCCAGCAGCGCCTTGACCTCGGGCTGACGGAAGTAGCCGCGCCCGCCGTGCACCTGGTAGGGGACACCACCCTCCTGGAGGGCGGTCATGGCGGCGCGCATGTCGTCGTGGCGCCGGAAGAGCCAGGCGATGTCGGCGCCGCGCACCCCCTCGTCGAGCAGCCGGCGGCACTCGGCCGCGACCGCGAGGGTCTCGCTGCGCTCGTCGGGCGCATCCCAGAGCTCGACCGCCGCGCCATCGCCGCGGTCGGCGACCAGCCGCTTGTCGATGCGTGTCATCGGTGCGGCCGCACCGATGAGCCTCGAGCAGGCGCCGACGATCTGCACGGTGCTGCGGTAGTTGCGTGCCAGGGTGACGCTGCGGTGGTCGGGATGGAGGCGGCGGAAGCGGTCGAGGTTGGCGAGGCTGGCGCCGCGGAACTTGTAGATCGCCTGGTCGTCGTCGGCGACCACGAGCACGTTGCCGTGGCCCTCGACCAGCGTCTCCACCAGCCGCGCCTGGGCGTAGTTGGTGTCCTGGTACTCGTCGACCATGACGAAGCGCACCTGCTCGCAGATGGCGCGGCGCGCGGCGGCGTCCTCGCGGAGCAGCCGCTCGGCGAGGAGGATGGAGTCGTCGTGGTCGAGCACGGCGAGGCGGCGGTAGCGCTGTTCCAGCCGCGCATAGAGCTCGGCACACTCGGCGTGGCGCTCGAGCAGCGCCTGCTCCACCTCGTCGGTCGAGACCAGCTGCCGCTGACCGGCCCAGGCCGCGTACTCCGCGGGGGTGATCAGCTCCTGCTTGGCGGTCTCGATGAGGTGGAGCAGGGGTCCGACGAGGTCATGAGGACGCAGCGGATTCCAGAGCGTGCGCGGCCGCGTCTCGGCGAGGACCGCCTCGAGGTGCAGCCAGCGCTCCGCCGGGTCGGCGATGTGGAAGCCGGCGCCCACGCCGACCCGCCAGCCCCACTGGCGCACCACCCGCTGGCCGAAGGCGTGGAAGTTGCTCAGCGGCACGTCGTCGCCGAAACCGCCGTGGAGGGCCTCGGCGCGCTGGAGCATCTCCGCCGCGGCCTTCCGGGTGTAGGTGAGCACCAGCTGCTCAGAGGCGCGGACCCCGCCGGCGCAGATCTCGAGGAAGCGCTCGACGATCACCCTGGTCTTGCCCGATCCCGGGCCGGCGAGCACCAGGCAGGCACCCTCGCGGTGGTCGACGGCGGCCTGCTGGTCGGGGTCCAGAGGGACCGAGGGCACGGTCTACCCGGCGCTCAGCGCAGGAACGGGAGGGTGTGGAGCACCGTGGGCCGGAATCCGCGGTGCGGCTCCTCGCCGGCGGGGGGCGGCACCGGCGCGCGGCGCACGCACCAGGCGGGGTCGCGGTCGTCGCGGAGCGCCACCAGCTCGGGCCGGCGCGGCTGCCCACCGGCGAGCCGCCCGTCGTGGCGGATGCTCGCGACCAGCTCGGGCTGCAGCCAGGTCACCCGTCCCGGCGGGGTGATCGCCGATCGACACGACTGGGTCGGCGTGGCGAGCGTCTCGATCTGCTCCTGGAGCCAGCGCTCGACCGACGTGGGCAGCGCGACCGCGAGCCGGCCGGCGTCGACCAGCCGGCCGCCGCTCTGCTCGCCGAGGAGCAGCCAGGCGGCCTCGCCCGCGGCGCCGCGGACCACCGCGGTGACCACGGTGTCGGCGCGGTCCTCCAGGGCGATGCGCAGCCGCTGCGCCGAGGCGACCCCGGAGCCGTAGGCGGCGCTCAGCTGGCGGGCCAGGATCGCCGGCAACCCCTGGGCGGTGGCCGCCTCGGCGAGCGCGCAGCCCTCGCCCGCGACCCACTCGGGGACCTGGAGGTGGGGCTGGCCGCCGACGGTGCTCTCCAGCGCCTGCAGCCGCTCGCGGAAGGGCCGCTGGAGCAGCCAGGTGCCGTCGAGGTGGAGGAGGTCGGTGGCGATGAACACCGTCGCGACCCCGGCCTCGCCGGCGCGGCGGCGGGAGAGCGCCTCGAGGTCCGGACGGCCGCTGGGATCGAGGACGGTGATGACCCCGTCGACGACCGCGGTGTGGTCGCCCAGCGCGGCGCCGACCTCGGCGAGCACCTCGGGGAAGCGGTCGCCGATCTCCCGCCGGCGCTCGTCGCGGATCCGGGTCTCGCCCCGGGGGGCGGTGGCGAGGAGCACGCGGATGCCGTCCCAGTCGACCGAGAACCGCCAGTCCTCGGCGTCGAAGGGGGCGCTGCACGGCACCGCCACCTCGACGGCGACGTCGGCGGGCAGCGCCGAGGGCGGGGGGATCGACAGCGGCAGGGCGGCGGCGGCGGCCGGCCGGGTCTGGGAGGTCGCCCGCCTCACGAGGCCTTGCGGCGGCGGGCCGGGGCCTCGCCCTCGTCCTTGGCGGCGGCCTTCCTCCGCGACCTCGCCGGCGCGGTGGTCGCGGCGGCCTCCTCGGCCGGTGCGGGCTCCGCCTCCTCCCGGCCGCGCCGCGACGCCTCGACCGAGGCCTTGAGCGCCGCCATCAGGTCGAGCGCGCGGGCGGGCTCGGCGGCGGGCGCCGGCTGCTCTGCGGGCCGGTCGCCGAGCTTCTCCTCGACGATCTTCAGCAGCGCCTCGCGGTAGCGGTCGGTGTGCCGCGTCGCGTCGAAGCTGGTGGTGAGGTTGTCGATGAGCATCACCGCCATCTCGAGCTCGCGGTCGTCGACCGAGACGTCTGCGCCGGGGATCTTCAGCTCACCCTGGTCGCGGATCTCGTCCGGCCAGTGCAGCGTGTTGAGCACCAGTCCGTCCTTGTGGAGGGCGATCCGGCAGAGGTGCTCGCGGTCGCGCAGGGCGATCCGGCCGATCGCCACCCGCCCGGTGCTCTCCAGCGCCCGGCGGAGCAGCGCGTAGGGCTTCGAGCCGACGGTCTCGGGCTCGAGGTGGTAGGCGCTCTTCAGGAAGACCCCGGCGTCGATCTCGGAGTCGTCGACGAACTCGAGGATCTCCACCGCCCTGGTCGTCGGCAGGGGCAGCCGGTCGAGGTCGCCGTCCTCGATCCGGACGTACTCGTCCTTGGCGACCTCGTAGCCGCGGGCGGTCTCGGTCCACCCCACCTCCCGGTCCTCGTGCGGACACCACCGCTTCTGCTTGATCGGATTCCCGCAGGTGGGGCAGAGCATCCGGAAGGAGACGCTCTTCGACTCGGTCGCGAGGTACATCCGCACCGGGATGGCCACCATCCCGAAGCTGATCGCACCCCGCCACATCGATCTCGGCATGCCCCGCAGGATACCCCAGCCGGCCGGGATTCGATCCACTTCGTGACGCAGGCGACACGAACAAACGCTCGCAGCGCTGACGCGCTGCCGACGAGGGGGGCAGGTGTGCCCCCAGGCCATCAGCTCCTTCGTCGCTGACAGCCTTCCCCCTGGAGCTGCTGCGCTGTCGCGCAGCCCTCAGGCCACGAGCTTGTCGTAGGCCTCTTTGAGCTCCGGGTGGCGGAGGAAGAGGATGTGGCTGAACTCCTGGGTCAGCGGCCCGGGGCGGCGGCGCAGGCGCAGGCCGACCTCGTCGGGCTGGCTGTTCGCCTTGCGGCCGTTGCAGCGCCGGCAGGCGACGACCTGGTTCTCCCAGGTGCTCGGCGCGCCCCCGCGGGAGACGGGGACGACGTGGTCGATGGTCAGCTCCGAGGCGGGCCCGCCGACACCGCAGTACTGGCAGGTCATGTCGTCACGGAGCAGGAGGTTGCGGCGGTTGGGGCGCAGCGTCCGCCGGGGGACGTGGACGGCGCGGAGCAGGCGCGCCATGACGATCCCCTGGGGCAGGCGGCGCTCGCGGACGGCGGCCTCCGCCTCGGCCTCGGCCAGGGCGTCCAGCAGGGCGATGCGCTCCTTGCCGAGCAGGATGAGCAGCCGCCGCTTGCTGATGACGTTGAGCGGCTGCATCGTCGCGCTGAGAAGCAGAACCGCCATGGTCCGAATTGTATGGGGCCACCGTGCCGTGTCGCGTCATTCCGTTTCGGGTGGATCGGCGGCCCGGCTCAGCGGGTGGCGGCGAGCACCACGAAGAGCACGAAGGGAACGCCGCCGGCGATGGCGAGGCTGAGGCGGAGCAGCCCGCGCTCCGGGCCGGGGGCGGTGCGGGCGCCGCCCCGCCCATAGCTGCCCCAGCGCGAGACCCGGGGACCGCCGAGCGCTGCGCTCAGCCCCAGGGTGGCCATGCCGAGGAGCAGCGACGCGTTGCCGAGCGCCGCCAGGCCGTCGCCGCCGTCGGAGCGGGTCGCCAGGGCTGCGAGGGCGCAGAGCGCCACCAGCGCTGCGCCGCCGAGCAGCCCGCGGACGACCGCCTGGCCGCGGTCGCGGGGGGCGCCGGCGAGGCGGCGCATCAGCCGGCCCGGGGCGGCGCGGCGGTGGTGCCGGGGAGGTCCTGGCCGCCGTCGAGCACCGGCGCGAAGAGGTCGCCGACCCGGGCCAGCCGCTCCCCGATGGTGCGGATCGTCCAGAGGTCGGGGCGCAGCGCCGGGTCGTCGAGCTCGTCCCAGGTGATCGGGGTCGAGACCGGCG
>DATARS010000186.1:0-9603 GCA_036269455.1 Candidatus Dormiibacterota bacterium | reverse complement strand
GAGGACGGCTCAGCTCGCCGGGGCGCCGGTGCGAGGCAGCGGCAGGCCGCGCGGGTCGAGGTGCATGGTGTAGCGCGGCGGACCGCCGCCGGTGAGCACCGGGCCGGTGACCGGCGGCGCCGGCCCGGAGATGTCGAGCGCGCCGGAGTCGTCGAGGGCGGCGTGGGTCGGCGCCCCGGTCCCCCCGCCGTCGAGGAAGGTGCGGTAGACCACCCGGCCGTCGCGGTCCAGCTTGAGCACGGCGACGTCGGTCAGCGTCGTGTCGGCGGCGGTGGCGCCCGGGACCGGGGTGGCGGTGACGACGTAGGCGTTCTCCGCCCGGTCGACCGCGGAGACGAAGCTCTCGTCCACCCCGCCGCCGAGCGCCGGCGCCCAGGTGACGAGCGGGTCGACGACCAGCGGCCGGGTGCGGTCGTAGTCGCCGAGGCGCAGGTGCAGCTCGCCGCCGCGCCCGAGCACAAAGCCGCCGCCGACCCCGGTGGCGGCGGGCGGGAGACCGGCATGCCGGCGCGGCGTCGCCGCGGGATGCGCGCGCAGCGGAGCGGCGGTGGTCCGCGGGTGCGCGGGGGCGGCCGTCACCGGCGGCTGGAGGAGGGTGGCGGGGTGCTGGACGGCGGTCCCGCCGGGCAGCGCGAGCGCGACCTCCCCGGAGGGGCCGGCGGCCACGGGGGCGCCGTCGACGCGCAGCCGGATCAGCTGCGGGTCGGCGCCCGGGGCGACGACGAAGTCGTACTCGAGGCTGCCCTGGAGGCCGTGGTACACGAGGTCGATCCCCGGGTAGACATCGCGGAACTCGACCCGGGCGTAGTCGGGGATGCCGGTGTGCCAGCGGCTGCCGTCGCCGCCGAGGAACGAGCTGGTGGTCCCGTCCGGCGCGCCGGTGACGGCGGCGGCGCGGGGGTCCGCGCCGATGAGCTCGATCCGCATCGTCCGGAGCGGCGGCGCCGGGGCGAGCGCGACGGCCGGGTCGATGCGATGCGCGCCGCCGGGGGTGAAGGCGAGCGTCGCCCCCAGGGCGCCGACCAGGAAGGCGTAGCCGCTGCCGCGGGCGACGAAGGCGGCCGGCGAGTCGACCTGTCCGCGGTTGGCCTCGAAGGCGACCGGAAGGGCGGCGTAGGCGCGGCGCACCGCGGCGGCGTCGGGCCCGCCGGGCTCGGGGGTGGAGCCCGTGACGGCGCCCAGCACCATCTGCGCGGGGACGGCGAGGACGGCGAAGGCCGCCACGGCGACGATGCTCCGGACCTCTCGCCTCATCACCCTTCCCGTCCTGTTGCGGCGCGTCGACCGGTTCCGACCGGGCAAGTCGGGCCCGTCGCGAAACCCCAGCGCCGCTGGGACGTTCGACAGGGTGAGAGCAGGGTACGGCCGACGTCAACAACTGTCAATAATAGTTGCGAAGCAGCCCAAACGCTCCAAGAGGGGCATCCGGTGTGCGACGATTCGGTCAGGCGGGCATGGAGCAGGAGGTCAGCCGAGAGATGCCGATGACCATCGCCGAACCGGTCAGGACGGAGACATTGCGGGTGGCGCTGCCCCACGACCTCGCCGACTTCCTGCGCTCGCTGGCGGCCGACCAGGGACGCGGGGTGGGAGAGGTGGTGGCGACGATCGTGGGCGAGGAGGCCCGCCGCCGCGGCCGCCTCGGGCACCAGCACCCCAAGAAGATGACCCCGGCGGTGCGCTCGGCGCTCTGCCGTCTCCTCCGCGAGGGCTACTCGCGCACCGCCGCCGCCGAGCGCTGCGGGGTCTCGCGCCAGACCCTCTACTACTGGCTGCGCCACCACGACGACTTCGCCCGGGCGCTCGAGGCCGCCGAGGCCGAGGAGGACCGGGTCGCCGCCGGCGCCATGCTGCGCCGGGCCCGCCGGACCACCAAGCCCCGCACCGCCGCCTGAGGGCTAGCGGGCGAAAGCCGAGGTGGAGGGGAGCCGCCCCGGTCGCTGCGCCTCGTAGGAGGTGATGGCGCCGGCGTGGCGGAGGCTCAGCGCGATGTCGTCGAGCCCGCCGACCAGCCGCTCGCGGGCGTCCTCGTCGAGCTCGATGGCATGCCGCTCGCCGGCGAACTCGACGTAGCCCTGCTCGAGGTCGACGGTCGCCACCGCGCCGGGATCCTCGCGGGCGATGTCGAGCCAGCGCGTCACCACCTCCTCGGAGAGCTGCACCGGCAGCAGCCCGGTCTTCAGCGCGTTGCTGCGGAAGATGTCGCTGAAGGAGGGGGCGATCACCGCGCGGACCCCGTAGTCCTCGAGCGCCCAGGCGGCGTGCTCGCGGGAGGAGCCGCAGCCGAAGTTGCGGCCGGCGAGCAGCACCGGGGCGTGGCGCCACGGGTCCCGGTTGAGCTCGAAGTCGGGATTCTCTGTGACCCCGTCGCCGCGGTAGCGCCAGTCGTAGAAGAGGAACGGCCCATAGCCGCTGCGCTCGATCCGCTTGAGGAACTGCTTGGGGATGATCTGGTCGGTGTCGACATTGGGGCGGTCGAGCGGCGCGGCGATCCCGGTCACCCGGGTGAACGCCTGCACCTCAGGCCACCTCACTGGGCGCGGGGGCGGGGCCGAGCTCGCGGACGTCGGCGAGATGTCCGGCGATCGCCGCGGCGGCGGCCATCTCCGGGCTGACCAGGTGGGTGCGGCCGCCCTTGCCCTGGCGGCCCTCGAAGTTGCGGTTGGAGGTCGAGGCGCAGCGCTCGCCCTCGGCGAGCACGTCCGGGTTCATCCCCAGGCACATCGAGCAGCCCGGCTGCCGCCACTCGAAGCCGGCGTCCTGGAAGAGCTGGTCGAGTCCCTCGGCCTGGGCCTGCCGCTTCACCCGCATCGACCCGGGCACCACCATCGCCCGCACCGTGGAGGCGACGCGGTGGCCACGCACCACCGCGGCGGCGGCGCGGAGGTCCTCGATCCGTCCGTTGGTGCAGGAGCCGATGAAGACGCGGTCGATGGCGATCTCGCGCAGCGGCGTTCCCGGCACCAGTCCCATGTACTCGAGCGAGCGGCGCACCGCGACGCGGTCGCTGGGGTTCTCCCACTGCTCGGGATCGGGGACCGCCCCGGAGATCGGCGCCACCTGGGCGGGGTTGGTGCCCCAGGTGGCGTGCGGCGCCACCGCCGCGGCGTCGAGGACGACGCTGCGGTCGTAGCTCGCGCCCGGGTCGCTGCGCAGCTCACGCCAGGCGGCGACCGCCTCGTCCCATGCGGGGCCGCTCGGCGCCGCGGGGCGGCCGGCGAGGTAGGCGGCGGTGGTCTCGTCGGGGGCGATCATGCCGGCGCGGGCGCCGCCCTCGATCGACATGTTGCAGACCGTCATCCGTCCCTCCATCGAGAGCGCGCGGATGGCCTCGCCGGTGTATTCGATGACGTGGCCGACGGCGCCGTCGACACCGATCAGGCCGATGACCCCGAGGATCAGGTCCTTGGCGGTGACCCCGAAGCCGCGCGCACCGTCGATGCGCACCTCCATCGTCTGGGGGCGGCGCTGCACCAGCGTCTGGGTGGCGAGCACGTGCTCGACCTCGCTGGTGCCGATCCCGAAGGCGAGCGCCCCGAAGGCGCCGTGGGTGGCGGTGTGGGAGTCGCCGCAGACGATCGTCATCCCCGGCTGGGTCAGCCCCTGCTCGGGGCCGATGATGTGGACGATGCCCTGGCGCGGGTCGCCCATCGCGAAGCAGGGGATGCCGAACTCCCGGCAGTTGGCGAGCAGGGTGTCCATCTGCAGCTTGGCGGTCTGGTCGGCGACCGGCAGCGAGGGGTCGGTGGTGGGGACGTTGTGGTCCATCGTCGCCACCGTCAGGTCGGGACGGCGCACCCGCCGGCCGGCGAGGCGCAGCGACTCGAAGGCCTGCGGCGAGGTCACCTCGTGGACCAGGTGGAGATCGATGTAGAGCAGCGCGGTGCCGCGGTCCTCGTGCACCAGGTGACGGCGCCAGATCTTGTCGAACAGGGTCTCGGCCATGGGGTGTCCTTACAGCTTCGGCGGGGGCGTCATTCTACGGGCGACACGCCGGAGCAGCCCACGGCGGCTCTCGGCGGCGCTGATCCAGTTGCGCAGCTCGTCGACCTCGCGGTCGAGCTGCGCGCAGCGCTCCTCGGCGCGGCTGCGCGCCGCCGCCTCCGCCTCCAGCCGCTCGGTCAATGCGGCGGACTCCACCCGGGCGGCGCCGAGGTCGGTTCGCAGCTGCTCCTCGGTGTGGATGTGCTCGAGGGTCTGCTCGGTCCGCCGGTCCTCGGCCGCCTCCTGGACGTCGGTCACCTCGCGCTCGTAGCGCCGGCGCTGCTCCTCCATCGCGCCCTCGAGCCCGTCGCGCAGCGCCTCGAGCATGAGCCGCGCCTCGCGCTCCTCGCCGAGCGCCGCGGCGAGCCGCTCGAGCTCGCGCTGCTCCGACGCCACCTCCTCGGCGAGCAGCCGCACCCTGCGCTCCGCCTCGGCGGCGCGCGCCTCGGCCTCGGCGGCCGGATCGTGGGCCTCGGGCTCGACCTCGGCATCGGGGTCGACGGCGACACCGACGAGCTCCGCCGCCTCCGCCTCGCCGCCGGCCGACGCGTCGTCGAGCTCGCCGCGCAGCCGGGCCAGCTCCAGGCGGAGCCGGCGGACGGTCGCGAGCAGCCGGCGGTGCTCGTCCTCGGCGGCGGTGTCACGCTCGGCGATCGCCGGCGGGGTGGGCTCGCGCCGGCCCAGGCGGCGGGTGCCCGGGGTGTTCATGGGCAGAGGGTAGCGCGGCGCGGAGCGGCGGCGGCCGGCCGCCGGTGCTCAGCGGGAGGGGTGCGAGAGCGCCCGCAGCCCGCCGTAGTCGGCGGCCGGCGGGAAGTAGGCCCACTGCGGAAGGAAGACCCGGAAGCTGCTCCCCCGGCCCGGCTCCGACTCCACCGCGATGCTGCCGCCGTGGAGGTCGACCAGGCCCTTGACGATGGAGAGCCCCACGCCCGCGCCGGTGATGCCGCGGGTCTGCGGGGTGGCGACCCGGTAGAAGCGCTCGAAGATCCGCGTCTGGGAGTCGACGGGGATGCCGATGCCCTCGTCCTCGACCCCGAGCTCGACCCGGGCGCCCGGGGCCGGACGGGCCCACACCCGGACGCGACCGCCCATCGGGCTGTACTTCACCGCGTTGCTCACCAGGTTGGAGACCACCTGGGTGAGCCGCTCGGCGTCGCCGCGCACCGAGGAGAGGTCGGCGGGCACGTCGTTGACCAGCTGGTGGGTGCCCCGGGTCATGGGGACGAAGGAGCGCAGCACCCGGTCGGCGAGCGGCCGCAGCCGCACCTCGCGGAGCTCGAGGGCGACGTTGCCCTGCTGCACCGCGTCCTCGGAGAGGATGCCGCAGACGTAGCGCCCCAGCCGCACCGCGTTGTCGTGGATCTCGGCGGCGAAGTCGCGGACCTCCTCGCCGTCGACGTCGCCGTCGCGGATCATCCGGGCGAAGCCCTGGATGCCCATCAGCGGGGTGCGCAGCTCGTGGGAGACGGTGCTCACCACCGAGCTGTAGACGCGGTCGTGGCGCTCCAGCTGCTCGACCAGCCGCCGCTCCTGGGCGTAGAGCTGGTTGAGCTCCTCGAGGCGCAGCCGCAGCGCGCGCTCCTGCTCGTGGAGGCGGGCGTTCTCGAGGGCCAGCGCGGCGCTGTTGGCGATCGTCGCCACCAGGGTGGTGTCGGCATCGACGAAGGGCGGCGCCGGCACCCGGCGGACCAGGCAGAGCGAGCCGAGCACCCGCTCGCCGACGCTGAGCGGGACGGCGAGGAGCGAGCGCGGGGTGCGCCCGTCGAGGGCGTCGAAGCGGCCGTCGCGCTCGGAGTCGCGCACCAGCGCGGGGGCGCGGTTGGCGACCACCCAGCCCACCACCCCGGAGCCGACCGGGAAGACCCGGGGGTCGCGGCCGTCGAGCTCGTAGCCGAGCGCGGCGCAGACCCGGAGGTGGCCGTCGCGATCGAGGAGGAAGAGGCTGGCGGTGTCGAAGGGCAGCACCGGCACCATCGCCCGCAGCACCGCGTCCATGGTCGCGTCCATGTCCGGGGAGCCGCCGAGGACGCTGCTGACGCGATGCAGCAGCTCGAGCTGGTCGCTGTCCGCGAGCTGCTGGGGGAGGATGGACATCTTGCGACGCATTGTGGGACCGGCCCGATCAGGCGGATGGCGCCGTTACCCAGCTTCGACCCGCTGGAGTCGGCCCCGGTAAAGTAGCGACGGTGAGCGCCGACCTCGATCGCGCCCTCTGGGCCCTGCGCGGCTACAACATCGCCACCCTGGCGACCACCCTGCCGGCCGGCCCCCACGTCGCCGGCGTCTTCTTCGCCGCCGTCCTCGAGGACGGGCACCTGCGGCTGGTGCTCACCGTCTTCCGCGAGACCCGCCTCCACCGCGGCATCGCCGCCGATCCGCGGGTGGCCTTCATGTGCTCGCCGGGCAACCCCACGCGCTGGGTCCAGGGCACCGGGACGGCCCGGGTGATCGAGGACCCCGAGCGGCGAACCGAGCTGCTCGACCGCATCGCCGCCCACGCGCCCGCGGCGCGGCCCTTCATCGAGGCCGACAACGCGGTGCCGGTGCTCCTCGACGTCGCCGAGCTGAAGATCGTCGAGGACCTCAACTCCCCTCCCCTGCTCCTCGACCTGGGACCGCCCGCCGAGGCCCTGAGGCCCTGAGGCCCGGGGCTCAGCCGGGTCCGCCCACCAGCCCGGCGAGGTCGTCGAAGAACCCCGGATAGGAGACGGCGACGCAGTCCGCGCCCGCGATGACGGTGGGGCCGCCCTCGGCGAGGCATGCGGCGACCGCCCAGGCCATGGCCAGGCGATGGTCGCCGTGAGCGTCGAGGCCGGCGGGACGCAGCCGGGTCGGGCCGTGGACGGCGAGCCCGTCGGGCGCCTCCTCGCACTCGGCGCCGAGCGCGCGCAGGCCGGCGACCACCAGGGCGATGCGGTCGCTCTCCTTGGCCCGGAGCTCGGCGGCGTCGCGGATCACCGTGGTGCCCTCCGCCTGGGTGGCGAGCAGGGCGAGCACCGGGAGCTCGTCGATGAGCCGGGGGATGAGGTCGCCGCCGACGATCACCGCACGCAGTGGCGCGCCGCGCACCTCGACGTCGCCGACCGGCTCGACCCCGCCGGCGTCCGGGCCCGGCTCCACCGACACCACCGCCCCCATCTCGGTGAGCACCTCGAGCACCCCGGTGCGGCCCGGATTGAGGGTCACCCCGGGGCAGCGCACCCGCCAGCCCGGACGGGCCGCCGCGAGCGCGAGCAGGAAGGCGGCGGAGCTGAGGTCGCCGGGGACGCGCAGGCCGAAGGGCTGCAGCGGCGCCGGCGTCACCGTGATCCGGCCCCCCTCGGCGGTCACCGGCACCTCGCAGAGGGCGAGCAGCCGCTCGGTGTGGTCGCGGCTCGGCGCCGGCTCGATCACGGTGGTGGGCCCCTCGGCGGCGAGGCCGGCGAGGAGCACCGCCGACTTCAGCTGGGCGCTCGCCACCGGCAGCTCGTACTCGACCGGATGCAGGGGGAAGCGGCCGCGCAGGCGCAGCGGGGCGGTGCCCTCGGGCGTCGGCTCGAGGGTCGCGCCCATCCGCTCCAGCGGCACCGCGATGCGGCGCATCGGCCGGCGCCGCAGCGAGGCGTCGCCGTCGAGCACCGCCTCGAGCTCGTGACCGGCGAGCAGGCCACTGAGCAGCCGCATCGTCGTCCCCGAGTTGCCGCAGTCGAGCGCAGCCTCCGGGGTGCGCAGCGTGGCGCCGATCCCGGCCCCGTCGAGCACCACCTTCCCCGGCCCGAAGGTGCGGATCCAGGCGCCGCAGGCGGACAGGCAGGCGGCGGTGCTGGCGACGTCGGCGGCGGGCGAGAGGTTGCCGAGGAAGCTGCGGCCCGAGGCGACGGCGCCGAGCAGCAGCGCCCGGTGGCTGATCGACTTGTCCCCGGGCACGGCGACCTCGCCGTCGACCCGCTCGGCCGCGCCCACCCGCACCTCGGTCACGGCACCGGCCTCCCCGACGCGGCGCGGCCGGCGAGCCACTCGCGGCGCAGCTCGCGCGCCGCCGCGAACCACTCCTCTCCCACATCGCCGGCGCCGAGCAGCCGGCGGAGTCCCGCCAGCTCGCCCTCGAGACGGTCGAGGGCGGCGAGCATCGCCGGTGCGTTGGTGCGGGCGATCGCGGCATACATCGCCGGGTCGCCGCCCGCCAGCCGGGCCATGTCGCGGAAGCCGCTCGCCGCCAGCCGCTCCGCCGCGGGCCAGGCGGGATCGGCGGCGGCGGCGTGGACGAGCGCGGCGCTGAGCGCGAAGGGCAGGTGGGAGATGGCGGCGACGGCGGCGTCGTGGGTGGCGGCGTCGAGCACCTCGAGGTGGGCGCCGAGCGCCTCGACCGCCGCCAGCCAGGGTGCGAAGGCGGCGAGGTCGCCGGGCCGCCGCGGCGTGACCACCCAGGTGCAACCGGCGAAGAGCCCGGCCTCGGCGGCGTCGTAGCCGCTGCGCTCGCGCCCCGCCATGGGATGGCCGCCGAGGAAGCGGCCCTCGCCGAGGATGGCGGCGCCGCGCTCCGCGATCCACGCCTTGGTGCTGCCGCAGTCGGTCACCACGGTGGCCGGGGCCTCGCGGGCGCAGGCGGCGAGCCAGCCCTCCATGGCGTCGACCGGGGTGCAGAGCACCGCCACCTCGGCGTGGCCGAGCAGACCGGGGTCGGTGCCCGCGGAGTCGCAGAGGCCGTCGTCGAGGGCGCGGGCGGCGATCTCGGCGCGGCGGGCGACGCCGATGCGGCGCACCTGCGGCAGCCGCTCGCGCAGCGCGGCGAGGAGCGACGCGCCGATGAGCCCCAGCCCCACCACCGCGACGCTCGCGGGCGGAGCCGCCACCCTACCCGGCGACGGCGGTGCCGGCGGACGGGGTCGCCACCGGCTCGGCGAGCCGGCTTCCCACCGCCGCCGCCACCCGCTGCAGCTGGGGCACCAGCGCCGCGAAGTTCTGCGGGGTGAGCGACTGCGGACCGTCGGAGAGCGCCTCGTCCGGCCGGGGATGGACCTCGATCATCACCCCGTCGGCGCCGGCGGCGATGGCGGCGCGCGCGCAGGCGCCCACCAGCGACCAGCGGCCGGTGCCGTGGGAGGGGTCGATGATCACCGGCAGGTGGCTCAGCTCCTGGAGCAGCGGCACGCAGGCGATGTCCAGGGTGTTGCGGGTCATGGTCTCGAAGGTCCGGATGCCGCGCTCGCAGAGGATGACGTTGTAGTTCCCCTGCGAGAGCACGTACTCGGCGCTCAGCAGCCACTCCTCGATGGTGTTGCTGAGGCCGCGCTTGAGCATCACCGGGCGGGAGTGCCGCCCGACCTCGCGGAGCAGGTCGAAGTTCTGCATGTTGCGGGCGCCGATCTGGACGATGTCGGCGATCTCGGCCACCGCCTCCACCTCGCTCGGGGTCATCACCTCGGTGATCACCGGCAGCCCGGTCTCGCGCCGCGCCGCAGCGAGGTGCTGCAGCCCGGCGCGGCCCAGCCCCTGGAAGGCGTACGGCGAGGTGCGCGGCTTGAAGGCGCCACCCCGGAGGATGTGGCCACCGCCGTCACGAACCGCCCGCGCGGTCTCGAGCAGCATCTCCTCGTTCTCGACGCTGCAGGGGCCGGCCATCAGCACCACCTCGTCGCC
>DATARS010000185.1:0-2234 GCA_036269455.1 Candidatus Dormiibacterota bacterium | reverse complement strand
CCGATGCGTCGTGTGTGCACCTCATCGCACGTCTCACTCCCAACACACCGCGGCCCCTAGGCGTTGACCGCTTCGACTCCGTAGAGTTCCCGGGCTAGTCCGCTGCTAAGGGCCGTCTCCGTCGGGCGACCGGCATGTTGCGAGTCGCCGGTCCCCCATTGCTCGGCCGCGAGCCGCGCCTCCGAAACGCGCTCGGGGCGCCTCCGGCATACTGACCCCCGCGCGAGAAGGAGGAGGTGTCGCCGTGAGTGTCGAGGCCGGGATCGAGGACCTGATCGGTCAGCCGCTTCTGCCGCTCCGCGACGCCTGGCGCGACCCCGAGCAGGCCGCGGACCTCGAGATTGCGCGCCGGCTCGAGGCGGAGCACCCGGATCGGTACTGGGAGTGGGCGGCCGGCCACATCCGCTGGATGGAGCCCTGGACCGCGCTCCGCGAGGGCGACTTCCCCGATTTCCGCTACTTCTCCGGCGGACGGATGAACGTCGCCGACAGCTGCGTCGACCGCTGGGCGGAGGACCCCGCGACCGCCGAGCGGCCGGCGATCATCTGGGAGGGCGAGCCGGGTGACGTCCGCACCCTCACCTACCGCGACCTGCGCGAACGGGTCGCCCGGCTCGCCAACGGGCTGCGCTCGCTCGGCATCCGGCGCGGCGACGTCGTCGCGATCTACATGCAAAACCTCCCTGAGGTCTTCGTCGCCATCCACGCATGCAACCGGATCGGCGCCGTCTACACGGTGATCTTCTCGGCCTTCTCGCCCGACGCGACCGCGCTGCGGCTGCAGGGGTCGAACGCCAGGGCGGTGATCCTCGCCGACCGCGGTTACCGGCGCGGACGCGAGGTCCCCCTCCTCGACAACCTCCGCCGCGCCCGCACCCAGGCGCCAAGCGTCGAGCACGCGATCGTCCTCGACCGCTCGGGGACGCGGCCCGCTCTCGAGCCCGGCGAGGTCTCCTTCGAGGAGCTGTGCGCCGCCCAAAGCCCCGACTGTCCCTGCGAGCCGATGGAGGCGAACGAGCCCGCGTTCCTCATCTTCACCAGCGGCACCGAGGCGCGCCCCAAGGGACTGGTGCACTCGACCGCCGGCTTCCTCGTCGGCACGTGGGCGAACGTGAAGTGGCAGATCGGCCCGCGCCCGGACGACGTCTACTGGTGCGCCGCCGATGTCGGGTGGCTCACCTTCCCGATCCAGGCGGTGATCGGCGGCCTCGCCCACGGGATGACACTCTTCGTCTACGAGGGCGCTCTCGACCATCCCACCGGCGAACGCTTCTACGAGATGGCCGAGCGGCACGGGGTCACCAAGGTGCTGACTGCACCCACGGCGGTGCGCATGCTCCGCCGGCTCGGCGACGGGATGACAGGCGCCCACCCCCTTCCCCACCTGCGACTGATCAGCGTCCAGGGCGAGCCCCTCGACCCGGCGACCTTCGCCTGGGCGACCGAGCGGCTCGGCGGCGGCGTGCCGGTGGTGAACGGGTACGGACAGACCGAGACGGGATCGACGTGGACGTATCCGGTGCACGGCGTCGACGAGCTCAAGGCCGGCTCCTGCGGCCGCCCGGTGCCCGGCCACCAGTGCGCCATCCTCGACGACGAGGGCAACGAGGTGTCCGACGGGGAGAAGGGCAACCTGGTGCTGCTCCATCCCTTCCCGACCCTGGCCAGGACCATCTGGGACGACCACGGCCGCTTCGTCCAGAGCTACTTCGGCCGGTATCCGGGGCGCTACTGGACCGCGGACGAGGCGGTGCGCGACGCCGACGGCCACCTCTGGGTGCTCGGCCGCGCCGACGACGTCATCAACGTCGCCGGCCACCGGATCAGCACCATGGAGATCGAATCCATCGTCACCGCCCAGCCGGGCGTGGCCGAGGGCGCGGTCACCGGCGTCGCCGACCCGATCAAGGGGACCGTCCCCGCCGCCTTCCTCATCGTGGCGCCGGGCGAGGACACGGAGGCCGTGTCACGGCGCGTGTCCGAGGCGGTGATCGTGACCATCGGCCCCCACGCCGCGCTCGGCGCCGTGCACCTTGTCGACGCGCTGCCGAAGACCCGCGCCGGGAAGATCATGCGCCGTCTGCTCCGCGAGGTCGCAGAGCGCGGCGAGGTGATCGGCGACACCACCGGCCTCGAGGACCCCGAGTCGATCCAGCGGGTGGTCGCCGGGGTCCGGGCGGCGGGCGCGGCGGGCCCTCCGGCGTCTCGGTAGCCGACCGCGCGGACCGCGCGGC
>DATARS010000184.1:0-5322 GCA_036269455.1 Candidatus Dormiibacterota bacterium | reverse complement strand
GGAGGGCGGGCTGGATCACGAGCGGGCAGCATTGTCCATGATGGGGCATGTCCGCCCACGACCCGTCCGGAGGCAGGCGCGATGCCGACAGTGCTCACCCCCTACCTGATGGTGACCGGCGCGGCCGAGGCCATCGACTTCTACACCCGCGGCTTCGGCGCGACCGAGCTGATGCGGCTCACCTCCGCCGACGGGAGCATCGGCCACGCCGAGATGCGCATCGGCGAGGCCGTCCTGATGCTCTCCGACGAGGCCCGCGAGCAGGTGCCGAACATGCGCGGGCCGCGCAGCCTCGACGCGACCACGGTCTCGCTCCACCTCCTCGTCCCCGACGTCGACGCCGTCGTCGAGCGCGCCGTCGCAGCGGGCGCCACCCTCGAGCGCCCCGTGGCCGACCAGTCATACGGTGAGCGCACCGGGGTGCTGGTCGACCCCTTCGGCCACCGCTGGTTCATCGCCACCACCCTCGAGCCGGCGCCGGAGGGCTCCTGATACTTCAGATCAATCTTATGGTCGATCAGCAAAATATCAATTGACCCTGAGGACCGCCCTCTGGCAGTGTCGAGGGAACACCCACTCGGAGGGCGGTCTCTCTTCATGCCGGACACGCACATCCACGCCGGACTCCCCCCGGTCGCGGAGGACACCGGGCCGCGGCCGGTGATGATCGCCATCGCCGGGGACAGCGCGGCCGGCAAGACCACGCTCACCGCCGGGTTGGTGCAGGCGCTCGGACCCGATCGCGTGACCGGTGTCTGCGTCGACGACTACCACAGCTACGACCGCGAGGAGCGCAGGTCGCTCCCCTTCACGCCGCTCAGTCCCGAGTGCAACCACATCGAGATCATGGAGCAGCACCTCGCCCTGCTCGCCCGCGGCCAGCCGGTCCTCAAGCCGGTCTACGAGCACTCCACCGGCACCTTCGGCCGCCAGGAGTACGTGGTCCCGCGGGAGTTCGTGATCATCGAGGGGCTGCTGCCGCTGCACAGCCGGTCGATGCGCGCCTGCTTCGACGTGCGCGTCTTCCTCGACCCGCCCGAGGAGATCCGACGGGCGTGGAAGGTGCACCGGGACTGCAGCAAGCGGGGCTACACCGCCGAGCAGGTGCTCGCCGAGCTCGAGCGGCGCGAGCACGACTCGGCCACGTACATCCGGCCGCAGCGGTCACACGCCGACATCGTGGTGCGCTTCCATCCCGCCACCGACGCGGGGGCGGAGGACACGCTGAGCGCGACCGTCCTGCTGCGCCCCACCATCCGGCATCCCGACCTCTCCCAGGTGCTCACCGACGACACCCGCCGGGCGATGCACCTCAGCCTGATGCGCGACGAGGACGGAAAGCCCGTCGACGCCCTGTACATCGACGGCCGGGCTCCGCGGGAGGTGAGCCGCACCGTCGAGGAGCACATCTGGAGCGAGCTCGACGTCCCCGGCACGCTGCCCCGCGCGCTGGGACGGATCGACCCCGAGGTGCGCAGCGAGCCGCTCGCGCTCAGCGAGCTGATCCTGCTCTTCCACATGCTCCAGGCACAGTCCGCCGCAACCTCCGGCGCTGCTCGGGCCTGACGGCGCCGGAACGCGTGGAGGGCGGCGGCCCCGCGGGGCCGCCGCCCTCCTGTCACAGCGGCGATGCCTGCGCGCGCGGTCGCGACTCAGTGGTGGAGCGCGAAGACGAGCAGGACGATGAACATGGCGATCAGCAGCAGCCCGATCGCGGGCAGCAGGATGACCGGCGTGGCCGGGGATGCCGGCGCCGGGGGAGCCGGAGCCGGCGCGCCCACCGGCGTCCACTCCGCGGCGGACGCAGCTGGGGCGTGGGCGGCGCGCACCGGGGCCGGCCGCGGCGGGGCGGCGGGCGTCACCACCGGCGGGGCGGCCGGCGGCGCCACCTCGCTGCCGGGGGCGATCGCGGCCCAGCTCCAGGGATCGGGCGGCGGGACCACCACCTTCATCGCCACGGTCAGGTCCCAGTCCCACGCGGGGACCGCCTGCGGCGGGGCGGGGACGGGATCGGGACGCGGCACCGCACGGCCGACGAGCTCGACCGTCCCGGGGTCGCCCCCGGGGGCGGCGCGTGCCGCTGCCTCCGAGCCGTTGCTCGTCCCCCACGACCACACCGGACGGGTGCGGGACGACACTTCGGGAGGTGTGTTGACCGTGTTGACCGTCATGGCAATCACCGCGTCAATGGAGCGAACGGCTGCCGACCAGGCGGCAAGTGAGGACACGCTAGCGCAGGGCTGCGACCACGTCAATGACTGTCAGATGCATCCGGGTTCTCGCCGTCTCCGGCATCAACCCGTGGGCCGGCGCCTCCCCAGCACCACGGTGAGCGCGGCCACCGCCAGCGCCAGCGCCACCAGCCCCACGGCGAGCGGGCGGTAGTCGGTGCCGGGGGCGGTCGCGGAGGGCGCCCCACCGCCGCCCGGCGGCGGTGCCGGCCCCCCCGCTCCCGCCGGCGCCCCGGTCACCGCGGCGGTGGTCCACACCGAGAGCTCGCGCAGCGCGGTGGGGCCGGAGCCACCGCCGGTGCGCACGTACCGGGCGACGGCGCGGCCGCCCGGCGGCTCGACCGCTCCGGGCTCGCCCGGCACCGTGCCCATCGCCGTCCAGGAGGCGCCGTCGGTCGAGCCCTCGACCTGGCAGCCCGCGCAGCCGCGCACCACCACCAGGGTCACCGGCACCGCCGCGCCCATGTCGACCTCGCCGTGGCCCGCCGGGGCGGTGGGCGTCCCCGCCGGCACGCTCGGCGCGGCGGCCGCGGGCAGCGCCGGATGGACGAGGTCGCCGTCGGTCAGCGCGCAGCTGCGCAGCGCCGGCGGCTCGGGGCCGGTGGAGATGCCGCACGGCCGCCCCCGGGAGGGGGGCGCCCCCGCGCCGCCCCGGTAGGCGACGGCGGCGGAGCGGTAGGTGAAGCGCGCCGAGGTGCCGGTCGCGGGCATCTCGGTGTGCGCCTCGACCAGGGCCCCGCCGTGGCTGTCCTCGAGCAGGCGAGCGTCGAGGGCGCCGCCGGGATGGGCGCCCGCGAAGGTCCAGATCGGCAGCGTGGCGGCGTCCTGGAAGCGGACGCCGTAGGCGGGCGAGCCGCCGTAGTCGGCGGCCGGCGCGGTCCAGCTCACGCCGACGGTGGCGCCGGCGGGGGCCACCGCGACCGGGGGGCGCCAGAGCCGCAGGGCGGGCACCTCGAGGTCGGTGGCCTGGAGCTCGAGGTCCTCCGACGTCGACGGCCCGATCAGCTCGCCGGCGGCGGCGGGGAGGGAGGTGACGACGCTGAAGGTGCTCGCCCGGCCGAGCGAGTTCTGAGTGTCGCCGCCGTTGAGCGAGAAGCGGAACCGGCCGTCCCTCCCGGTGACCGAGCTCGGCTGGTGGCTGCAGATGTCCGGCGTCGCCGGGCCGCCGCCGAAGCAGGCCAGGCCGAGCGAGACACCGATGACGAAGACCCCGCCGAGGAGCTCGCCGGCGTCGAGCTGCTTGACCAGCCCGACGCGGAGCCCCACCGCGGGCGAGCCGTCGGGGGCGTGGACCACCCCGTGCACCGCCACCGTCGCCGCCGGCGCGACCCGGCTCGCCGGCGCGCACGCGGTGGCGGCGGCGGCCACGGCCACCACGGCGACACGCGTGCGCCCCACCATGGCCCCGGAGTATGGCGGTGCCGCGAGCGGGTCAGGGGTTGGCGGTGGGCAGGTCGACCGAGGGCGCGATCAACCGGTCGAGCAGCTGGGCGACCACCGACGCGGCGCGCTCCGTCACCGCCTGGGGCTCGGCCGCCTGGGCGATGAGCAGCGCCACCTCGGTGAGCGCGGCGAGGAGCACGTGGGCGTGAACGTCGACGAGCTCGGCGGGCAGCAGGCCCTGGCGGCTGAGGGCGCGGAGCGAGGTGCGGACGGCACCGAGCGAGTGGCGCTGGTCGATCTCGCGCCAGCGCTGCCAGCCGACCACCCAGGGCGCGTCGAGCAGGACGATGCGCCGCACCGCCGGCTCGCGGGCGAGCTCGAGCCAGGTGGCACAGCCGGCGCGGAGCGCGCCGAGGGGGTCGCCGGCGGCGCGGGCGGCGTCGCGCACCGCCTCCGCGACCCGGGTCTGGACACCCTCGAGCGCCGCCTCGAAGAGCGCCTCCTTGCTGGCGAAGTGGTGGTACAGGGCGCCCCGGCTCACCCCTGCCTCGGCGAGCACGAGCTCCACCGGGGTGGCCTCGTAGCCGCGCTCGGCGAAGAGCCGGGTCGCGGTCTCGACGAGGTGGCGGCGCGTGTTCTCGCCGCGCTCGGCCCTGCGGTCGACCATGCCCGGCATCTTGACAGACCGGCAGTCGGTTTGTTGTAGGATACCGACAGTCGGTCTGCCATGGAGGTGCCCACGGTGAATGTGGAGAGCTGGAACGCCCACCGCCGGATGGTGGCCACCCACGCCGGCGAGATCGCCTGCGTCGACGCCGGGGAGGGCCCGGCTGCGCTCCTCGTCCACGGGCTGGTGGTCAACGGCCACCTCTGGCGGCCGCTCGCGGCCGAGCTCGGGGGCGAGCGCCGCGTCGTCGTTCCCGACCTCCCCGGCCACGGCGCCTCTCGGTCCCGTCCCGAGCAGGACCTCTCCCTCCCCGCCCTCGCCGGCCTGCTGGTGGCGCTCTGCGACGAGCTCGGCCTGGAGAGCGTCGACGTCGTCGGCAACGACACCGGCGGCGCCGTGTGCCAGGTGCTCGCGGCGCGGCACCCCGAGCGGGTGCGCACCCTGACCCTGACCAACTGCGACACCGAGGACAACCTGCCGCCGCCGTTCTTCCGGGCCGCCACCGAGCGGGCCCTGCGCGGAGCCTACGCGCCGCAGCTCCGGGCGATGGCCGCCGACCCCGCGCGGGCGCGCGCCGGCCGCGGCCTGGGCTGCTGCCTCGAGCGCCCCGAGGAGCTCGACGCCGGGATCCTCGACGCGCTGCTCTCCCCCATCGCCGCCCGCGAGGACGCCGCCCGCGACGTCGAGCGCCTGCTGGTGGCCCTGTGCAACGAGGACCTCGCCGCGGCCACCCCGGGGCTGGCGGCGCTGCGGGTTCCCACCCTGCTCGTGTGGGGCACCGCCGACCCGTTCTTCGAGACGAGCTGGGCGCGCCGCCTGCAGCGGCTCATCCCCGACGCCCGGCTGGTCGAGCTCGACGGCGGGCGCCTGTACGTCCCGCTGGAGCGGGCGGCGGAGCTCGCCGCCCTGCTCCGGGAACACTGGGCCGTGAGCTGCTCGAGCGCTACGGCAGAGGGGGTGACGAAAGCGAATCACGGTTTTCCAATGGGGACACGGCTGGTACCCTGAGCGAGTGAAGACGGGCCTGCGCTGGATGACCTG
>DATARS010000183.1:0-5552 GCA_036269455.1 Candidatus Dormiibacterota bacterium | reverse complement strand
GTCGGTGACCCTGAATCGCGCCCGATCGCCGTCGCTGAGACGGGCCACCACCTCGTCGCCGGGGCGCAGCCACGCGAGCCTCCAGAAGGCGGCGGGGCGTCCCTCGTGGTCGTCGAGGTGGCCGCTGAGCGCAGCGGTCCCGGGGAACCCGGGCACCGAGGTGGTGCGCAGCCAGAAGGCCCGCTGCCAGACGGGATCGCCGGGGGGACCCTGCGGCGCGTCCATCGCCCCCTGGGGGTTGACGCCGACGCCGAGGATGGGGGCGTCGATCCCCGCCGCGGGCACGACCAGCTCGACCGGCCGCACCTCGACCTGGGTGAGGGTGACGCTCGCCGAGCCGAAGTCGCTGGTGACGGAGACGGTCTGGGTCCCCGGGGTGTAGGAGGCGGTGAGCACGTCGCTGGCCCGTCCCGCCGAGTCGGTCGTCGCGGTGGCGGCGGCGAGCCGCGAGTCGCCGCTGGTGGCGAAGTGCACCTCGATCCCGGGCAGGGCCGGGGTGACGCTGGCGAGCACCGCGGTCCGCGCCCTGCCATTGGCGGGAACCGCCTCGGGGGAGAGGGTCAGCCGCATCGAGGTGAGCGCGAGCGGCGCACCCGCCACGGCGCGGACCCCGGCGGCGGGCCAGGCACAGCCGGCGGCGCCGGCGAGCAGAGCGGCGACCGTCCACCGCATCCGGATCCCCATCCTCAGCCTCCCTCCGCTCTCCGCCTCCGGGGCGCGCGCGACCGGCCCCGGAGCATAGCCTGCCGATCGGGGGCGTGGCCGGGATCGATTTCGTCTGCGGTTCATCCGTAGGAACCGGGGGGGCTGCTGCGTTGACTCGGAGGCCGCCCGGGAAACCTCTGCCGGGGCGACGGCCGCTCGCACCTCGCGCCCGTGCGGCGCAGCCACGCGGGTGATCGAGGCCACAGGGAAGGGACGAATGGGAACGAACGACCACAGGGCCGATGACCGGCGACGCCTCCTGGGCAGGATCGGGGGCACCTGCTGCCTCGGAGGCATCGGACTGATGGCGGGGAGCTTCCTCGCCTACGGGCCGCCGGGAGCGCTGCTCTCGAGCACCCCGGGGGTGCAGGTGGCCGCCGCCGCCACCACCTCGACGACCTCGACGACCTCGACTCACACCACGAGCACGAAGGCGCCGAAGCCCACCAAGACCACGAAGTCGACGAAGACCACCACGACCTCGACCGCCGTCCCGACGGCGACCCCGCTTCCGGTGGCAGCCGGCACCCCGATGCCGACGCCGGTCGCGGTGCCCACCCCGACGCCCCAGCCGGACACCGGGACGCTCGGAACCGCGGGCTCCGCCGCGGGCTCCACCGCGCTCCCGGCCACGGGCACCGGGGCGGGGCTGACCGCGCCGGACACCGGCGCCGGCCTGCCCCTCGCCGCGGGCGGGCTGCTGACCCTCGGCGGCGCGGCGCTGCTCGCCACCGCGCGGCGGCGCCCCTAGCTCCGTCCCTACATCCGAGCCCGGCCGGCGAGTGCGGACCGCCGGCCGGGCACCCCGGGGAGCCCGGCGGTGGGCTAGTCTTGGCCGGAACGGCGCGCGCCCGCGAGAGGGCACCGAGCCGCCGTTCCATGTACCATCAGTCCATGGCCAAACAGGTAGCCCAGATGCTGCGCGAGACCGGCGGCGGCGGCGAGAGCGTCCACACCATCGACGAGCTCGCCCAGGCGACCGGGATGACCACGCGCAACATCCGCGCCCACCAGTCGCGCGGGCTGCTCCCTCCCCCCTCGGTGCGCGGGCGCACCGGCTACTACACCGACGAGCACGCCGCCCGGCTCCGCCTGATCCTGCGCATGCAGGCCGACGGCTTCAACCTCGGCGCCATCCGCCGGGTGCTCGACTCCGTCCCCTCCGGGACCGCCCGCCAGGTGGTCGACTTCGAGAGCGCGCTCCGCGCCGCCTGGGAGGAGGAGCCGGTCGAGACCATCCCCGCCGCCGAGCTGGCGCGGCGCTTCGGCGTCGCCGACCCCGAGCTGCTCCGGCGCTCGGAGCGCATCGGCCTGCTCTGCGACCTCGGTGACGGCCGCTTCGAGGTGCGCAGCCCGATGCTGCTGCGCACCGCCGAGAAGCTGGTGGCCCTGGGGCTCCCGCTGGAGTCCTGCATCGCCGCCGCCGAGGACGTCGCCCGCCACGCCCACGGGGTCGCCCGCCGCTACGTCCGCCTCTACCTCGACGAGGTGTGGCGCCCCTTCGAGGAGGCGGGACGTCCCGACGCCGACTGGCCGAGGATGCAGGACACCCTCGAGCGGATGCGCCCGCTCGCCCTCGACAGCCTCGCCGCCGCCTTCCGGCTCGCCATGGGGGTCGAGGTCGACCGCGCCTACCAGCAGGTGCTGCGCCGGCGGGTCGCCGCCCGCGAGGACTCCTCCCGCAGGAAGACCCAGCCGGTCTCGGGGTGAGCGGGCTGCTGGTCGCGCTGAACACCGGACGGGCGCAGCCGCTCACCGCGGGTCGCCGCACGGTCGAGAGCGGCATCGTCAAGTCCGGGGTCGCCGGGCGGTTGAGGGTCGGCGAGCTCGGCGTCGAGGGCGACGAGCAGGCTGACCCCCTCGTCCACGGCGGTCCCGACAAGGCGGTGTACGCCTACGCCGTCGAGGACTACCGCTGGTGGAGCAGCGGCCTCGGCATCCAGCTCGCCCCCGCCACCTTCGGTGAGAACCTCACCGTGAGCGGCATGGAGGTGAGCGGTGCGATCATCGGCGAGCGCTGGCGGCTCGGCTCGGCGCTCCTCGAGGTCGCCCAGCCGCGCCTGCCCTGCTACAAGCTGGGGATGCGCATGGGCGACCCGGCCTTCCCGGCACGGTTCACCGCCGCCAACCGTCCCGGCGCCTATCTCCGGGTCGTCGAGCCGGGCGAGATCGGCGCCGGCGACGCCATCGAGGTCGTCGACCGGCCCTCCCACGGCGTCACCATCGCGGAGACGGCGCGGGCGATGGAGGGCGACCGGTCGGTGTGGCGTCACGTCGCGACCGCCCCCCGGCTCCCCGAGCAGCTGCTCGCCCGGTTGCTCGAGCGGATCGACACGGAGGACGCGCTGCCCGAGGTTCAGGCGGGCGGGTAGCTCACCGTCGGCAACCCGGCCCGACGCCAGGCGATGAAGCCGCCGGCGACGTCGGTGGCGTTGACCAGCCCGATCTGACGAAGCGTCGCCGCGGCGAGGCTCGAGGCGTAGCCCTCGGAGCAGAGCAGCACGATCGGCTGCTGGGGCCCGAGCACCTCGGGCAGCGACGAGGGCGCGGTCGGGTCCAGCCGCCACTCGAGCACGTTGCGCTCGATGATGATCGCCCCCGGCACCTCGCCCTCGGCGCGGCGCTGGGCCGCGGGGCGGATGTCGACGAGCAGGGCGCCGTCGCGGACCGCGTCGGCGGCGGCGGCCGGGTCGAGCCGCACCAGGCCGGAGCGCGCGTCGGCGAGCAGGGCGTCGACGGCGGACATCAGGCCGCCGCCGCGTATGCGGGCATGGGCAGCGCCTGCTCGAAGGTGGTCATCTCCAGCCCCGGAGGCGAGTAGGCGTGGATGCTGGTCGCCGGCGGCAGGTGGATGTTGCCCACGCGGTGGACGACGTGCTTCGGCACCTCGACCAGCGATCCGCAGGGGAGCAGCCGGCTGCGCGGCGCGAAGGGCGGGTCGGGCACCACCGTCTCCTGGAGCACGCCCCCCACCACCGCGACCGCGCCCGAGGCGCCGCCGTGGTCGTGGAACGGGGTGAACTGGTCGTGCCACCAGCCGATCAGCCAGACCTCGACGGCGTCGGTGAGCGCCACGCGCTCGTACCAGCGGACGATCCGGTCGTGCCGCACCAGCCGCTCCCAGAGGTCGGGGCGATCCGCGAGCCCGGAGCAGAGCGCAGCCAGGGTCTCGGAGTCGACCTGGAGAGCCCCGGCCGGGAGGCTGCGAACCCAGCTGGTGCCGCGGAGGGCGGGGTGGATGTCCATGGCCCGACTCTCGGCCCGGCATCCTTTCAGAACCATGACCGCACGGCGCTAGCCCGGCGTCCTCGCAGGCCTCGACCTCATGCTCGGTGAGGCCACTGGCCGCCGCGAGCCGGGCGCGGCTGAAACGTGTGTCCACGTCCATGTCACGGCCAGCCTACCGACTGCCGTCGCATGGCACACTGTCGGGATGAGGGGGACGGGTTTCGTCGCATCCACGGGCGTCGCTCGCCCTGCAGGAGGCTGAGCCGCCCGATGGCGATTGCGCCGATCCTCCCCGGTTCCGACTGCCGCTACGTGCGCGCCGCCGGGACCGAGGTGAATGTGCTCACCGCCGGTCGCGGCCGCCGCACCGCCGTCCTGCTCCACGGATTCGGCGACACCCACGCCACCTGGCGCCACGTGCTCCCCGCGCTCGCCCAGCGCCAGCGGGTGATCTCCCTCGACCTGCCCGGGTTCGGCGCCTCGCCGGCGCTGCCGGGGCCGCTGCTCGACGGCCAGGTCGCTGCCGTCGAGGGGGTGCTCGACGCACTGGGAGTCGACGGCCCGGTGGCGGTGATCGGCAACTCGATGGGCGGCGCCGCGGCGCTGCGCTTCGCCCTCGCCCATCCCGACCGCACCGACCGGGTGGTGGCCATCGCCCCCGCCGGCCTCGGCGTCGGGGTGCCGATCTGGTGGCGGATGCTGAGCGGGCAGCTGCTCTCGCTGCGCTTCATGCTCATGGCGCTGGAGGTGGTGCCGCCGCCGTTCGTCGAGTCGGTGGCCCGGCAGATCTTCCTGCGGCTGGTCGTCCACGACACCGGGCGGATCGACCCCGCGACGCTGCGTGAGCTGGGCCGCCGCTACCGCACCCGCCGCGACATCGAGGACCTCTACCAGCTCGGCCACCTGCTCGTCGCCGAGCTCGCCTCGGGCGCGCTGCTCGGGCGCGTCGAGGAGATCGACGTGCCCCTGCTGGTGCTCTGGGGACGGAACGACCGGATGGTCCCGGTCGAGCATGGCCGCGCCCTCGCCGAGACCGTCCCCGGCGCCCGGCTCGAGGTGATCGACCCCTGCGGCCACTGTCCGCAGATCGAGCGTCCCGACCTGCTCCTGCCGCTGCTCGAGAGCTTCCTCCGCCCCCTGGAGATCGCCCGGCCGGACTAGTCGAAGACGCTGGTCCGGTTGCCGTGGACGATCACCCGGTTCTCGAGGTGGAGTCGCACGGCGCGAGCGAGGACCACGCGCTCGAGGTCGCGCCCCTTGCGGATCAGGTCGGCGACGGAGTCGCGGTGGCTGACCCGCACCACGTCCTGCTCGATGATCGGCCCGGCGTCGAGGTCGGCGGTGGCGTAGTGGGCGGTGGCGCCGATGATCTTGACCCCGCGCTGGATCGCCTGCAGGTAGGGGTTGGCGCCGACGAAGGCGGGGAGGAAGGAGTGGTGGATGTTGATCACCCGCGGGTAGCGCACCAGGAACTCGGTGGTGAGGATCTGCATGTACTTGGCCAGAACCACGAGGTCGATGGCGTTGTTCTGGAGCAGGCTGAGCTGCACCGCCTCGTGCCGGTGGCGGTTCGACCCGTCGGTGGGCACGTGGACGTACTCGATGCCGAAGGCCCCGGC
>DATARS010000182.1:0-11787 GCA_036269455.1 Candidatus Dormiibacterota bacterium | reverse complement strand
CCAGGTCGACATGGTGTCGTTCACCGGGTCGACCCGGGCGGGGCGGCGGGTCTCGGAGCTCGCGGAGCAGTCGGTGAAGCGGGTCGCGCTCGAGCTCGGTGGCAAGTCCGCCAACGTCCTGCTCGACGACGCCGATCTCGGCCGCGCGGTGGGCGGCGGGGTGAGCAACGCCTTCCTCAACAGCGGCCAGACCTGCACCGCGTTGACCCGCATGCTGGTGCCCCGCGCGCGCTAGGAGGAGGCGCTGGAGCTCGCTGTCGCGGTGGCCGCGCGCCTGCCGCTCGGCGACCCGCTCGGCGAGGAGGCACGGCTGGGTCCGCTGGCCTCCGCCGCGCAGCGCGAGCGGGTGCGCGCCTACATCGAGCGCGGGGTCGCCGAGGGCGCTCGCCTGGTGACCGGCGGAGCGGAGGCGCCCGACGACCTGCCCCGCGGCTACTACGTGCGGCCGACGATCTTCGCCGACGTCACCGCGGACATGACCATTGCCCAGGAGGAGATCTTCGGACCGGTGCTGGCGATCATGCCCTACGACGACGAGGAGGAGGCGCTGCGCATCGCCAACGGCACCGTGTATGGCCTCGCCGGGGCGGTGTGGTCGGCGGACGAGGAGCGCGCCCGCGCCTTCGCCCGGCGTCTGCGCACCGGCCAGGTCGACATCAACGGCGGCGGCTTCAACCCGCTGGCCCCCTTCGGCGGGTACAAGCAGTCGGGATTGGGACGCGAGCTCGGCCGCTGGGGCCTCGAGGAGTTCCTGGAGACCAAGTCCCTGCAGCTGCGCAGCTGACCGTCGCTCAGTGGTGGAAGCCGGCGACCGCCGGTGCGTTCTGCTGCGGCCGGTCCTGGCGTTCGAGGTCGGGCAGGATGCGCTGGACGTCCTCGACGAGCAGGCCGGCGAGGTCCTGTGAGAACCCGTTGCGGCACACCACACGGAGCACCGCGAGGTCGGTCCGCTTCTCCGGGAAGGTGTAGGCGGGGACCTGCCACCCCCGCTCGCGCAGCCGCCGCGACACGTCGAAGACGTCGAACGCGCGCACCTCGGGTCGCGTGGTCATCGCGAACACCGGGAGCTGGTCGCCGCGGGTGAGCAGCCGGAAGGGACCCAGCCTCTCCAGGGCGGCGGCGAGACCGGTGGCGACGTCCCGGCAGGCCTGCTGCACGAGGCGGAACCCGTCCCAGCCCAGGCGCACCAACACGTAGTACTGGGCGACGACCTGGGCGCCGGGGCGCGAGAAATTCAGCGCGAAGGTCGGCATCTTCCCGCCCAGGTAGTTGACCTCGAACACGAGCTCGGACGGCAGCGCGTCGCGGTGACGCCACACCACCCAGCCCACGCCGGGATAGACGAGGCCGTACTTGTGCCCTGAGGTGTTGATCGACGCCACCCGGGGCAGGCGGAAGTCCCAGACCAGCTCGGTGTCGAGGAAGGGGGCGATCATCGCCCCCGACGCGCCGTCGACGTGGATGGGGACGTCGATGCCGGTCCGCGCATGCAGGTCGTCGAGGGCGCCGGCGATGCCGGCGACGGGCTCGTAGCTCCCGTCGAAGGTCGAGCCGAGGATCGCGACCACACCGATGGTGTTCTCGTCGCAGTGCGCCACCGCCGTCTCCGGCGAGAGGGTGAAGCGGTCGCCCTCCATCGGCACCAGGCGGGGTTCGACGTCCCAGTACCGGCAGAACTTCTCCCAGCACACCTGGACGTTGACGCCCATGACCAGATTGGGCCGTCCCGCCGTGTCACCGCGGCGCGCGGCCCAGCGCCGCTTCAGGGCGAGGCCACCGAGCATGCACGCCTCCGACGACCCCGTGGTCGAGCAGCCCACCGCCGCCGACGGGTCGGGCGCCTTCCAGAGATGCGCGAGCATCGCCACGCACCGCTGCTCCAGCCTGGCGGTCTGCGGATACTCGTCCTTGTCGATCATGTTCTTCTGCACGCATTCGGCGATCAGGCGCTCCGCCTGGGGCTCCATCCAGGTGGTGACGAAGGTGGCCAGGTTGAGCTGCGCGTTGCCGTCGAGCAGCAGCTCGTCGTGGATGAGCTGGTAGGCCACGTCCGGGGGGAGCATGTCCGCGGCCAGCTGGTGATCCGGCGCCGTCACCTTCGCGTGGAGCGCCGGGTTCGCCGTCGACAGAAAGGGGTTGGCGGAGTCGCGCGGGTGCGCGCGGGGACGGACGTGACCGCCGCGGTGCAGGGCCATGGCTCGGGCACTCCCAGAGGTGGACGACGTCTGCAGACTAGCCGCTCGAACCCGGATTCAACCCGGCCACCGTCGCCGCGCCCCTCAGGCGGACAGCGTCTCGCCGGTCTCCGCCTCGGGCTCGGATGCGGGCAGGACGTCAGGGCGGGGCCGCCGCGCGCGAACGCGCTGCAGGCGGAGTGCCGTGACCACGTAGAGGGCGCCGATCAGAGCGCTTGCCACCATGGCCGCCCACGGGATCACCGACCCGATCCGGCCGGTCGCGCGGTGGAGCACCCCCGTCCCGACGGCCAGGAGCAGCGCGACCACCAGGCCGCAGGCGACCAGTGCGAGGGTCCGCAGCCGCAGGCTCAGCCGGCGGAGGCTGTGGGTCCGGCTCAGCTCGGTCAGCACCTCGGCGGCGAGCGAGTCCACCCGCGCCGCGCGGGTCGAGCTGCGCAGGCCGGCGCTCGCCTCGCGTTCCCTTCCGAGCGCGGCGAGGGCGGTGCCGCGATAGAGGTGGATCCGGGCCACCTCGCCGGCCGGCAGCCGCAGGGGTCGAGCCAGCGCGAGGGCGCGATCGAAGCGGGCGACGGCGTGCAGGCTGTGGACACGCGGCTCGCTGACCAGGGCCAGCTGCAGGTGGCCGAGACCGAGGATGACCGCGGCTCTCCACGACCGTGGCTCGAGCGCGAGCGCCGCCCGGGCGTGGCCCATGGCATCGGCGATCCGGCCCTGGTCCTGGGCCAGGGCGGCCAGCTCCAGGTGCGCCTCGGGATGGTGGCCGCCGCGCAGCGCCAGCGCCGTTTCGAAGGCCGTCTGCGCCTCGCGGGCGCGACCGTTGATCAGCAGCGCCCGGCCCAGGTCGGTCATCGCCGCCTGGTCGGTGCCGTCGAGCGACACCGCGCGGTGGAACGCGTCCTGGGCTTCGGTGGGACGGCCGGTGGCGAGGAGGACGGTGCCCAGGGCGGCGTGCGCCGACCCGACCTCGCCGTCCACGTCGATGGCCATCCGGCACGCCGCCTCGGCCGCGTCGGGCCGGCCCTGGCGGAGGAGCGCCAGGCCGAGGGTGGCCAGGGCCTGCGGGAAGTACTCGATCAGGTCGAGCGCCCGGCGGCAGGCCGCCTCCGCCTCGCGGGCCGCTCCACGCCGGAGCAGGACCGAGCCGAGGATCGCGTGGGCGTCGGCGAAGTCGTCGTGGAGCGCGATCGCCCGGCGCACGGAACCCTCCGCCTCGTCGAGGCGGCCCCGCTGCATGAGCACCACGCCCAGGCCCGCATGGGCCTGCGCGCAGTTCCGATCGAGCCCGATCGCATCGCGCAGAGCGGCCTCGGCCTCGGAGAGCCGACCCTCGGCCAGCCGGTGAGACGCCAGCGTCGTCAGCCCCTCCGCCGCCGCGCGGCGTCGAGCGCGGCGGTCTCCGGGGGGAGCGGGGATCGCCATCGGGGCTAGAACGGCGTTCCCGGTGAAAACCTGTCGAAGGTCGCCTCGACGCCGCGGACATCGCCCTCCTCGTCGACGAGCACGGCGACGTCGACGTAGCCGAGCCGCGCGAGGTCGTCGCTCAGCGCATCGGCCTGCTCGCCGCCGAGCTCGAGGACGATCGCGCCGCCGCGGCGGAGGAAGCGGGCGCCCTCGCTCAGCACCCGCCGGAGGAGGTCGGTGCCGTCGGGCCCGCCGTCGTAGCCGAGCTCGGTCTCGAAGGTGAAGGTGTCGCGCTGCAGCAGGGGGAGCTCCGGGGTCGGCACGTAGGGCACCACGCCGGCGACGACGTCGACGGCGCCCCGGAGCTCCGCGGGGAGGGGGGCGAACAGGTCTCCCCGGTACACCTCGACCCCGTTCGCCGCGGCGCAGGCCACGGCGCGCTCGTCGAGGTCGGTCGCGACCACCCGGGCCTCGGGGCGCAGCGCCGCCAGCACCCGGGCGATCGCCCCCGACCCCGTGCACACGTCGATCGCGGTGCCCCGCGCCGGCAGCCGCTCCGCGGCGCGCTGTGCGAGCTGCTCGGTGTGCCAGCGGGGGACGTAGACGCCCGGGTCGACTCGCACCTCGACGCCGCAGAGGAGGACGCTCCCGGTGATCCAGGCGAGCGGCTCGCCGGTCAGCCGGCGCTCGACGAGTGCGGCGAGAAGGCTGGTGTCGCCGGCGGCTCGGGCGAGGAGCTCGGCCGCCTCCTCCTCGGCCGCGATGAAGCCGGCGCGGCCGAGCAGGGCGGTGAGCGATGCGAGGTTGGTCGGGGCGGGCACGGGAAGTATGCTGCCCGGCGAACCGTGCCGGATGCCCACAGGAGAGCGCGACATGCACACCGTGACCGAGGTCGCCGAGGACATCTTCCGGGTCAATGCGGCGCTTCCTGACAGTCCGGTCACCTACAGCTTCTTCGTCATCCGTGACGAGGAGCCGGCACTGGTGGAGACCGGGTTCAACGGGCTCTTCGACCTGGCCCTGGACGCGGTGCGCACCATTCTCGACCCGGCGACCATCCGGCACATCGTCATCCCCCACCTCGAGGGAGACGAGAGCGGGGCGCTCAACAGCTTCCTCGGGGTCGCTCCGCACGCGACCGCGCTCTGCAGCCCGATCGGCATGCTGACACTGCCCGACTTCGCGGCGCGGCCGCCGCGGCCGGTGACCGACGCCGACAGCGTCACCCTCGGAAAGCACACGCTGCGCTTCCTCACCACCCCCTACGTGCACCAGTGGGACAGCATGATGGCCTTCGACGAGACCACCGGCACGCTCTTCTCGTCGGACCTGTTCATCGAGGGCGGCGACGGGCCCGGGCTCATCGACCACGACCGCAGCGACGAGATGGTCGGCCTCTTCGAGGCGATCGGCTTCCTGCCCTCGAAGGCGCATCTCGACATGGCGCTGGACAAGATCGAGGCGCTCGCCCCGCGCACCATCGCCTGCCACCACGGCTGCGTCAAGGCCGGCCACATCGACAGCTACCTCGCCGCGACGCGCGGCCTCGAGGTGCGCGCCGTCGACTGGAACCCGCTGATGATGGCCGAGCCGCCGGGCTGAGCCCGCCGCCGGGGCCGGCGCTCAGCCGCCGGCCAGGAGGATGGTCATGACCACGGTCCACTGTGGACCATTCAGCTCAACCCCTGGGCAGTCCCCGGGTGCAGATCTCCACACGGCGATGGGTATCGGCCAACTCGCGTAAGTTGCCCTTTCGCTTAATGCTCCGGAATCATGACTTTGCCCGCCGGGGCGAGTACCATGCCGATCCGGCAGACGGAAGCGGTCACGAGGTTCGGGGTGAGACCGGTCGAGGCCACCTTCCGGGGACTCCTGGAGGCGGCTCCCGACGCGATCTTGGCCGTCGACTCCGACGGGCTGGTCGTCTTCATGAACGCCCAGGCCGAACGGCTGCTCGGGTACGGCCGCGACGAGCTGGTCGGCCGGCCCGTCGAGCTGCTGGTGCCGGAGGGCGTGCGCCGCGTCCATCCGTCGCATCGCAAGCGCTACGTCGGAGATCCCCGGCCGCGCCCGATGGGCGCCGGCATGGAGCTGGCGGCGCAGCGCCGCGACGGCACCCGGTTCCCCGCGGAGATCAGCCTCAACGCCATGGAGAGCCCGGACGGGCCGCTGGTCGCGGTCGGCATCCGCGACGTCACCGAGCGGCTGCGGGCCCTGGCCGAGGGCGAGCGGCTGCGGGCCGAGGCGGAGCGCCAGCGGTTCGAGAGCCAGCTGCACCAGTCGCAGCGTCTGGAGAGCCTCGGTCAGCTCGCCGGTGGCGTCGCGCACGACTTCAACAACATCCTCGCGGTGATCCTCATCTACACCGCGATGGTCGCCGAGGAGGTGACCCGGGCGACCGCGCTCCCCGGCGGTGAGCGCTGGGAGCCGGTTCGGGCCGACATCGCCCAGATCCACCAGGCGGCGGAGCGCGCCACCGCGCTCACCCACCAGCTGCTCGCCTTCGGCCGCCGCGAGGTGGTGCGCCCGCGGGTGATGAGCCTGAACGAGGTCGTCGCCGGGGTCGAGGAGATGCTGCGCCGCACCATCGGTGAGCACGTCGAGCTGGAGGTGGCGCTCGCACCCGACCTGGCGCGGATCCTGGCCGACCCCGGGCAGATCGAGCAGGTGCTCGTCAACGTCGCGCTCAACGCCCGCGACGCCATGGCGGGGGGCGGCCGGCTCACCATCGACACCGCCAACGTCAGCGTCCGTGCCGGCGACCACATGGCGCCGCTGCAGGAGCCGGGCGACTTCGCCCGCCTGCGGGTCAGCGACACCGGAGCGGGGATGACCGCCGAGGTCCTCGAGCGCGCCTTCGAGCCCTTCTACACCACCAAGCCGAAGGGGGAGGGCTCGGGCCTCGGCCTGGCGACCGTGTACGGCATCGTCACCCAGGCCGAGGGGACCGTGCGCATCTACTCGGAGCCGGGGATCGGCACCACCTTCACCGCGATGTTCCCCACCACCGAGGCGATCGCGGTGTCGCCGGAGCCCACCGCCGCCGCAGCGGCGCAGAGCCCGGGTGGCGAGACCGTGCTGGTGGTGGAGGACGAGGAGGCGATGCGCGAGGTCACCCGGCGGATCCTCGCGCGCAACGGCTACGAGGTGATCACCGCCCGCGGCGGCGAGGACGCCCTCGCCACCATCCGCGCCCACCAGGGCCGGATCGACCTGCTGCTCACCGACGTGGTGATGCCGCAGATGCTCGGCAAGGAGGTGGCGGAGCGGTCGGCCGCGCTGCTCCCGGGGCTGCGCGTCCTGTACATGTCCGGGTACGCCCACCCGGTGCTGACCTCGCAGGGAACCCTCGCGGAGGGGGTCACGCTGCTCGAGAAGCCCTTCTCCGCCCCGGTGCTCCTCGCCAAGGTCCGGGAGGCCCTCGACGCCGGGTGACCGACAAGCGCATCCGGGTGCTGCTCGTGGACGACCACGCCATGGTCGCCGAGGGCTTCCGCCGCCTGCTCGACGCCACCGGGGACATCGAGGTGGTGGCGATGGCGAGCACCGCCGTCGCTGCGGCCGAGGCGGCCGTCGAGCACCGCCCCGATGTCGTGCTGATGGACTACCGGCTGCCGGACGGCCCCGGGACGGCGGCGGCGGCACGGATCCGGGCCGAGGTGCCCGGCGCCCGGGTGATCATGCTCACCGGCAGCGACGAGCCCGATGCGCTTCGGGCCGCGCTCGCGGCTGGGTGCGTCGGCTACCTGGAGAAGACCGGCCCGCTCGACCGGCTGCCGGCCGCGATCCGTGCGGCGGCGGCGGGAGAGTCGGTGATCTCGCCGCACCACCTCGCCCAGCTCTCCGCCGAGCCCGCCGCACCCGCCCCGCGCCACCTCCTCCTGACCCGGCGCGAGCTCGAGATCCTGCGCCTGGTCGCCGAGGGGATGTCGAACCAGATGATCGCCGACGCCGCCGTGGTCAGCATCCACACCGTGCGCACCCACATCCAGGCGATCCTCGAGAAGGTGGGGGCGCACTCCAAGCTCGAGGCGGTCACGATCGCCCGCCGGCAGGGGCTGCTCGGCCCCGACTGACGCCGGCTACTGCATTTGCCGTAGGCGGATCTCGTCCCAACGGGCGTTGTGAGCAGGGCCGGGCTGCCCCAGGCTTCCTCACCATGAGAACTGCCACCGCCACGGTCCTGATCGTCGAGGACGATCCCGCCAACCGAGCCGTGCTGCGGATGGCCTGCCAGGGCGCCGGACTCGAGGTCGTCGAGGCCGCCACCGGCACCGCCGCGGTGGAGATGGCGCGCGAGGCCGCGCCCGACATCGTCCTCCTCGATCTGAGCCTCCCCGACATCTCCGGACTGGAGGTCTGCCGCCGGCTCCGCGCCGCGGCGATCACCGCACCGCTCATGGTGGTGAGCGGCTCGACCGACCTGGTGGACGTCGTCGTCGCCCTCGAGATCGGCGCCGACGACTACGTGCGCAAGCCCTACCCCATCCGCGAGCTGCTCGCCCGGCTCGCCGCCCATCTGCGCAGGTCGCGCAACGCCACCCGGCCGAGCCCGGTCCGCGGCGTGCTCGAGTATCAGGGCCTGAGCATCGACCTCGGCCGGCGGCGCGTCTACCGTGACGGCACCGAGGTCCGCCTCAGCGGCGTGCAGTACCAGCTGCTGACCCTGCTCGCCTCCCGGCCGGGCACGGTGGTTCCGCGCAACGACCTGCTCGACGTGCTCAGCCCCGGGACCGACCGCCGCACCGTGGACGTCCACATCCACCGGCTGCGCAGGCGCCTCGCCGACCGCCCCGAGACCACCGGGTACATCACCGCCATCACCGGCGTCGGCTACCGCTTCGACGCCGCCGCCGCCGCCGCGGCCGCGTGACCGGAGACTCATTCGTGCTCGCCGCCGTCATCGCACCGCTGCGCCGTGTGGCGGCGGCGCTTCCCGAGGGTCGCGGGCTGGGGCCCGAGGCGTGGATGAGGCGCCACCGCGTCATCCTCGGTGTCCTCTGGCTGCATGTCCTGGGGCTGCCGCTGTTCGGCCTCTCCCGCGGCTACTCGTTCGGTCACTGCCTCACCGACGCCGCCCCGGTGGCGCTGCTGGCGCTGGCGGCGCTGCAGCCGCGCGGCGGCCAGGTGCTCCGCTCGGTGCTCGCCGCGCTGGGGCTGATGACCTCGTCGGCGGTGCTGGTGCATCTCTCCGGCGGAGTCATGGAGGCGCACTTCCACTTCTTCGTCATGATCGCGCTGCTCTCGGCATATCGGGACTGGGTCCCGTTCCTCTTCGCGCTCGCCTTCGTGGTCGTCGAGCACGGTGTGATCGGGGTGATCGACCCCCGCTCGGTGCACGACGAGATCGACGAGGTCCTGCATCCCTGGCGCTGGGCGCTCATCCACGGCGGCTTCGTGCTCGCCGCGGCCGCGGCCAACGTCTATGCGTGGACGACGAGCGAGGAGGATCACCGGCGCGCCGTCGCCGAGTCGCGGCGCAGCGAGGAGACCTTCCGCGCGCTCTTCGAGTGCAGCCCGCAGCCGATGTGGGTCTACGAGGTGCGGACGCTGGCGTTCCTCGCCGTCAACGAGGCGGCGATCACCCACTACGGGTACTCGCGCGACGAGTTCCTCGCCATGAGCATCCTCGACATCCGGCCTGCCGAGGACGCGGGCCGGGTGCGCGAGCGGGTGCGCCTCGGCGACTCGGGCGCCTCCGGGGTGTGGGAGCACCGGGTGCGCGACGGCCGGAGCATTCACGTCGAGATCTCCTCGGAGCACCTCGCCTTCCATGGTCGCGACGCCAAGCTGATCGTCGCCCACGACATCACCGAGCGCCTGGCGCTCGAGGGCGAGCTGCACCATCGCGCCTTCCACGACGCCCTCTCCGGGCTGGCCAACCGCGACCTGTTCCACGACCGGCTGGGTCATGCGCTGGCGCGGCTGTCGCGACAGGGCCAGCCGCTCGCGGTGCTCACCCTCGATCTCGACGACTTCAAGGCGATCAACGACAGCCGCGGCCATCACACCGGCGATCAGGTCCTTCGCGAGGTGGCGCGCCGTCTCGAGGACGCGGTCCGGCCGGGCGACACCGTCGCGCGCATGGGTGGCGACGAGTTCGCCCTTCTGCTCGAGGAGGTCGACGTGGTTGCGGCCGAGGCGATCGCCGCGCGGATCACCGCCGCGATGCAGCGTCCCATCCTGCTCCACGACGAGGAGATGTTCGTCACCACGAGCGGCGGCCTGTCGGTCTGCTCGGGGTGGGGCTGCAGCGAGCACGAGCTGCTGCGCCATGCCGACATCGCCCTGTACGCGGCCAAGGCGGCCGGAAAGGGGGTGATCGAGACCTTCACCCCGGCGATGCGGGAGAGCGGCGACCTGCACCGCATCGAGGTCGCCGCGCGGCTGCGGCAGGCGCTGGTGCGCGGCGAGCTCTTCCTCGAATACCAGCCGGTGATCCGGCTCAGCACCGGCGGCGTCCGTGGCGTCGAGGCACTGGTGCGCTGGCGCGACCCCGAGCGCGGCGTGGTCAGCCCGGCGGAGTTCATCCCCGTCGCCGAGGACACCGGGCTGATCGTTCCGCTCGGCGAGTGGGTGCTCGCCGAGGCCTGCCGCCAGGTGCGCGTCTGGGAGGCGGGTGGCGCCGTCGGCGGCGGCGAGCGGCTGGCGCTCTCGGTGAACATCTCGCCGCGCCAGCTGCGCGAGCCGGACTTCGTGGCCGTGGTCGCCCGGGTGCTCGACGCCACCGGGTTCGATCCGGCCCAGCTCGTCCTGGAGCTGACCGAGAGCGCGGTGCTCGACGGCTTCGCCCGCTGCGTCGAGAGCCTCGAGCAGCTGCGCGCGCTCGGGATCCGCATCGCCATCGACGACTTCGGCTCCGGCTACTCGTCGCTCGGCTACCTGCGCGACCTCCCCCTCGACACCGTCAAGATCGATCGCCGCTTCATCGCCGGCATCGGCGAGGACGCCGCCGGACGCGAGCTGACCCTGGCGATCGTCCGGCTCGTCGACACCCTGGGGCTGCCGACCATCGCCGAGGGGATGGAGACCGCCGGGGAGCTCGACTACGTCCGCGCCCTCGGCATCGACTTCGCCCAGGGGTACTTCCTCTCCCGGCCGCTCTCGGCTCCGGCGATGGCGCAGTTCCTCGCCGGCAGCCGGGTGGCGGAGCTGATGGAGTACGCCGCCGCCTCCTGACCTGGAACCGTCGCCGCCACCGTGGTACAAGGGTCAGGCCAACAGGCAGGAGGGATCACGGTGCAGAACCCGCGTCTCGAGTCCGTGTTCATCGACACCGTCGACGCGCTGCGGCGGGTGATCCGCGAGCACGGCGTCACCCTGGACGAGTGGCGGCTCGCGGTGGGCTGGCTCAACGAGGCGGGGACGCAGCCGAACGAGATCCCCCTGGTTCTCGACGTCCTCTTCGGCACCACCGTCGACGACGTCAACTCCGCCGTGGTGAGCGGGACCGAGAACACCGTCGAGGGTCCCTTCTACGTCGCCGGCGCACCGCTGCTGAGCTCGCCGTACCGGCTCCCGATGCGGGAGGACGAGCCCGGTGAGCGCCTGCACCTCTCGGGCTCGGTGCGCTCCGTCGACGGGGCGCCGCTCGCCGGGGCGATGCTCGACATCTGGCAGATCAGTGCCGATGGCGGCTACTCGCACTTCCATCCCGGCTTCCCCGAGCACAATCTCCGCGGCCGGCTGACCACCGGCGAGGACGGCGCCTTCGCGGTCGAGGCGGTGGTCCCGCCGCCGTACGAGATCCCCAAGGACGGCGCCACCGGGAGGCTGCTCGCCGCGCTCGGCCGCACCGCCTTCCGCCCCGGCCACCTCCACCTCAGGCTCAGCGCCCCGGGGCACCACACGCTCACCACCCAGGTCTTCTTCGAGGGCGACCCCTGGCTCGACCGGGACGTCGTCGCCGGCGCCACCAAGCCCTCGCTCGTGACCGCGCTGGTGCGCGAGAACGGTGCCGCCCGCGCCAGCTACGACTTCGTCCTCGAGCCGCTGCGGGCGCTCAGCCGGGTGGGGTGAGCTCGGCGGCGAGCAGGTGGTGCATGGTCGCAGACGCCGAAGGCCACATTCACCTCATCAGTTGACTTTCAAATTCACCTCACATTAAGGTCATGTTTCAGGAAGAGGTGCGGGGGGCGGTGGCGGCAAACGTATGCTGCCGGCGCTGCCCGGGAGGTAGCACGAATGT
>DATARS010000181.1:0-10810 GCA_036269455.1 Candidatus Dormiibacterota bacterium | reverse complement strand
CGCGCCTACGACGGGCTGCTGACCGACGCGCCCATGCAGCCCGCCGGCAACCTGCAGTGGTACACGCCGATGCTCGCCTGGTGGCTGCCCCAGCGCACCTTCGTCCACGGCTTCGCCATCGCCGTCACCGTGCTGGTGCTCGTCAGCGCGGGCCTCTCGCGGGCGCCGCCCTCCTGGTCGCCGTTCCTGCTCGCCGGGGCGCTCGCGGGGCTGCTGCCGCTGATCCACGTCCATACGCTGATCGCGCTGACCTTCGTGCTCGGGGCGCTCGCCCTCGCGCACCGCCGGCGCCGGGAGTGGCTGGGGCTGATCGGCGTCACCGCGGTGCTGGCCGTGCCCCGGCTGGTGCAGATCGCCGCGGGGGGCCACGGCGTCGACCACGGGCCCTACGGCAGCAACGCCTTCCCCTACCTCGAGCCGGGGTGGAAGTGGAACACCGACTCCGACCCGACCCGGGTGGTCACGCTCGCCCAGAACGGCCTCGGCGGGGTGCTCGGACGGATCGTCCACGTCTTCCTCACCCCCGGCTTCTGGGGCTTCTGGATCCTCAACACCGGCATCCTGCTGCCCGCGTGCGTGGTCCTCCTCGGCGGGGTGGCGCGCCGCATGGCCCGGCCGGTGGGGGAGGAGGAGCAGCCGGCCGGCCGCCCACCGCTGATCTCCAACGAGCTCGCGCTCGTCTGCGCTCCGCTGCTGCTCCTCTTCCTCGTCGCCAACGTCGTGGTCTTCCAGTCCTGGGACTGGGACAACACCAAGCTCTTCGCCTACTGGCAGATGGCCGCGGCGCTGCTCGTCGGCGCCTGGGTGGTGCGCTGGTGGCGGCAGGGATGGTGGCGAGCCACCCTCGCGACGGTCGCGCTGGTCAGCGTCCTGATGACCGGCTCGCTGGCGATGCTCCGCGACCTCCCCTGGACCCCGAGCGACACCAATCCCGGGAGCTACACCTGGGCGAGCCGGGATGAGCGTGGCCTCGCCGCCGCGGTGGAGGCGAAGACTCCGCGCGGCGCCGTCATCCTCACCGGCGGCCGCCCCAACGACCCCCTGCTCACCCTCGCCGGCCGCACCGCGGTGATGGGCTATGCGGGCTGGCTGAACAGCTACGGCACCGACTTCGGCAGCCGCCCCGACGACATCCACACCATCTATGCCGGCTGCGCGGAGGGGGCCACCGACTGCCCGGTGACCTCCCTCCTGCGCCGGTACCACGTCATCGCGGTCGAGCTCGGCTCCTGGGAGCGCGACCAGCAGCAGGCCAACGACTCCTGGTGGTCGGCCCACTACCCGGTGCTGGCGCGCACCTCCGACATCACCGTCTACGACGTGCGGAAGTGAGCCGCGACTACGCCCCCGATCCCAGGGGGGTGTCACAGGCATCCTTCTGAACCCCGAAGAGGCCGAACCCGTGGATGATCGCCGCAGGGACGGGCGGCGCGCCGGGGGTGAGGGCCGGCGTGGTGACGGTGTACTGGCTCGGCGTGTAGGTGCTCGCGACGACGAGGTGCTGACGGACGATCCCGCTGACGCTCGGTGCGATGTCCTTCGGCGCGGCGAGAGCGAGGTTCAGGGAGGTGTCGAGGGTCTCGGTCACCTTGGCGGGGAGACCGTCCGCGGAGCGGACCCACACGTCGACGGGCGCCGGGGTCACCTCGACCCCCGGGTCCGGGGTGGCATTCGGCGAGGGTTGCGCGGCCCGCAGCGCGATCCAGTTGAGCGTCGCCTGGAGGTGGTGCACCGACGTGCCGTCGAGGGTCGTCGCTCCAAGGTCGCGCCAGGGGAGGCTCCTCATCGCATCGTCGAACGTGGGCTGGACCATCCGGGTGACCCAGCGGGCATCGCTGCTCGTCGACCATGTGCTCCCGTCGAGGGAGATGTACCCGTTGCACCCGGATTCGACCAGGTGGACATCTCCGGGAACCGAATCGAAGTGAGCCGTCGCCTGCACCTGGTTGAGTCCCGCGACCACCCCGTCCACCGTCGCGGACATGCCTGCGTTCGCCGCGGCCACGAAGCCTGTGGGCATTCCCTTGAGCGGCCCCGACTTCGACGATTGCTGAACGCTCGACGCGAAGTGGTAGTTCGCCGTCCGCATCAGACCCTGGGCGGTGGCGATGATGTCCGCGGGCGAGCGGCCCGCCAGGACGTCGGTGGTCGAGGCCGGCGCACCCGCGGACGGCTGGCCGCACGCGACCATGAGAAGGCAGAGGGGGATGGGGGCAACGAGATGAATCCTGCGCATCCGGCAAAGCTACGGCCGACGTGACGCAGGGAACTCAGCTGCGGGGTCACAGCTCTCCCCCAGCACGGTGACGGCCTTCCTACGAGCCACCGACCTCGCGGGGGAAGAGCTGCTCCTTCCTGCCTCACCGTCGACGACGACGACGTCCGCTGAAGACCCCGATCGTCACCGCACTGGCGATGAGAAGCGCTCCCAGGGCAACGGTGTCGCGCACTCCGGCCTCGCCGGTCCTGGGCACGGAGAGTCCCGTGGAGGTCGCCGACACTCCGAGGACGGCGCCGGCGGTGGCGGTGGTCACGGGTCCCTGGGTCGTCTCGGTGTTCGTCGACACCGAGGACGAGGTCGCCGCGCTGCTCGTCGTGGTGATGGGGAGGGGGGTGCACCGTCCGCCGATGGACAGCCCGGCGCACGGCGTCGGGGTGGGAGCGGGTGTCGGCCCGGGGGTCGGGGTCTGGACTGCCACCCTCGCCGGGGCGAAGGTGCTGCCCTCGAACTGCCCGAGCTTCGCGACCTGCTCGGCGACGAACCCTCCCGTCCCGGCGTCGTAGTGCACATGCTGCAGGGCGCCGGTCTCGTTGGCCACGAGAATGTCGCCCACCATGGTCGTGAACTCGGATGCCTGCGCGACCATCACCGCGTGGTCGGCGAAGTCGACCGCGTAGAAGCTCTCGCCCGGAGGGATGACGCGCACGCCCTCCGCGTCGAAGCCGAGGTGGGTGCACGTCGCCTTCCCCGCGGCCGTCACGCTGTACACGCATTTGTCCGTCTCGTTGCCGACGAGCAGGGTGCCGGCCCAGGGGCCGTAGCGCGGGATGTTCGGAACCGTGGTCGGCCCCTCGGACGAGCCGCTGGAGCCGATGCGCGTCGCCACCCTCGTCGGGACGCCCGCGCTGGTGACCCGCCAGACGTCGCCGACCGTCGTTGTCACCATGAGGTCGCCGCCGAAGGCGCAGTACCGGTCCTGGAACACTCCGCCGCGGAGCAGCCCGCTCTCACCGGGCAATGTCACCCAGGGATTGTCGATGTGTGAGCCGTCCGGGCTGATCCGGGCGATCGCCCCCGGGGTCCCGGTGCCGACGAACGACTGGCCGACGGTGAAGCCGCCCTGGCAGGCACTGCTGCGCACGCTCGCGATGTAGACCTCGTCGGTGAGCCCCTTGACCGCGCTGAAGGGAGTGTGCGATCCGTCCTCGGCGACCAGGTCGAAGTTGTTCGGAGTGCCGTTCGAATAGTTGACCGAGAGCAGGATCTTGCCGCTGGGCTGGTGGTAACCGACGTCGATGGGGTTGTTGAAGTCGGACGCGATCGGACGCAGCGTGACGGTGGTCGCCCCCGCGGCGCGCTGCACCGTGTGCAGACCCAGCACCGTGCCGCCCATCGCCGCGATCCCGAGCACCCAGACGACGGTGCCGCCGGCGCCTCGCCTGAGCACACCCTGACGACGCGTACGCCTCGTGACCATTGCCTTCCTCCAGAGGGTGGATCCCGCCCCCTCCCGCCCCGGATGTCTCGGCAGTGCGACACGCGCTCGGCGGCCACTCTAGATGAGGTCGTGTCTTTGCACCACGGTCAATCTCTGGCGGGAAAGCACTGTCACGACATGGGTGGACGGGGCCCTACGCCGCACCCCGCGTGGGGAACAGTCGTGCCAGTGGCGGGGGAACGGGGATGCGCTGCTCGTGGAGCTTGGCAACGACACGAGGACGGAATCCGCTGGGCTTGAGCTCGGTGATCAGGCGACCGTCCGGCGCGGCGCCGGTCACGTCGAGGGTGAAGATGTCCTGCATCGTCATGGTCTCCCCCTCCGTGCCCCAGAGCTCGGTGATCGAGGTGACCTTCCTGCTGCCGTCGCGCAGCCGTGCGATCTGGACGACCACGTCGACCGCCGAGCTGATCTGCTGCCGGATGGCGCGGATCGGGAGCTCGACTCCGGCCAGCAGCACCAGCGTCTCGAGGCGGGCCACGCAGTCCCGCGCGGTGTTCGCGTGGAGGGTGGAGAGCGATCCGTCGTGGCCGGTGTTCATCGCCTGGAGCATGTCGAGGGCCTCGCCGCCGCGGCACTCGCCGACGATGATGCGGTCGGGCCGCATGCGCAGCGAGTGGGCGACGAGGTCGCGGATGCTGACCCCGCCGCGGCCGTCGGGGTCCGGCGACTGGGCCTCCAGGGAGCAGACGTGGGGCTGCCGCAGCTGCAGCTCCGCCGCATCCTCGATGATGACGATCCGTTCGCCGGCGGGGATGAAGTCGGAGCACACACGGAGCAGGGTCGTCTTCCCCGAACCGGTGCCGCCGCTGATGATGACGTTGGCCCGAGCGCGAACGTAGGCCTCGAGGATCGCGGCGGTCGCCTCTGTCAGGGTGCCCAGGCGGATGAGGTCCTCGGCGCCGAAGGGGTCACGGGGGAGCTTCCGGATGGTGAGCAGGGGTCCGTTCACCGCCACCGGAGGGATGCTGGCGGCGAGCCGGGACCCGTCCAGCAGGCGGGCCTCGCACACCGGCTGATGGGCGTCGATGCGGCGGCCCACCGAGGAGACGATCACCTGGATGACGTCGACGACGTGGTTCTCGTCGCGGAAGTGCAGGTCGGTGAGCTCGAGGGTGCCCCTGCGCTCGATGAAGATGTCGTCGGCGCCGCGAACCATGATCTCGGTGATCGCGTCGTCCTCCAGGAGCGCGCGGAGCGGCCCGAGCCGCTGCAGGTAGTCGTCGAGACCACCGAGGGTCGTACGGTCGGAGTGAGGGGCGATCAGAGGGATGGTGTCCACCCGGACACCGTAGGGCCGGGAGCGAATGCGGACATTCGCTCCCGGTCAGGTTCCGGTGGCGACGATGTCACGGGAATCGACGCCCCCCTACTGCTCGATGTCGTACACCACGGTGACGGTCACGGTCAGCTGCTGGAGCCCCGGCAGGATGGGGGTGGGGGCGCCGGCGGCGGCGCCGGAGTAGGCCTTGGGGGCGTACTGGTCCGGCTGGGAGGAGGAGGCCTCGCTGATCGAGCGCACCTTTCCGAGCTTGGTGCCGGCGGCCCGGGCCATCTGGTCGGCCTGGTCGTGGGCGCGGCGGACGCCGTCGGAGCGGGCGGCGGCGAGCAGGGCGCTGTTGTCGTCGAACCCGAAGGAGATCTGCTGGACCCGGATGGCGTCGCCGGCGGCGCCGGCCGCGGCGTCGATCACGCTGCCGGCCCTGCTGATGTCGTGGAGCCGGGCGCTGACCAGGTTGCTCACCTCGTAGCCGGTGATGGAGCGGCCGTCGTTGGTGTAGGTGGGGTTGATGTTGAGCTGGTCGGTGGAGATGTCCTGGGCGGCGACGCCGTGCGACTTCAGGGTGTCGATGAGCGCGTTGGCCCGGTTGGCGTTGTCCTTCAATGCCGCCTGGGAGGAGGCGGCCCGGGTCGTGACCCCGAGCACCAGGGTCAGCAGGTCGGGCTGGCCCTTGACCTGACCGGTGCCCACCGCGGTGATGACCGGGTTCTCACTGCCGGAGGGCAGGGGCGAGGCGGCGAGCGAGGTGGGCGCGAGGCCGCCCTGGCCGGGGCGGGTGATCAGCACCAGCGCCGCGAGGGCGGCGAAGGGCAGGATCCAGAGCAGGCGGCGCGGCATGAGAGACCTCCCTTGGGATGGGCCGGCATCCGCCGTGGTGCGGCGTGCCACCCCCTTCGACGCACGGAGGGCCCCACGGGTTCCCGGCCCGTCCTCCCTCCCCGGTCATTCTGACGCGATCGGGACCGGCCGTCCCCCGCTCGTCTACGATCACCGCCGCCCATGGCCAGCCTGCCCGCCTCGATCACCGCCGTGCTCCCCGCCTACAACGAGGTGGCGGTGATCGCCCGCACCGTGCGCGGCACCCACGAGGCGCTGGTCGCCAGCGGCGTCGCCGGCCACGAGCTGGTTGTGGTCGACGATGGCAGCAACGACGGGACCGGCGAGGCGGTGCGCGGCCTCGCCGCCGAGCTGCCCTCGGTCCGGCTGCTCACCCACGAGCGCAACCTCGGCTACGGTGCGGCGCTGCGCACCGGGTTCGACGCGGCGCGCTCCGAGGCGGTCTGGCTGCTCGACAGCGACGGCCAGTTCGACCCCGCCGACCTCGGGCTGCTGCTCGCCGAGTGGGAACCGGGGTCGATGGTCGCCGGCTACCGGGCGCGCCGCCAGGATCCCTGGAGCCGCCGCGCCAACCACGCCGCGTTCTTCGCGCTGGTGCGGGTGGTCAACGGCCCGACCCTGCGCGACGTCAACTGCGCCTTCAAGCTCTTCGCGCGCGATCTCGGCGTGGGGCTGCGGTCGCAGGGGGCGATGATCTCGACCGAGCTGGCGCTGCGCGCTCGGGAGAGCGGCTGCCGGATCGTCGAGGTCGCCGTGCCCCACCATCCCCGCACCACCGGGGCGGCGACGGGCGCGCGCCCCGCGGTGGTGGCCCGGGCCTTCGTCGAGCTGCTGGGGATGCGCGCTGCCCGGCTCCGCCCGGGATCGTCGGATGGGCGGGCGCAGGGCGCCCTGCGCCGGCGGCGGTGACCGCCGGCGGGGGCGCGCTCTGGCGGCTGGTGCTTCCCCCCTTCCTGGCGTCGAGGGCGGTGGGCCTGCTGGTCGCGCTGCTCTCGGTCTGGCAGCAGAGCTCCTCGACCGGCCTGCCCACCGGTCGCGAGGTGCGCTCGGCGTTCAACCAGTGGGACAGCCAGTCGTACGTCGCCATCGCCGAGCACGGCTATCCCGCCCACCTCGACTTCGCCCTCGGCCAGTCCGGCCACCTCGTCGCCTTCTTCCCCGGCTACCCGATGCTGATGCGGGCGCTGATGGTGCTGACCGGCGACGCCGTGGTGGCCGGGCTGCTGGTGAGCGCCGCCATGGAGCTGGTTGCGCTGCGCCTGCTCGCCGGCCTGGTGCTGCGCGAGCGCGACCTCGCCGCGGCGCGGTTCGCCGCCTGGGGGCTGGCGATGTGGCCCTACGCCGCCTTCCTCGGGCTGGTCTACACCGAGAGCACCTTCCTCGCCGCCGCGATCGGGGCGCTGCTGCTCGCCCGCAGCGGGCGTTTCGGGCCCGCCTGCGCGGTGGCGGCGCTCGCCTGCGCCACCCGGGTGACCGGCGTCGCGCTGATCCCCGCGCTCCTCGTCGAGATGCTCGTCCGCCACCGCGGGCGGCCCACCCCGCAGCTCGCCTGGCTCCTCCTCGTCCCGGTGCCGATGCTGCTCTTCGCGCTCTACCTGCGCGTGCACACCGGCGACACCCTCGCCTGGCTCCACGCCGAGAGCTCGGTGTCCTTCGACTTCCGCCACCTCGACTGGCCCTGGGCCGGCGGCCGCGCCACCTGGGACTCCGCGGTGCTCAGCCCGCTGCCGGCGAGCTCGACCTACGTCTTCGGCCTCGAGCTGCTCTTCGGCCTCGGCGGCGGGGCGGTGCTGGCCGTGCTCTGGCTCTGGCGCCGCCTGCCGCTCTCGCTGCTCACCTACTGCACCGCGGTCTGGCTGCTCTCGGTCTGTGTCTCCTACTGGATCTCCGTGCCACGCTACGAGATCGCCATGTTCCCCGTCCTGATCGCGGTCTGGGACCTGCTCGCCCGCCGCCCCGGCTGGCGGGCGGCGGCGATCGGCGCGAGCGCCGGCCTCTTCGCCTACGGCGCGGGGCTGTACGCGAGCGGGAGATGGCTGGGATGAGCGTGGTCATCGACGCCCACGTCCACATCCTCCCCGACCGGGTGCGCGAGCACCTCGACGAGCACTGCGCCCGCGACCCGTGGTTCGGCGCCTGTCACACCCCCGGCGCGGCGGTCGCCTCCGCCGAGGACCTGGTCGCGTCGATGGATGCCGCCGGCGTCGAGCGCGCGGTCTGCTTCACCTGGCCGTTCGCCGACCCCGCCCTCTGCGCCGAGGGGAACGACTACCTCGCCGCCGCGGCGCGCCGCCACCCCGGGCGCCTGGTGGGGTTCGGCTGCGTGCAGCCCGCCGACCCCGGCGCCGCCGCGGAGGTCGAGCGCTGCGCCCGGCTCGGCCTGCGCGGCCTCGGCGAGCTGAACGCCGACGCCCAGGGCTGGGCGCTCGAGGACGAGGCGGCGCTCGGGCCGGTCGCCGCGGCGTCGGTCGCCGCCGGGCTGCCCTGGACGCTCCACTGCAGCGAGCCGGTCGGCCACACCTACCCGGGGAAGGGCACCGCCACGCCCGACCGGGTCGCCGGCCTGGCGCTGCGGCACCCCGACCTGACCATCGTCTGCGCCCACCTCGGCGGCGGGCTGCCGCTCTACGCCCACATGCCGGAGATCGCCGAGCTCTGCCGCACCAGCCTGTACTTCGACACCGCCGCGGTGCCCTTCCTCTACCGGCCCTCGGTCTACCCGGCGGTGATCGCCACGGTCGGTGCCGGCCGGCTCCTCTTCGGCAGCGACCACCCGCTGCTCCGCGCCCCGCGCTACCTCGACACCCTGCGTGGCCTCGGCCTCGATGCCGGGGCCGAGGCGGCGATCCTCGGCGGCACCGCCGCGGCGCTGCTCGGCCTCTGACGCCGGAGACGGGCGCGCGCGCGGACCTGCCACCATCCCCGCCAATCATGGAGACGCGCAGCCTGCTGATCCGCGCCCACGACGGCCCGGGGGTGCTCCACCGCATCACCGGCGAGATCGTCGAGGCCGGCGGCAACATCGTCACCGTCGAGACCCGAGAGGCCACCGGCGGCATCTTCAGCCTCTACCTCGAGCTCGCCGACTGCGACGTCGACGCCCTCGCCGACCGGCTGCGCGAGCAGCCCTTCGTGGTCGAGTGCGCCCAGCCCCGCCCCTTCGGCCGGATCTTCGGCGCCCGCGTCATCGTCATCGGCGGCGGCGCCCAGGTGGCCGCGGTCGCCAGCGGCGCGGTGCAGGAGGCCGACCGCCACAACATCCGCGGCGAGCGGATCAGCGTGGACACCATCCCGCTCGTCGGCGAGGAGAACATCGCCGAGGCGGTCCGCGCCGTCGCCCGGCTGCCGCGCGTCCGCGCGCTCGTGCTCGCCGGCTCGCTGATGGGCGGCGACATCGCCGACGCGGTGCGCGAGGTGCAGGCGACCGGCATCCCGGTCATCTCGCTGAGCATGGTCGGCTCGGTCGTCGACGTCTGCGACCTGGTCGTCTCCGATCCCATGCAGGCGGGGGTGGTCGCGGTGATGGCGGTCGCCAGCACCGCCCGCTTCGACCTCTCCCGGGTGCGGGGGCGACGCCTCTGACCCCCGCCGAGCGGGCCGCGTGGCTCGACCGCCTCCTGGGGATGGCGGCCGACATCGCCGCCGCCCTCGACGGCCTCGCCGGGAGCGAGGAGGGGCGGGTGTCGCTCGAGGTCGGCGCCGGCGGGGATCGCACCGCGGTGATCGACCGAGCCGCCGAGGACGTGATCATCGCCCACTGCGAATCGCTCGCCGCCGCCGGCGCCCGCTTCCTCCTGCGCAGCGAGGAGCTCGGCGACCGGAGCTACGGCGCCGACCACCCGGTGCTGCTCGTCGATCCCGTCGACGGCAGCCTCAACGCCATGCAGGGGATCCCCTACTACTGCACCTCGCTGTGTGTGGTCGCCGGCGACACCGTCGAGGACGCCGAGGTCGGGGTGGTCCGCGGCCTCGCCGTCCCCCGCGTCTACGCGGCCGTTCGCGAGGCCGGGGCGACCCTCGACGGGGCTCCGATCCGGCCGCTCCGGGTGGGGCTCGACGGCCGCGGGCGCATCCCCATGCTCCTCCTCGAGGGGATGAACTCGGTGCGCCGGGTGAGCTCGCTCACTCCGCTGCTCGCCGGGACCCGCCGGCTGCGGCTGCTCGGCTCCGCCGCGCTCAGCCTCTGCCTGGGGGCCACGGGAGCCGCCTCGGCGGTGATCGCGCCCCAGGGGATGCGCCCCTGGGACTGTGCCGCCGGCCTGCTCCTGCTGCGAGAATCCGCGGCCGTGATCACCGATGTGTCCGGCCGTCCCCTCGACCGCCACAGCCTCGAGTTCTCCGCCCGGCTGCCGATCGTCGCCTCGCTCAGCCCCGAGGTCCATGCCCGCACCCTCGAGCTGCTCGCCGCGGGGGGCCTGGGATGAGCGCCGTCGCCCGGGCGCCGGCGCCCACCGCGACGCTGCTCATCTCCTGTCCCGACCAGCGCGGGCTGGTGGCGCGCACCGCGCAGTTCGTCGCCGAGCGCAACGGCAACCTGGTGCACGCCGAGCACCACATCGACCCCTCCACCGGCCTCTTCCTGATGCGCATCGAGTGGGAGCTCGACGGCTTCGAGCTCGACCGCGCCGAGATCGCCCCCGCCTTCACCCCGCTCGCCGAGAGCATCCACGCCACCTGGCAGCTGCACTTCTCCGACGAGCGCCGGCGGATGGCGATCTGGGTGAGCCGGCAGGACCACTGCCTCAGCGACCTCATCCAGCGCCAGCGCGGTGGCGAGCTGCGCGCCGAGATCACCCTGGTGATGTCCAACCACGAGGACCTCGCACCGCTCGCCGGGGCCTTCGGCATCGAGTACGTCCACGTGCCCACCGACGGGTCGAACCGCCACCGGCACGAGGCGGTGCAGCTCAGCCTGCTCCAGAACAACGCCATCGACCTCGTGGTTCTGGCCAAGTACATGCAGATCCTCACC
>DATARS010000180.1:0-3803 GCA_036269455.1 Candidatus Dormiibacterota bacterium | reverse complement strand
CAGGCGGCGCTGCTGGCGGTGCGCTCGGGGGCGGCGGCGCACGACGCTCCCGGCTGACGCCCGTCTGCGACCAAGGTCCCGGTCGACTGCGGTCGGAGGTCGCTGTTGAAGCGCCGCCGGAATGGGCATGCTGAGTGCATGACGATCGCTCATCGCTCGGTGCGGCGCGGACCCTCCCCCGCGCGCCGTCTGGTCGCGTTCCTGCGGGGTCTGGAGCGGAGGTTGGGAGCCGACCGCCCGGGTCGCTCGGCCCTGGTCTGGCTGGGCCCGCTGATCAGCTCCGCCGGCGCCGTCGTCCTGCTCACCTGGTTCGGCCACATCGGCGGGCTGGGGGTCGGCGAGTCACTGCCCATCGGCCTCTTCGGGGGCCTGGTGCTCGGCGGCCTGTCGGTGAGCTACCTCGCCGCCTTCGCCGCCGACGAGCGCGACGCCCAGGCGCGCGACCGCGACCGGGACGCCTGACCCTCAGCTCGACTCCGCGAGCTCCGGCCGTCGCAGCGCGATCGCCGCGGCGGCGTGGGCACCGCGGGCGGCGGTCGGGGTGACCACGCACCCGGCCTCCTCGAGGATCGCCCGCTGGCGGTCGTATCCCTGCGGATCGGCGCTGGTCCCGAGGACGTAGGCGACCACAGCGGGCGCGCCGGGCGCGGCCAGGATCTCGGCGCAGACCGGCGCCAGCATCCCCGCCGGGTCGGGGTGCGAGCCGTGGCCGAGCACCACGTCGAGGAGCAGCACGGCGGTCGCCGGGTCGGCGGCCTCGCGGCGGATCAGGTCGAGCCGGGCCTGGGGGTCGATCATCGGGTGGGGGCGCCCGCGGGTGTACTCCTCCTCGCCGAGGTCGAGGCAGACGTGGGCTCCGTCCGGCGCGGGCAGAGCGTCGTCCCTGCGCACCGGCGCGTTCGAGTACACCCGGCCGACGTGCCCGGCGAGGATCAGCTGCGCCTCGTAGCAGAGGGTGCCGCCGGAGAAGAGGCCGCGCACCGCGGTGCGGCCGGCGGCCAGCCGCCCGGCGGCGGCGGCGACCCGGCCGGCGAGGCCCCGGCCGGGGTCGTCGACGCCGACCCCGACCGCCTCGAGGGTGCGCACCACCCCCTCCTCGAGGGTGCCGCACAGCCGGACGCCGGCACCCACCTCGAGGTCCGGCGCCACCCCGAGCACCGCGGCGATCAGCGGCTTGGCGCGAGGGGCCCCCAGCAGGTCGCGGGCGACCGCCTCGGCCGGCGGCTTGGAGACGAGCAGGATGGCGTCGGTCCCGGGGTCGGCCTCGAGCGCGGCGATGGCGACCCGGGCCATCCGCCCGCCCACCGCGGCGGAGAGGTCGCGGCCGCCGATGCCGATGACCTGGGAGACGCCCGAGCCCCAGCGGTCGAGCAGCGAGGACACCTCCTGGGCGCCGGTGCCCGCGGCGGCGACGACCCCGACGCGGCCCGCCCCGACGACGTTGGCGAAGCCCAGCCCGGTGCCGCCGAGGATGGCGGTGCCCGCGCCCGGACCCATCACCAGCCGGCCCATCCGCGCGGCGCGGTCCTTGAGCTCGACCTCCTCGTCGACGCCGACGTGGTCGCTGAAGAGCAGCACGTGGAGACCGGCGGTGAGCGCGTGGTGGGCGGCGAGCGCGGCGTAGGCGCCGGTGACCGAGACGATGGCGACGTTGACGCCGGCGCTGGCCGAGACCGCCTCGGCGACCGTCCGCGCCGCCGGCGCCGCGCCGCCCGCCGCCTGCGCGCGGCGCTCGGCGAAGAGCGCGTCGCGGCCGCGGGAGAGCGCCGCGTCTGCGGCGTCGGGCGAGGCGCCGCGCGCCGCCAGGGCCAGGTCGTTCGCCGAGGCGCCCTCGAGGTCGGCGGCGTCGATCCCCTCGGCGACGAGGGCGGCGACGTTCGCCGGCGTCGCCATCACCGCGGTGGCCCAGACGACGCCCTCGGTCTCGGCCATGGCGCGGGTCGCGCCCATCAGCAGCACCGAGTCGACGAAGGTGTCGCGGAGCACCGCGCTGCGCGCCGCGGTCACGGGCCCACCAGCGCCGAGGTGCTCGTGGCGCCGCCGCTCCGGCGTTCCCATGCCGGGCCGACCACGGTGGTCCCGCACCGGCCCTCCAGCGGCGACGCCCGCCCCTCGAGCGAGGGATAGACGAGCTCCGGGGTGGTGATCACCACCGCCCGTCCCCCGGCGCGGAGGAAGCGGGTGGCGGCGCGCATCTTCGGGCCCATGCTCCCCGGCGGGAACTGGCCGGCGGCGAGGTGCCGCTCCGCCTCCTCGAGGGACATCTCCTCGACGGGGCGCTGGTCGGGAGTGCCGAAGTCGAGCATCACCGTCTCGACCCCGGTCACCAGCACCAGCGCCTCGGCGTCGAGCGAGGTGGCCAGCCGCTCGGCGGCGTAGTCCTTGTCGATCACCGCGTCGATGCCGCGGTAGCCCTCCGGCCCGGGCACCACGGCGACCCCGCCGCCGCCCGCGGCGACGACCACGTAGCCGGCCTCGATGAGGGCGAGGATGGCGCCGGATTCGAGGATGTCGACCGGCTCCGGCGAGGGCACCACCCGCCGCCAGCCGCGTCCCGAGTCCTCGGCCACGGTCCAGCCCCGGGCGGCGGCGAGCCGCTCGGCCTCCTCGCGGTCGAGGAACGGGCCGATCGGCTTGCTGGGACGGGAGAACGCCGGGTCTGCGGGGTCGACGGTCACGTGGGTGACCAGCGCGGCGGGGCGCACCCGCGGCCACCCCGAGACCTGTCGCAGCGCCAGGGAGATGAGGCTGCCCATCTGTCCCTGGGTCATGGCGCCGAGGTTGAAGAGCGGCTGCTGGGGGATGAAGCGCGCGCCCTCCTCGTGGGCGATGGCGAGGCTGCCGACCTGGGGGCCGTTGCCGTGGACGATGACCACGCCCCAGCCGGCCCGGAGCAGCGCCATCACCGCCCGCGCCATGGTCAGCGCGTTCGCCTCCTGTTCCGCGTAGGTGCCCGCCTGCCCGGCACGGGTGAAGGCGTTGCCGCCCAGCGCGATCACCGCGATCCTGCCCATCTCCCTCCGTTGCGTCCATCAAGCATGGCGTATGGCGTTAGGAGGATAGTGAATGCCTCCGGTGCGCGCAAGCCGGGCTGTACGGGCGCGGCCCAACGGCGTAGCCTGGGCTTGGTGGACAGACAGCGCAGTGGCACGTGGCGAGGCGTGGCCGAGGTGCTGCGCCCGCGCAACCTGGTGCAGCCCGGGCTGCTGCTCCTGCTCGCCGAGGCGCCGGGTCACGGCTACGACCTGGCGCACCGGCTCGACGCGCTGCTGGAGTGGCGGTGGGACTCGCCGACGGTGTACCGCGCGCTCAACGCGATGGAGGAGGAGGGGCTGGTCTCCTCCGCCTGGGAGCGCTCCGAGACGGGCAAGGAGCGCCGGCGCTACGAGATCACCGACGCCGGGCGCGGCGCCGCCGAGGCGTGGATGCGCGAGGTCGCGAATGCCAGCGTGGTGCTCCTTGGGCTGCTGCGCCGCTACGAGGGCGGCGAGCAGCTCACCGATGAGGCGCGGGACCTAGCTGAGCTCTGCACATAGCGCGCGCTGTCTAACTGGGCTCTGCATATAGTGTTTGGCGCATGCCGCATGCGTGCAGAAATGCGGTATTGACCGTGAACTCCTCGCGTCGCACAGTCGCACCTGCCAGCCTTCACGAGGAGAATTGCTCATGGTCCAGATGGCGCAAGCCCCGGCGAAGGCGCCGGTGGTCGTCGATGTCTCCTGGGATCCGATCACCAGGATCGTCGGCAGCCTCGGAATCTTCACCAAGATCGACTTTGCGAACCGTGTCTGCGTCGACTGCCG
>DATARS010000179.1:0-7950 GCA_036269455.1 Candidatus Dormiibacterota bacterium | reverse complement strand
CCGCGGGCGGGTCATGCGCTGCACCTGGAGCAGCCCAAGGAGCTGGCTCAACTCCTGGCCTCCTGGGCGACGACGCTGGGCCTGACCGAGTAGCGGGCCAGCAGGACCGGGTCGGGCGCGACCGCCCGGCGGCGCAGCACCCCGCCGATCGGGACGAGCGGGACGGTGGTGACGTCGATCGGGAGCACGCTGACGGTGGCGAGCCCGCAGGCGAACGCGAGGTCGGGCAGAGCGGCCGCGAGGGCGACGCCGGCGGCCACCCCGACGGACGTCTCGTGCATCGACGTGGGGATGGCGGGCACACCGGCGAGCTCGGCGAGCTCCAGGGCGGCTCGGACGCCGCCACAGGGCTGGACCTTGAGCACGAGCGCGTCGGCGGCGTCGAGCTCGCGCAGCCGCCGGGCGGCGGCCACGGTGCGCACGCTCATCTCCGCCGCGACCGCCACCGGGGAGCGGCGGCGCAGCGCGGCGAGCTCCGCGAGGGTGGCCACCGGGTCCTCGACCAGCTCGATGCCGTGGACGGCGAGCGCGCGCAGCTCGGCGAGCGCGGTGTCGACGTCCCAGGCGCTGTTGGCGTCGAGACGGATGCGGACGTTCCTGCCGACCGCGGCACGAACCGCCGCGACCCGCGCCCAACCGCCGGCATCGCCGACCTTGACCTTGATCGTCGCGCACCCCGATGCGACGGCGAGACGCGCGGCGACCGCAGGCTCGACCCGCGGCACCATGGCGTTGACGGTGACGCGCCGGCGCAGGGCGGGCGGGAAGCCGCGCGCCGCCGCCTCCTCCGCCGCCTGCTCGGCGTTGGCCATCTCCGCCTCCGTCCACGACGGCAGCGGCGAGCACTCGCCCCACCCCGCCGGTCCCTCGACGAGCCGGGCACGTCGCTCGACCACGCCGCCGACGGGGACGCGCAGGCGGACGGTCACCTCGAGCCGGGTCGCCGCGCTCACCGCAGCGCCAGCCCCACGGTGAGCAGCACCCCGGTGACCAGGTGCAGCCGCGCCGTCGAGATCAGCCCGGCGACGAGCTCGCGGCCCCGCGCCCGCGCCACCAGCGTCAGCGGAGTGCGCGCCAGCGGCAGGGCGAGCAGCGCGAGCAGGGCCGGGACGGGCAGCGCGCGCACGGCGACGCCGAGCGCCACCGCCGCGTAGGCGGCGACGAGCACCGCGGCGTAGAGCCGCCGGCTCGCCGGGTCGCCGATGCGCACCGCGAGGGTGCGCTTGCCCGTGGCCGTGTCGGTGGGGATGTCGCGGAGGTTGTTGACCAGGAGCACGTCGACGGCGAGCAGCCCGCAGGGGATCGACGCCCACCACGCCGCCGCGGGGATGGAGCCGCCGGTCTCGACGATCGCCGTGCCCACCGTCGCCACCGGCCCGAAGAAGGCGAACACCGCCGCCTCGCCGAGGCCGAAGGCGGCGTACGGCCTCGGCCCCCCGGAGTAGAGGAAGGTGGCGACGATCGCGGCGGCGCCGACGATCAGCAGCGCCGGCCCCACCGCCACCGCGAGCGCGATCCCCGCCGCGGCGGCGACGGCGACCGCGACCACCGCGGCGGTCGCGACCGCGCGCGGCGAGGCGAGCCCGGAGGCGACCAGCCGCGTCGGTCCGACGCGCGCCGCGGTGTCGACGCCGCGGACGCCGTCGAAATAGTCGTTGGCATAGTTCACGCCCACCTGCAGCCCGAGCGCGGTGACCGCCGCGGCGGCGGTGCGCCAGGCGACGAGGTGCGGTGCCGCGGCGGCGCCGACCGCCACCGGCACCGCCGAGATCGCCAGGGTGCGCGGCCGCGCGCCCTGCCACCAGATCACGGACGGCGCGGGAACTTCGAGAAGTCGGGGCGCCGCTTCTCCAGGTAGGCGTCGCGGCCCTCCTGGGCCTCCTCGCCCATGTAGTACAGGAGGGTCGCGTCGCCGGCGAGCTGCTGGATCCCCGCCAGCCCGTCGGTGTCGGCGTTGAAGCCGGCCTTGAGCAGCCGCAGCGCCAGCGGGCTCATCTCGAGCATCCGCCGGCAGACCTGGAGGGTGCGCTCCTCGAGCTCGGCGAGCGGCACCACCCAGTTCACCAGGCCCCAGCGCTCGGCGGTCTCGGCGTCGTACTGCTCGCAGAGCATCCACACCTGCTTGGCCCGCTTCATCCCGATGGTGCGGGCGAGCAGCCCGGAGCCGTAGCCGGCGTCGAAGCTGCCGACCTTCGGCCCGGTCTGGCCGAAACGCGCGTTGTCGGCGCAGATGGTGAGGTCGCAGACGAGGTGGAGGACGTGGCCGCCGCCGATCGCGTACCCGGCCACCTGGGCGATCACCGGCTTGGGCAGGCGGCGGATCTGCACCTGGAGGTCGAGGACGTTCAGCCGGCCGACGCCGTGCGCATCCCTGTAGCCGTCGTCCCCGCGGATGCGCTGGTCGCCACCGGAGCAGAAGGCGTCCGGCCCCTCGCCGGTGAGGATGATCACCCCGACGTCGGGATCGTCGCGGGCGAGGTCGAAGGCCCGGGAGAGCTCGAAGAGCGTGGTCGGGCGGAAGGCGTTGCGCACCTCGGGGCGGCAGATGGTGATCCTGGCGATCCCCTCGGCCGTCTCGAACCGGATGTCCTCGAAGCTGGCGGGGGCCGTCCAATCCACGAGCAACCACTCCTAGAGCGCGGACTCACACTGTTCCGCTAGCGTAGCCGACATGCGAGTGCGGCCGTCGCCGGGCGACCTGGTGGCGGTGGCGCTGCCCCAGGGCCCCGCCTGGGCCGAGCAGGTGGCGCGGTGCTGGGAGGCCGGGGCGGCGCTGCTCCCGGTCGACCCGCGCCTGCCCGCGCCCGCGGTCGACGCCCTGCTCCGGCGGGCCCGCCCCACCCTGCTGGTCGAGCCGGACGAGACGCGGCGGCTGGCGTCGGGCCTCCGGTGTGACCCGGCGGTGGCGGCGGTGGTGGCGACGTCGGGGTCGACCGGTGAGCCGCGGCTGGTCGAGCTCGACCGCGCCGCGGTCACCGCGTCGGTGGGGGCGTCGGCGGTGGCGCTCGGGGCGGACGCGGCGGACGGCTGGCTGAGCTGCCTGACCCCGGCCCACGTCGGCGGCCTGCTGGTGCTGTATCGCGCCGTGGTCCTCGGCTGCCCGCTGGTGGTGCATGGCGGGTTCGACGTCGACGCCGTCGCCGGCGAGCGCGGCTGCGTGTATGTGTCGCTGGCGGCGACGATGCTGGTCCGCCTCCTCGACACGGGCGCCGACCTCGGGCGGTTCCGGACCGCGCTCGTCGGCGGCTCGGCGATGCCCGCCGGACTCGCCGAGCGCGCCGCCGCCGCCCGAACGCGCGCCGTCGCCACCTACGGGCTCACGGAGAGCTGCGGCGGGGTCGTCTACGACGGCCTGCCGCTCCCCGGCGTCGGGGTGGCGATCGGCGAGGGCGGCGAGGTCGAGCTGAGCGGACCCACGCTGATGCGCGGCTACCGCGGCGACCCGACGGCGACCGGCGCCGCACTGGCGGGCGGGCGGCTGCGCACCGGCGATGCCGGCCGGCTCGACGGCGACGGGCGCCTGTGGGTGGAGGGCCGCATCGAGGAGGTGATCGTCTCCGGTGGGGTGAAGATCTGGCCGGCGCATCTCGAGGCGGTGCTCCGCGACCACCCCGGCGTCGCCGACGTCGCCGTCACCGGCGCCCCGGACGCACTGTGGGGCGAGCGGGTGGTGGCGGTGGTGGTGCCCGCCGACCCGGCGGCGCCGCCGTCGCTCGACGAGCTGCGCGACCACGCCGGCGCCCGGGTGGGGCGCCACCAGGCACCGCGGGAGCTCCGCATCGTCGAGGCGCTGCCCCGGACCGCGCTCGGGAAGGTGCGCCGGGCAGAGCTCCGGTAGGGCGGGCAGGGGTCACCCCTGGCCGCCTACCGCAGCCGCCGTCTCAGCCGCACCACGAGATACACGCCCAGCCCCATCACCAGCACGTACACGCCGAAGAGCACGGCGCCGGTGTGCTGGCCCTGCTGCAGCTGGATCACCACACCGGCGACGGCGATCACCAGGGTGATCGAGGTGAGCACCCAGAGGCCGGTGAAGCGCGGAAATCCCTCCATGCGGCTCCGCGCATCCTGTCAGACCCCGGCGGCCTCCCGCACCCGGGCGCCGACGATGTCGCGCATCGAGACCACCCCGACCATCTGGTCGCCCTCGACCACGATGAGATGGCGGAAGTTGCCCTTGCACATCTCGGTGGCGGCGGTGTCGAGATCCCAGCCGATGCTGGCGGTGCGGGCGTCGTAGGTCATGTACTCGCTGACCGGGGTGCTGGCGCAGTCGACACCCTCGGCGACCGCCCGCATCACGTCGCGCTCGGTGAGGATGCCCGGACCGGCCAGCTCGGGGTCGAGGACGATGGCGGCCCCCACCCGCCGTTGCAGCATCACCTTCGCCGCCTCCACCACGGTGTGGTGGGGGCTGACGATCAGGACGCTGGTGGACATGGCATGCCGGACATGCATCTCTCGCCCTCCGCCGCGCGTGCGTAAAGATCGACAGTACGCCGGTTCGCCTTGTCCGGCAAGGGCCGGACGCGTTTGGGACCTCAGCCGGCGGAGAGGAAGATCCGCCCGACCACCTGGTCGCCGCCGCCGGTCGAGGTGATCCGCAGGCCGTGGAGATGGCTGAGGTCACCGCTCAGGTCGCGGTCGTACTGCTGCTTCAGGTCGCCGGGGAGCGCTCCGACGACCGCGGTGCGGATGCGGTCGAGGTCGAGGAAGATCACCGGCTCCGCGTTCGACCACTGGCCCCCGGCGGCGAACGCCGGCGTGGCGGTGGCCCTCGACCCGGAGGCGTGGGCGTCGAGGACGGCGCGCACCTCGGCGGGCGTGCTGCCGATCACCGCCATCCCGTCGACCACGGTGTACGCGGGGTCGACGCCGGCGTCGGAGAGGCCGGGGATGGCGAGCGAGGTGATGGTCGCGCCGCGGTAGCTCTCGGAGTGGGTCGGGGCGAACGTCGCGAAGCCGGCGACGAGCTGGTCGAGGAAGGAGCGCACCGCCGCGGCGTTGTCGACCCCCGCGAGCAGGGCGCCGCTCGGGATCGACGACCCGCCGGCGTCGCGCACCTCGAGGGCGAGGTTGCCGGTGAGATGGGAGAGCACCCCGCCGGGGTTGGTCAGGCCGAAGCTCTTCAGCGGCGTGATGAAGTCCATGCCGGTGGCGGCGGCGCCGGCGCCCATCCCCTGCACCAACGACTGCAGGCTGTCGTGCAGCCCGCCGACGGCGAGGAAGCCGGCGGAGTCGGAGGGGATCCAGTCGAGCGTGGGGTTGGGCGCACCCGAGGTCTGGAGCAGCGCGGCGCGCTCCGCGGGCGGGAGCTTCGAGGGATCGGTGACCACCGCGACGTCCGCGGCGAGGCCTGCCTTCTCCGCGGTGACGGCGATGCCGGCGCTCTGGAAGACCCCGGCGCCCTGGTCGAAGGCCTTGAGGATGCTCGCGTCGCCGAACCCGCTGCCGGCCACCGCCTGGCGCATCGCGCCGGTGATCCCCGAGCCCCGTGCCCAGGCGGCGGCGACGCGGTCGGTGGGCAGCCGCTTCATCGTCGTGGTGTAGGCCGCGGAGGTGCGCAGCGGCGCACGCTTCCCCTGGTCGGTGTCGATCACCGACTCGATCATCGCCGCGGAGTTGCCGACCACCGCGGTGTGGTCGACGTAGGCGTAGGCGATCGGGGTGCCCCCGGTGCCGCGCGGTGTGCCGACCGAGACGGTGACGCCGTTGTGGGCGTGCTCGGTCCAGCTGTCCCCGTGGCCGCTGTCGGTGGTGCGGATGCGCGCCAGCGTCGCCGCCGCCGCGCCGTCGTCCTTCGAGGCGATGAGCACCGCGGTGGGGATGCCGTCGCCGAGGCGCATCGCCAGCGCCACCTGGGTGCCGAGCCAGGGACGCACGTCGTTCTTGAACGACAGCCCCTCGGGCTTCAGCGCCGTGTCCATCCCCTGGTCGATGTGGCTCTGGAGGTCGCCGGCGGACTTCAGCGCCGGGAAGTGCCCGAACAGGCCCTGGAGGTTGAGCTTCTGGGAGAGCGACGGGTCGAGGTAGAGGGTCGCGTAGACGTCGGCGTCGTTCGGGACCATGCGGTCGACGACGTCGCCGGTGCCCGACGCGAGGTGGCTGTAGAGGGCGAGGCCACCGGGAACTCCGACGATGACGAGTGCTGCGAGCCCGCCGAGGGCGATCCGCAGGCCGCGGCGGCGGCGGCGCACCGGAGCGGAGGGGAGGGCGTCTGGAAGGCCGGATCCGGGCGTCGGGGCGGCGGCGAGATCGTCCATGGGTCCTCGGCGGTGGTCGAAGCCGGATCAGCATGGATCGGGGCACGCACGCGCTCATGGCGGACGGGTCACGTTGGCGGTGCGGCTCGGTGTCGGCGGTGGCCGTACAATGGTTCGATGCAGGCGGTCGCCTGCTCGGAGGGAGGAGGCAGATGCGCTGGCGCGCCGCGCTCACGCTGATGGTCCTGGCGGTCGGCGTCTGGATCGCCGTCGGGCCGGTCTTCGAGGGCCACATCGCCGGCTCCGAGCTCGCCCAGGAGGTGGGGGTGGGCAGCGTCATCGCCCTCGGGGCGCTGGTCCTGCTCGTCCACGACCTCCGGCGCCGGGCCTCGGGCTAGCGGCGGCCGGACGTGGCCATGGCGGGTCGATGGCGGGGGATCGCGGGGCTGCTCGCGCTCGGCGTCGCCCTCGGCGTGGCCGCCCCCGCGCTCGCGGCCACCGCACCGACCCCGGCGGCGGCGCCGACCCACCGGCCGGTGAGGGCGAGCCCGCGGGCGGCGGCGACCGCGACCCCGGCGGCGACCCCCACCCCCGGCCCCACCCCGGGCGACGCCGCGTCCGCCGGCAGGCGGCGGCTGCGGGCCATCGAATCCGTCGACGAGGGCTTCCTCCTCGGGCTCCCGGGCGCCGGGCCGAAGGGGCCACTGGCCTACGTGCCCCCGGAGCCGAGGAGCAGCGCGGGCGACACCGCGGGACTGCTCTTCGCCGGCGCGGCCGGGCTGCTCGTCGCCGTGGGCAGCGGCGCCGTCGTGCTGTTCCTCGTCCTCCGTCCGCGCCGCGCCCCCGCGACGCCGCCGGCCCGGGCGAGCGTGGCGCTGCCGCCCGGTCACCGGGGCTGGCTGCCGGCGCGCCGGCGGCGCACCACCCGGCTCTCCCAGGAGGCCTTCGAGCGGCTCCCACCGCTGGTCCAGCTGGCCCTCCTCGACCGGATCGGCAGCGGCTCCGAGCCGGGCGAGGAGGCCACCGCGACCGCGCCGCCACCGGCGGGGTGACACCGCCTATCCTCCGGGCATGCCGCTGCATCCGCAGGTGAGCGCCGTCCTCGAGCAGATGCGGGCCACGGGCGGGCCGCCACTCGAGGAGATGTCCGTCGAGCAGGCGCGGGCCGGCCACCTCCGCGCCGCCGAGAGCCTCGGCGGCGCCCCCGAGGAGGTCGCGTCGGCCGTGGACATCGCCGCGGGCCCGCTGCGGCTGCGCGCCTACCGCCCCCGGGGGGCCGGGCCCGACCGGCTGCTCGGCGGCGTCCTCTACCTGCACGGCGGCGGCTGGGTGACCTGCGACCTCGACACCCACGACCGCCTCTGCCGCTCGCTCGCCAACCGCAGCGGCGCCGCGGTCGTCGCCGTCGACTACCGCCGGGCGCCCGAGCACCCCTTTCCCGCCGCGGTCGACGACGGCCTCGAGGCCCTGGCCTGGCTGCGCGCCCACGCCGCCGAGGTCGGCGTCGACCCCGCCCGCCTCGCGGTGGCGGGCGACAGCGCCGGCGGCAACCTCGCCGCCGTGATCGCACGCCGCGACCGCGAGGCCGGCGGCGCTCCTCCCCTGCTCCTCCAGGTGCTCATCGTCCCGATCACCGACGGCGCCATGGACTCGCCCTCGTATGCCGAGAACGCGCAGGGCTTCTACCTCACCCGCGCCGGGATGGGCTGGTACTGGGGCCACTACCTCGCCGGCGCCGACCCGCTCC
>DATARS010000178.1:0-2009 GCA_036269455.1 Candidatus Dormiibacterota bacterium | reverse complement strand
GTCGCGTGCGGGCACGGCGATGTGGCAGCAGTCGTGCATGTTGCGCACCGCCGTCAGGCCGCCACGTGGAGCCGGGCGCCGCTCGCGATGAGCTCGCCCCGCGCCCGCGCCGGGGCCGCCGGGGTGAGCTCGAGCAGGGTGTCGGAGCGCAGCCCGAGCCGCAGCGTCTCCAGCCCGACGATGTCGGCGGTGGTGATGTTGCCGAGGTTGACGTCCGGACCGATGGCGCGGATCAGCGCGACCTGGAGGTCCTTGGTGGGGGCCTCGAAGAGCACCCGGGCGGGGTCGATCCCGGTCAGGACGGCGCCGAGGACGTCCTCGCGCAGGGTGCCGTCGGCGCGGGCCATCCCGCAACGCCCGCTCTCGCGTGTCTCGGCGGTCACCAGGGCGGCGCCGGCCTCGAGGTCCTCGGCGATGGCCGCGACCCAGTCGGCCGGGGTCAGCTGGTCGGAGCGGTCGGCCTGCTTGAAGCCGACCTCGGAGATGACCGTGAACTCACCCGAGAGCAGCCGCACGTAGCCGGCCTTGTCGTGCTGGTCGAGCGGGATGGTGCCGTTCGAGACCTCGACGTGGGTGGCCCGGTGGCAGCGCAGCAGCTGCACGAACTCGCCGAGGCGGCCGCTCCAGAGGTAGTGCTCGAAGAGGGTGCCGCCGAAGTAGAAGTCGATGCCCGCAGCGCGGAGGACGTCGAGCTTGGTGGACAGGTCACGGGTGGCGAGGCAGGTGCCCCAGCCGAACTTGACGAGGTCGATGAGGTGGCCGTGGCTGCTCACGACGTCGGTGAAGGCGCCGGTGGGCAGCCCCGGGTCGATCACCATGGTGATCCCCCGGCTGCGGGGCCTGCCCGGACGGCCGGGTGCGGTGGCGATCATGGTCGTCGGTCTCCGTGGTGGGTGCGGTGACGATGGCCGCACCGTACGGGGAGCCTCCTTTCGACTCCATGACACAACCGCCGCCGCGGGGTCAGGCCGGCGGCGGCTCCGCGGCGCCGATCCCGTCGTCGGGATCGAGCTCGAGGAGGAACCTGCGGCAGCGCTCCGCCTCCTCGGCGTCGCCGAGCGCCGCCGAGGTCACCTGGAGGAGCTGGAGGGCGCGGAGGAAGCCGCGGTTGCCGGGCCGTTCCCAGCGGACCATCCCCACCCCGCCCCAGCCGTTGGCGCGGAGCCGGTCGAGGCCGCGGTGGTAGCCGGTGCGGGCGCAGGCGTAGGCCATCACGGTGTCGCCGCTGTCGAGCAGTCGCCGGCCGAGCCGGGCCCAGCCGTCGAGGCAGTCGGGCCAGCGCCGCACCACGTCACGGAGCGCGGCGTCGCCGGCGAGCGGCAGGGTGGCGTCGAGGGCGGCGCGGACCGCCGGCTCCTCCTCGGGGAGGATGGTCTCGTGGCGGGGCGGCGGCTCGGGCGTGGCCGGCGCCGCCATCTGCAGCGGGCGGAGGGGGGGCTGGGTGCTCATCCCGTCACGCTAGCAGCGTGCGCGTACCTCGACGTTGCCGTCGCGGATCCGGGTCTCGAATGCGGGCTGGGGCGCGGTCGCCGGTCCCCGGGTGACGGCGCCGTCGCGCAGCCGGAAGCGGCTGCCGTGCCAGGGGCAGGTGACCTCGCCGCCGGCGTCGACCGCGCCCTCGTCGAGCGGGGCTCCGGCGTGGGTGCAGCGGTTGGCGATGGCGCAGACGCTGCCGTCGCGACGATACAGGAGGATGTCGTAGCGGTCGGCGGTGACGCAGACCGGCCGGCCCTCGCCGAGCTCCGCCTCGCGGGTGACCCGGGTCCAGTGGCTCGGCGCCTCGTCGAAGAGGGTGTGGTCGACGCCGATGCCGCGGCCGAAGGTGAGGTGGCCGCCGAGGTAGCCGCCCGCCGCCGCCGCCGCGAAGCCGGCCAGCCGCAGCCCCCTGGCCAGCCCCGGTCCCCCCGCGACCCCGGCGGCGAAGGAGGTGACGTAGAGCGACAGCGCCGCCACCCCGGAGGCGGCGTGGACCACGCCGATGCGCCGGTCGGCGTCGTTGGTGTCGGACC
>DATARS010000177.1:0-18053 GCA_036269455.1 Candidatus Dormiibacterota bacterium | reverse complement strand
TGGCGCATGTGGTCGAAGCCCTGGAAGCAGAGCACGTTGCCCAGGGTGTCGGAGAGCGCCTCGCGCGAGGCCACCGCGAAGGCGCGGAAGAGCGCGTACTCGAAGAACGACCAGATCCGGTAGTGGCCCGCGATGACGCCGAGCCAGCCGGGGTCGATGTCCTGGAAGGCACCGGAGCTGGCCGCGTCCTCGGTGGCGCGCTCGATCGAGCGCTCCTGCTCGGCCTGCATGCGCACGTAGGTGCGCTGCCACTGCTGCGCGGGATCGCGGAAGTCCCACCAGTGCGGGTGGACCAGCTTCGTCGACTCGGCGCGCCATGCGGGACGGTGCTCGGGGCCCGGGCCGAGGGTGAACCAGCCCTGGATGTCGAAGGCCTCGGGGCTCGGCTGGGTGTAGCAGGTCACCGCCTCGTACTCGGACAGGCGGCGCTTGCGCGGCTTGATGTAGAGGTGGTCGCGCGGCGGCTTGCCGAAGGCCGATCCAGGTCCGGTGCTCATCTGTTCTGGTCCTCCCACTTGGGCGCGAGCGTACTCAGCGTGTGACGGATCCCGCCACCCCCTTTTTGGCTGGGCACGCCAGATTCGTGTACGGCCCTCTCCACACTCAGACGGCCACCACCGCCTCGACCTCGACCGGCACCCCGTTGAGCACCGCGTTGCCGGAGAGCGGGTCGATCCGCTGCTCGTCGGCGACGAGGTTGGTGTTCACCCCGGGGTGGGCGGCGGCGACGCGCATCGCGGTGCCGCGGTGGCCCCAGCCGTGGGGGATGCTCACCACCCCCGGCATGATCGACTCGGTGACCTCGACGGGGATCTCGAGCGTGCCCACCCGCGAGCGCACCCGGGCGTGGTCGCCGGCGGCGAGACCGCGCTCGGCGGCGTCGTCGGGATGGATCTGCAGGGTGCAGCGCTCGGGTCCGCGCACCAGCACCTCGACGTTGTGGAGCCAGGAGTTGTTGGAGCGCAGCTGGCGGCGGCCGACCAGCATCAGACCGCCGGCGAGCTCGTCGAGCGACGCCCGCAGCCGGGGCACGTCGGCGAGCAGGGGAGCGGCGGCGAGCTCGACGGTGCCCGATCGGGTGCGCAGCGCCTCGGGGAGGCGGGGCCGGAGCGGGCCGAGGTCGACGCCGTGGGGCTGGGCGGCGAGGCGCTCGAGGGTGAGGCCGTCGGGGTCGTCGCCGAAGCCGTCGCCGTAGGGGCCGACGCGGAGGTGGAGGTCGAGCAGCCGCTCCGGACCGCGCCGCGGCGCGAGCAGGGCGAGCAGCTCGGCGGGGTCGCGACCCTCGACCCGCGACCCCCGCAGACCGGCCGCGCGCTCGACCTCCCAGAGCGCCAGCCCGTCGTCGAGGTCCGCCACCGGCGCCGCCGACCCCCGGCCGGCGAGGACGGCGCCGAGCCGGAGCATCACCTCCCACTCGTCGAGGGCGCCCGGCTCGAGAGGCACCACCGGCGGCGAGTAGTGGGCGATGTTGCGCACCGCGAGCTGGTAGAGGAAGACGTCGTAGTGGGAGCGCGCCAGCGGCGACGGCGCGGGGAGCAGCACGTGGGCATGCCGGGTGGTCTCGTTGACGTAGATGTCGAGGCTGACCAGCAGGTCGAGACCGGCAAGCGCCCGCTCCAGCCGGCCCGCGTTGGGAACGCTGAGCACGGGGTTGCCGGCGCAGGTCACCAGGGCGCGGATCCGGCCCTCGCCGGGGGTGTCGATCTCCTCGGCGAGGCAGGCGGCGGGCAGCTCGCCGAGCACCTCGGGGAGGCGGCGGACCCGGCTCTGCCAGCGCCCGGTGGCGAAGCCGCGGCCGCGCCCGGGGGCGCCGACGGTGTTGCGCGCGGCCACGGCGGCGGCGGGGAACATCGCCCCGCCCTCGCGGTCGAGGTTGCCGGTCAGTGCGTTGAGCACGTCGACGAGCCAGCTCGCCAGGGTGCCGAACTCCTGGGTGCAGGTGCCGATGCGGCCGTAGACGGCGGCCCGCGGCGCCGCGGCGAGGTCGCGGGCGAGGCGGCGGATGGTCTCGGCCTCGACCCGGCAGACCGGGGCGACCGCCTCGGGGGTGAAGGGGGCGAGGGCGGCGCCCACCTCCTCGACGCCGCTGAGGTGGGCGGCGAGCGGGCCGGGCGCCACCAGGCCCTCGGCGTAGAGGGTGCTCGCCATCGCGGCGAGCAGGTGGGCGTCGGTGCCGGGGCGGATGGCGACGTGCTCGTCGGCCTCCTCCGCGGTGCGGCTGCGGCGCGGGTCGACGACCACCAGCCGGCCGCCGCGCTCGCGCAGCCGGCGCAGCCGCCCGCGCATGTCCGGGGCGGTCATCAGGCTGCCGTTCGACTCCAGCGGGTTGGCGCCGAGGACGAGCAGCAGGTCGGTGCGGTCGACGTCGGGGACGGGGATGCTCAACCCGGCCCCGAAGAGGTGGCCGCTGCTGACGTGCTTCGGCATCTGGTCGAGGGTGCTCGCCGAGAAGACGTTGCGGGTCCCGGCGCTCCGGACCATGTGGGGCAGGTGGAACGCGGCGGCGATGCCGTGGGCGTTGGGGTTGCCCAGGTAGAGGCCGAGCGCGTCGCGGCCGTGCTCGGCGAGCAGGGGGGCGAGGCGCTCGTCGACCTCGGCGAGGGCCTCGTCCCAGGTCGCCGGCCGCAGCTCGCCGCCGCGCCGGACCAGGGGGGTGCGCACCCGGTCGGGGTCGCGGTCGAGGTGGGCCAGCCCCACCGCCTTGGGGCAGAGGTAGCCCCGGCTGAAGACGTCGGCTCGGTCGCCTCGCACCGAGGTCACGGTGTCGCCGTCGAGGGTGAGCTCGAGCCCGCAGGTCGCCTCGCAGAGTGGGCACGTGCGCAGCGCGGTCCGGGTCGCCATGGCAGTCCCCCTCAGTGAGGGCGAACCGGGACGCTGCCCCGCAGCATGCCGCCGCCGCCCTCGCCCGATCCTACGACGAGCTCGCCATCGAGACGAGCCAGGGCGTCGCGGAGCGAGTCGAGCGCCGGGTCGCGGTCGCCGGTGCCGTCGCGCTCGCGACCGTCGTCCTCGACCTGGACCCCGCAGCGCAGCGGGGCGTAGCGGAGGGTCACCAGCACCGAGGTGGCCGAGGCGCGGGTGGCGACGACGTGGAGGCCGAGCCGGACCACGGCGAGCAGGACGGTCTCCTGCTCGGCGAGCAGCTCGTAGGGCTCGCCGACCACGGCGAAGTCGGCGGCGAGGTCTCCGAGGCCGGCGAAGCCCTCGACGTCGACGCCGATGGCGCCGGGCAGCGCCTCGGCGCCCGGGTCGGGGCTCTGCAGCACCTCGTCGACCCAGGCGGCGGCCTCGGCGGCCTGGGCCTCGATGTTGCGGAGGTCGGCGAGGATGTCGGCGTCGGCGGCGGCCTCGCCGGCCCGGCGCGCCGCCTCGCTGATGTCGAGCAGCCAGGGCCCGAGGCTCTCACAGAGCTCGCGGGAGATGCGCCGGCGCTCGGCGGCGGCGCTGCGCCGGGCGGCGTGGCCGGTCGTCATCGCCGCCCCCAGCGCCGGGCCCAGCGCCGCGGCGAACTCGAGGGCGAGGGCGCGGGCGCGGTCGCCGACGTGCCCGGGGGTGCGGTTCATCCCGTAGAGGACGCCGATCACCTCGCCGCGGTCCTTGATCGGCACCCCGAGCATCCCGTGGACGCCCTCCTGGCGCACCAGCCGCTCGATCAGCCGCTCGGAGTCGGCGCCGACGGCGACGCGCAGACCGTCGCGCACCTCCTCGGTGCGCACCCCCCAGCCGGCGCGGGTGACCAGGGTGCCGGGGGCCTCGCGGATGCTCACCCCGGAGGCGTCGGTGCCGACGAGCTCACCGAACTCGCGGGCGGCGCGCCGGGCGAGGGTGGCGGTGTCCAGCAGGCCGCCGATGCGCCGTGAGGCCTGCGACAGCCGCACCAGGTCGTCCGCGGCGATCGACTCCGCGAGCGCGGGGCGGCGTCTCATGGCCCAACATTCGCCGTCCCATGCCGCGGCTGGGAATCCCCCGTTTCGTGTCCGCCCTTGCCGGAAAGGTGCTCAGGCGGAACCTGTGGGGATGCTGCCGTGCAGGGTCATGCCGCCGTCGTCGTTGCGGCGCAGCTCGAGGTCGCCGCCGACCCGGGCGAGCCGCTGGCTCAGCGAGGCGAGCCCGAAGTGGGTGCCGTCGCGGGGCACGTCGCAGACCGCGAAGTCCTCGGGCAGCCCGGTGCCGTCGTCCTGGATGAGCACGTCGGCGGTGTCCATCCCGTAGTGCAGGGTGACCACCACCGAGCTCGCGTGAGCGTGCTTGCCGGTGTTGTGGAGGCCCTCGCGGACCACCGCGACCAGCACCGACTCCTGCTCGCCGCTGAGCTCGTAGGGCTCGCCGATCACGGCGAGGTCGGCGGCCAGGCCGGTGTAGCTGGCGAAGCTGCTCACGTCCATGCGGAGCACCGCGGGCAGCCCCTCCTCGCTGTTCGCCGGCGCCAGGGCGCGGAGGATGTCGCGGAGCGAGGAGGCCGCCTGCGCCGCCCGCGCCTCGATGGAGCGCAGCTGGGTGAGCAGGTCCGCGGCGTCGTCGGGCAGGGCCGCGCTGGTGCGGCGCACCGCGGTGCCGATGCCGAAGAGCAGCGGGCTGAGGTTGTCGTGGAGGTCGCGGGAGATGCGCTGCCGCTCCTCGAGGGCGCTGAGCCGCGAGGCGCGGCGCGCGTGCATGGCGGCGCCGAGCGCCGGCCCCAGCGAGGCGGCGAACTCCAGCGCGAGGGTGTGGGCGCGATCGCCGATCGCGCCGGGCTCGCGGTTGGCGGCGTAGAGAACGCCGATGGTCCGGCCGCGGAAGCTGATGGGCACGCCGAGCATCGCCCGGATGCCCTCGCTGCGCATCGACTCGACGAGCCGCTCGGAGATCGACGGGTCGGCGTCGTAGTCGACGACCGCCACCGGCTGCCCCGACCCGAGCACCCTGCCGCCGACGCCGTCACCCATGGGGATCTGCAGGCCGTTGCGCACCCGGTCGTTGCGAATGTGCCAGCCGCCGCGCGTCACCACCAGGTTCTGCGCCTCGCGCACCCCCAACGCGGTGACGTCGGTGCCGACCAGCCCGCCGAGCTCCCTCGCCGCCCTGCCGGCGAGCGCGCCGGCGTCGAGCAGGCCCACCACCCGCCGTGATGCCGCGGACAGTTTCAGCAGGTCCGCGACAGCAACACAGGCGGTGCTGTCGTCCCTCGATGGCATATGTGCCGCCTCCGGGGGGATCGGGCTGACACGGACCGGGCAACGGCCCGGGGGCCTGGACAGGTCAGCCCGCCCCACCTCCACTCCGGAGCATGGTGTGAGCCGCCGAGCACCGGTGTCAAGCGCAAGGCGGCGGGACCTCGGAGGCGGCCGCGGATCAGGCGGCGCTGGCCAGGCCGTCCGTCATCCGCTGCTGGATGCGCTCCTGCACGTCGAAGAGGACATCGAGGGTGCGCGCCGGGGGCGGCTGGGTGCCGAGCGAGGTCGCCAGCCGCCGGCTGTAGCCGCGGACGAAGCGGCGGATCTCCAGCAGCAGCGACTCCGGGATGGTGCGGCGGTCGAGCTCGACGAGGTCCTCCACCTGGACGGCGTACTCCTCGGCGCGGGTGAGGTCGGCGCGCTTCGCGGCTCGGGCGGTCCTGGCCCGCTCGTCGGCATGCGCGGCGCGGTTCATCTCCCGGACGGCAGTGCTCAGCATTCGTCCTCCCTCCGGTATGTAATGTGATAGTCGAGCACGCACTATATCTCATCACAGGGGCGTCGTGAACCCCCCCGGGAAGCCGGGTCGCCCGGCCGGATTCGCATACTGCGTGGCCTGCGCGAAGGAGGAGCCATGCAGGGACACGGGGGGCACGCCGCGGCCGAGGTGCTACGCCGGCGCGGAATCGACACGGTCTTCACCCTCTCCGGGGGACACCTCTTCCCGCTCTACGACGGGCTCGTCGAGCGGGGGATGCGGTTGATCGACACCCGCCACGAGCAGACCGCGGTCTTCGCCGCCGAGGGGTGGTCGAAGCTCACCAGGCGGCTCGGGACCGCCATGGTCACCGCCGGGCCGGGGGTGACCAACTCGGTGAGCGCGATCGCCGGGGCCCACCTCGCCGGCTCGCCGCTGCTGGTCATCGGCGGCCGCGCCCCGGCGGCGCGCTGGGGCAGCGGCTCGCTCCAGGAGCTCGACCACGTGCCCGTCGTCGCCGGCCTCTGCCGGAGCGCGGCGACCGCGACCTCTGCCGCCGCCGTCCCCGCCGAGATCGAGCGCGCCGCCGCGGCGGCGCTCACCGCGCACCGCGGACCCGCCTTCGTCGACCTCCCCCTCGACGTGCTGTTCTCCACGGACGGGGACCCGGCGCTGCCCGAGGTGGCCGAGCCGCCGCGCCGCGAGCCCGACCCCGACGACGTCGAGCGGGTGGCCGCGCTCCTCCTCGGGGCGGAGCGCCCGGTGCTGCTCGCCGGCTCCGACCTCTACTTCGACCACGGCGAGGCCGCGCTGGTGCGCTGCGCCGAGGCGCTCGGCCTGCCCGTGTTCACCAGCGGGCTGGGACGCGGCTGCATCCCCGCCGGCCATCCCCACGCGCTGGCACGCAGCCGTGGCCAGGCGCTCGACGAGGCCGACCTGGTCGTCGCCGCGGGGGTGCCGCTCGACTTCCGGCTGCGCTTCGGCGAACTCGGCCGGCCGGTGGTCCACCTCTGCGACAGCCCCGGCCAGGTGGCCCGGCACGTCCCCCTGGCGGCGTCGGCGGCGGGCGACCTCGGGCTGATCCTCGACCAGGTGGTGGCGGCCGCCGAGCGCCGCGGCCCGCGGCCCGACCGCGAGGGCTGGCTGGGGCGGCTGCGCGACCAGGAGGCGGCGCTGCGCGCCCGGGAGACCGACGAGCTCGAGGCCGAGGCGTCGCCGATCCGCCCGGGCCGGATCTACGGCGAGCTCCGCCGCCGCCTCGATCGCGACGCGGTGGTCATCGGCGACGGCGGCGACTTCGTCTCCTACGCCGGGCGGCTGCTCGACACCCACACCCCGGGCTGCTTCCTCGACCCCGGACCGTACGGCTGCCTCGGCACCGGCGCCGGCTACGCGCTGGCGGCGCGGCTCGCCCACCCCGATCGCCAGGTGGTGCTGCTCCTCGGCGACGGGGCCGCCGGCTTCTCGCTGCTCGACGTCGACACCCTGGTCCGCTTCGGGCTGCCGGTGGTGATCATCGTCGGCAACAACGCCTGCTGGGGGCTCGAGAAGTACCACATGAACCAGTGGTTCGGGTACCACGTCGCCGCCGAGCTGCGTCCCGAGACCCGCTACGACGAGGTGGTGCGCGCCCTCGGCGGCCACGGCGAGCTCGTCACCGAGAGCGCCGGCATCGGCCCGGCCATCGACCGCGCCTTCGCCGCCGGGGTGCCCGCCCTGGTCAACGTCGTCACCGACCCCGAGGACGTCTACCCGCGCCGGACGGTGCTGGGATGACCGCGCGGGTGTTCAGGCGGGGCTGACCTCGGCGCAGGTGCTCTGCTCGGCCACCTCGGGCTCGGGGGCCATCAGGTGGTGGTGCTCGATGAGGTACTCGCGGATGGCGATGAGCGCGGCGATGCCGTCGCCGACCGCGGAGCCGAGCTGCTTGGTCGCGCCCTGGCGGGCGTCGCCGGCGGCGAAGATCCCGCTGCGGCTGGTGCGGAAGCGACCGTCGGTGCGCACGAAGCCGCGCTCGTCGAGGTCGACGGTGCCGCGGAGGAAGCCGGTGTTGGGGTCGAGCCCGATGAAGATGAAGGCCGCGGCGGGCTTGAGGTGGGTCTCCTCGCCGGAGCGGTCCTGGAGCACCACCTCCTCGAGCCGGTTCTTCCCCTTCAGCTCCTTGATCTCGGTGCCGAGGTGGACGATGAACCGGGGGTCGTCGGTGACCCGGTCGATGAGCAGCTGGGAGGCGCTGAGCTCCGGGGAGCGCTGGACGATGTGCACCCTGTCGGCGAACTGGGTGAGGAAGACCCCCTCCTCGAGCGCCGAGTTGCCGCCGCCGACCACGAGCAGCTCGTTGCTGCCCTTGTAGAAGGGGCCGTCGCAGGTGGCGCAGAAGTGGACGCCGGCGCCGATGAGGTCGTCCTCGCCGGGGACGCCGAGCCGCTTGTAGGTCGACCCCGGGGCGACGAGCACGGCATGGGCGGCGATCCGCTGCCCCGTCCCCAGCCGCAGGCAGAGGTCCTCGCCATCGGCATCGACCGCCTCGACCCCGACCGCCGAGAGCAGCTCGATCCCGTAGCGGCGCGCCTGGGCGATGAACCGGTCGGCGAGCTCGCCGCCGCCGACCCCGTCGGGGAACCCCGGGTAGTTGTCGATCCGCTCGGTGACGCCGGCCTGGCCGCCGAGGGCGCCGCGGTCGACGACGATGGCGTCGATGCCCTCGCGGGCCGCGTAGATCGCGGCGGCCAGGCCGGCCGGGCCTCCCCCGACGATGGCGAGGTCGTAGAAGGCCCGGTTTGCCTCGAGGGTCAGCCCCAGCTTGCGGGCGACATCCTCGTTGGTCGGGTCGACGAGGTTGCTGCCGTCGCCGAAGACGATGGTCGGGATGGTCCGCCCGCCCTTCTGCAGCTCCTCGACGAGGCGCAGCCCCTCGGCGTTCCGGTCGATGTCGACCCAGTCGTAGGCGACCCGCTGCTCGGCGAGGAACTTCTTGGCGCGGCGGCAGTCGGGGCACCAGGGTGCTCCGTAGACGGTCACCTCGGCCATGGGTCAGCCTCCCGGGTTGGATCCTGCTCCCATGGTGCCCCCAGCGCGTGTCGCTGCGGTGACCGGCCCTCCCCGGATGGGGGATGGTCAGCCCGGGCGCGCCTGGATAGGCTGGCGCCATGCCGAACCCTGTGGAAGCGCACGAGCGCGTGAAGGACTTCGACTGGAACCCGTCGTACTCGACACGGCGTGAGCGCTACCCGACCAAGTACAGGATTCCGCCGAAGACCAAGGACCCCTTCCGCCACCTGATCCGCGACTACTGCTCGATGGAGCAGGAGAAGGACGATCGCCAGTACGGGGCGATGGAGGACGTGCTCTCCCGCTCCAACGCCCCCGCCCACGCCCATCGCAAGTGGCTGGAGATCCTCAAGATCGTCATCCCCTCGACGAACTTCGCCGAGTACGCGGCGATGAAGTGCGTCGCCCAGCTCATCGACACCGTCGAGAATGCCGAGCTGCGCCAGGGCTACATGGCCCAGATGATCGACGAGGTCCGGCACACCCACCAGCAGATGTACCTGAACCGCTACTTCGCGAAGCACGCCCCCGACCCCGACGGCTTCGCCTGGGGGATCAAGTACAAGGGCCGCGACCTCTTCGGCCGGGCCTCGCGCACCGCCTTCGAGACCTTCTTCATGGGCGACCCGATCGAGGGCGCTCTCAACCTCCAGGTGATCGCCGAGACCGCGTACACCAACCCGGTGTTCGTCGCCATGACCGAGGTGGCCGCGCTCCAGGGCGACCAGGCGACCCCGAGCGTCTTCCTCAGCGTCCAGTCGGACGAGGCGCGGCACATGGCGAACGGCTACAGCACCCTGGCCGCGATCGTCTCCAACGAGGAGAACCTCCCCCACCTCCAGGCCGACTTCGAGCGCGCCTTCTGGCGGCAGCACACCTTCATCGACCCCTTCGTCGCCGGCGTCTACGACTACGCCCAGGTGAATCGCAGCTCCAGCTACCTGGAGAAGTGGAAGGAGTGGATCGCCGAGGACTGGGTGGGCTCGTACATCGCCCGGCTCGAGCCCTTCGGGCTGAAGGCGCCGACCACCCTGGCGCTCGCCGAGGAGCGGGTGCGCTGGTGCGGCCACACCGCCGCCATGGTCGGCATCGCCGGCTGGCCGCTGGTGTTCTGGCGGCAGGAGGCGCTCACCCCCGCCGACTTCGAGTGGTTCGAGAACAAGTACCCGGGGTGGTACGACCACTACGGCTGGTTCTACGAGGGCTTCGCGGAGATGTCCGAGCCGGGCTCGGGCAACCCGTTCCTGCTCTTCCCGGAGATGCCCCCGCTCTGCCGCGTCTGCCAGATGCCGTGCATCTTCCCGCGGGTCGACGTGAACACCATCCGCATCCGCGAGCTCGCGGGCAAGCGCCACGCCTTCTGCTCGGAGCCGTGCGAGCGCATCTTCGGCGAGGACCCGGGCCGCTACCTCGGCTACCAGACCTTCTGGGAGATCTGGGACGGCCACGGCCTCGACGAGTACATCGTCAAGCAGGGCCTGCTCCGCGGCGACGGCAGGACGCTGCTGCCCCAGCCGCACAACTCCGACGACCCGAAGATGATGTGGACGCTCGACGACATCAAGGCGCTCGACGTCGAGATCAAGGATCCGCTGAACAACCCCGACTCGATCTATCTCGACTCTCAGCGCTGACGCGTGACCGCCTAGATCAGGCCCCGGCGCGAGGCGACCACGACGGTCTCGACGCGGTTGCGGGTCTGCAGCTTCTCCTGGGCGCTGCGGACGTAGGTCTTGACCGTCTGCTCGCCGATCCCGAGCTCGCCGGCGATCTCGCTGTTGCTCAGCCCGCGGGCGACGAGCTTGATCACCTGGGTCTCGCGTGGCGAGAGCAGGTTGCTGCCACCCCGGGGCACGACCAGCTCGCTCACCACCTTGGGGTCGAAGACCTGTCCGCCGCGGGCGATGCGCAGCACGGCGTGGACGAGGTCGTAGCGCTCGACGTCCTTGAGCAGGTAGCCCTGGGCGCCGAGCGACATGTAGTCCCGCGCCATCCCGGTCTCGAGGAAGGCGCTGAGCACGACGATGCGCACCTCGGGGGCGGTCTGGCGGAGCGCCACGCAGACGTCCAGGCCGCTCATCCCCGGCAGCCGGGAGTCGAGCACGAGGATGTCGGGCTTGAGGGCGGGCACCTCCTGGACGGCGAGCTCACCGCTGCCCCACTCCCCCACCACCTCGATGCGGGGGTCCTCGGTGAGCACCCGGCGGATGCCCTCGCGGACCAGCTCGTGATCGTCGACGATGCCGACGCGGACGGTCTCAGCCACCGATGGCCACCGGCGACGTGGGGCTGCCGGACCGTTCCGCCGGGGCGGGCCGCAGGGGAATGTGGCCGCGGAGCGCGAAGCCGCCGTCCTCGAGCGGGCCGGCCTGGAGGCGGCCGCCGAGCAGCTCGAGCCGCTGGCGGATCAGCCGCAGGCCGAGCGACGGGCCGTCGTCGAGGCCGCCCTCGCATCCGCCGCTGCCGTCGTCCTCGAGGGTCACCGCGACCTCGCGGACGCCGTACTGGACGCGGAGGATGGCGTGGCGTGCGCCGGAGTGCTTGAGCACGTTCTGCACCCCCTCGCGGGCGAGCTCGACGAGGGCGCGGCGGGCCCCCTCGGGAAGGGCGTGCTCGTCGCCGAGCACCACCACCTCGGCGGAGACGCCGGCGTCGCGCAGCCGCTGCACGTGGGGGAGCATGTCGTCGACCACCCGCGCCGAGGACCGGGCGAGGCTGGTGGTGGCGCTGATGGCGCGGCGCAGGTCGTTCGTCGCCGCCGAGGCGAGCAGGCGGATCTCGTCGACCTGGGCGCGGAGCGCGGCGTCGCCGTTCATCGTGGTGCTGGCGTGGCGGGCGAGCAGGCCGACCCGGTAGAGCTGCTGGGCGACGGTGTCATGGAGCTCCTCGGCGAGCCGGAGCCGCTCGCGCTGCACCTCGAGCACGCGCTCGCGGAGCTCCAGGGATGCGTTGACCATCGCCGCCGTGGTGAGCTGGACCAGCGTCGCCAGCCAGGTGCGACCCTCGTCATCGATGTCGGAGACCTCGGCGACGAAGGCCTCGACGCTCTCGAGCGCGGTGTCACCACTGATCTCGATGGTATCCCAGAGCATCGAGGCGGCATCGACCTGGCGCATCTCGTCGGCCTGGTTCCAGACCAGGGTGCTGCCCTGGGGCGAGGTGGTCATCAGCCGGGCGCCGCAGAGCGTGCCCGCCGCCGCCGACACCGAGCCCCCGGGGCCGACCAGGGCGGCGCCATGGACCGCATCGAGGTTGAGGGCGACCTCGACCGCAACCTGCCGCACCGCGTCGGGGCCGTGCGCGGCGAGCAGCCGCTGGCCGCCCTCGAGCAGGATGCGCAGCCGGTCGGCGAGCACCCGCACGGACTCGAGCAGGCCGACGTTGGCGCGCACCTCCTGGGCGCTGCGCGACGCCGCCTCGGCGACCGCCTCGTAGAGCGAGATGGTGCGCAGCAGGATCGCCCCGGCGCGCGACGCGAGGGTCAGGAAGGTGCGGTCGCGGGGCGGCAGCGGCGCCGGCAGCCGCCAGAGCAGGGTGGCGTCGCGGTCGTCGCCGAGCACCACGCTGGTGGCGGCGATCCCGCCGCGCACGGTGAGCTCGCCCTGCCCCGCGGCGGCGGCAGGGCCGAGCGGGTCGACGGAGGGGACGGTGGCGTCGTCGATCCGGCGCACCCCCTCGGCGTCGACCTCGAGAACGGTGGTGCCGTGCTGCCCCCTCTGCACCAGCCGCAGCGTGCCCACGGCGATGCCCTGGGCAACGCCACGGTGCAGCGCGGTGAGCACCGACTCGACGGTGGGCTGGCGCAGGCCGTCCCAGAGGATCTGGTTGAGGGCGTCGAGCTCCTCGATGCGCTGCTGCTGGCGCTCGCTGCGCTGCAGCTTGGAGAGGCCGACGGCGAGCGAGCGGGCGGCGTCGGGGAGCACGTCGGTGAGCTGCCGGCTGATCCGCGCCCGCCCGGTCTCGACGAGCATCACCCCGGTGCACTCGGTCTCGTCCCAGAGGGCGACGCCGAGCCAGCTGAGGCCGTCGGGATAGCTGCCGGTCTGGTAGCCGCTGACGCTGTTGAGCACCGAGAAGGCGGTGACCAGCACGGTGTTGGGCTTCGCCGTCGAGGCCCCGGGGCCACCCGAGGCGAGCAGCTCGAGCTGGCTCTCGGGCACCACCCGGACCAGGTGGACCGCGGCGGCACCCATGCGCATCGACAGCCGCATCAGGGTGACCCGGAGGTGATCGGGATGGATGTCGTCGGAGAGGATCGAGGCGGTGACGGTGCGCACGCTGTCGAGCAGGTCGGCGCGGCTCTGCGCCGCGGAGCGCACCGTGGTGAGCACCGAGACCACGATCCCGCAGATGACGAAGTACCCCGCCCGCCAGCCCAGGGTCTCGAGCGCGGCGGCGCCGTGGAGGCTCTCGGCGGCCCAGCATCCGAGCGCGTACATCGCCGCGTAGAAGCAGGGGATGCCGGCGGTGAGCGACCCGCCGTAGCGCAGCGCGACGCTGGCGATGGCGGGGAAGAAGACGAGGTAGATCTCGCTGTCGAGGCCGCCGGTCTGCGCCACCATCAGGGTGATGCAGAGCGGGTCGACCACCGTGGCCACGGCGGGGACGAGCGAGCGGGTCCGGCCCCAGCGCAGTCCCAGCGCCATCAGCAGCGGGTAGAGGAGCAGGATGCCCTCGTCGACGGCGAGGCGGACGCCCCTCCCGGTGCCGGGAATGCCGGGCAACACGGCGTAGACGACCAGGCTCAGGACACAGGCGAGGCGGATCCAGTTGACCGCCCCCTCGACCGAGTCCTCCACGGTCCGGGACAGTCCGGTCACATCGCGCGCCGAAGCAGCACCCCCCCGCCCCGAGTGCACCGGTGGGTATGGGTGCCGGTCTCTCATCCGAGTCTCACGCCTTCCCCCTGATATAGCCCCAATCGCACTATACGGTCACCCGTCGTTGCGCGCCAGAGACGGCGGTTCCCGGGCGGAGGGGCTATCCTGCCATTGTGGCCGACAGGAGCGAGAACCCCACAAACGGCACACACGCACCCGCGCCTGGCCGCCACACCAGCTTCGTGCGCGTCGACGGCCTCGAGCTGCGGGTCGCGCTCGAGGGGGAGGGCCCGCCGCTCCTGCTCATCAACGGCATCGGCGCCAACATCGAGATGTGGGCGCCCTTCGTGTCGGCGCTGAGCGGACACCAGCTGATCCTCTTCGACGCCCCCGGCACCGGCCACTCCTCGCGCACCCGGCAGCCGGTGCGGATGCGCCGCCTCAGCCGCGTGGTGGTCGGGATCCTCGACCAGCTCGGCTACGACCGGGTCGACGTGCTCGGCTACTCCTTCGGCGGCGCCCTCGCCCAGCAGCTCGCCCACCAGCACCCCGAGCGGGTGCGCCGGCTGATCCTCGCCGGGACGATGTGCGGGGTCGGCGTTCCCGCCAACCCGCTGGTGCTCGCGCTGATGGCCACCCCGCTCCGCTACTACTCGCGCAGCCACCTGGCGCGGATCTCGCCGGTCATCTACGGCGGACAGAGCCGCCGCGACCCCGAGGTGCTCCGCCGCCACCTGGCGGCGCGGCTGACCCGGCCGCCGAGCATGCTCGGCTACCAGTGGCAGCTCTATGCGCTGGCGGGCTGGTCGAGCCTGCTCTGGCTCCACCGCCTCGAGCAGCCCACCCTCGTGCTCCACGGCGAGAAGGACCCGATCGTCCCGCTGGTCAACTCGAGGCTGATGGCGAGCCGGATCCCCGGCGCCCGGCTCGAGGTGGTGCCGGCGGCGGGCCACCTCTTCCTCATCGACCAGCCCGAGCAGCCCGCGGAGATCATCATGGACTTCCTCGAGCAGGCGGCCTGAGCGCGGTGATCATCGACGACGACGCCCTGCTGTCCCGGATCGAGGACACCATGCTCTCGGGCATCCGGCTCGTCCACGAGACCAACCTGATGGTGCTCGGGGTGATCGGCGACTCGCTCCCCACCCCGCCCTGGGTCGACATCCTGCCGGTGGTGCCGCGGCTGCTCGACCACAGCTTCCGCTTCGCCGGCCGGCTGCTCGAGCTGCAGCGCCACTACAGCCGCGAGTACCTGGCCCTGCTCGGGGCGCCGGAGCCGGGCCAGGACTGACCTCTCAGATCGCGAGGCGGTAGCGCACCACGGGGATGCCGTCGACCCCCTCGCAGGTGTCGCGGCGCGCGCCGTCGGCGGTCCAGCCCGCGGTCTCGTAGAAGCGGCGGGCGCGCGGGGCGTCCTCCATGACCCAGAGGGTCACCTCCTTCGAGCCGCGCTCGCGGAGGTCGGCGATGGCCCGCTCGAAGAGGGCGTTGCCCACCCCGAAGCCGATCAGGTCGGGCTCGACGTAGAGGCCGTAGACCTCGTCGAGCTCCGCCGGGGCGCCGGCGTCCCGGGAGGGTCCGGTGTGGCAGTAGCCGACGATCTTTCCGCCGGCGAAGGCCACCCAGAGGCGCTGCTCGCCGTGCTCGCGCCGGGCGAGCGACTGCCAGACCTCCTCGTCGAGGGGCATCTCGTCGAGCATCTCGTCGGGCATGCGTCCGCGGTAGGCGGCCTGCCAGGCCCGGGAGCGCAGGGCGCCGATCGCCCATCCCTCGTTCTCGACCGCCGGCCTCACCTCGACCACGGCAGCGGACTATACCCGCGGCGGTACCCTCGGCCGATGATCCGAGCGCCGCGTCTCGCCGTGCTCGCCGCCGCGCTCTCGGTCGCCGGCTGCGGCGGCGGGGGCGCCGCGTCCCCGAGCGCGGCGCCGGTGGTCGACCACGTGCACGCCGCCGTCCCCGGCCACGCCACCGGCGAGATCCTGCTCGGCACCCACTACGGGCTGCGCATCTCCCAGGACGGAGGCGCCACCTGGCCGCCCGCCGGCGACCTCGCCCACGCCCAGCTGCGCCTCCTCGTCGCGGCGGGGAGCGGCTATGTCGCCGTCACCGCCCGCGACGACGGCTCGTCGCTGACCCAGTGGTCGAGCGACGGCCGGCGCTGGCACGCCTCGACCGGGATGCCCGCCGGCCGCCCGGTGGGCGCGCTCGCCCCGGGGAGCACGCCGGGCGCGGTCTGGGCCGAGGTCACCGACGTCGGGATCCTCGGGAGCGAGGACGGCGGCCGCAGCTGGCACCCGGTGCTGCCCACCCCGCTGGCGATCAACGACCTCGACGCGGGGGTCGACGGCCCCGACCTCCTCGCCTACGCCTCGAGCTCCGGGCTCTTCCTCGCCCGGGGGCCCCAGCTGGTGCCGCTCTTCGACGCCCCGGTGCTCGAGGGTGACGTGCAGGCGGTGCAGCGGTGGTCTGCGTGCCCGCGCTGCCTGGTGGCGACGCTCACCGGGTCGGTGGCGACGAGCGCCGACGGTGGCCGCCACTGGACCACGCACCCGAGCCCGGCGCCGTTCACCGACGTCGTCTCCTGGGCCGCGGGAGGCACGGCGCTGCTCGCGGTGGCGCCGGCGCCGGCGTCACCCGCGCACGGCCTGTATCTCTCGACCGACTCCGGCGCGACCTGGACCCGGGTGGTCGACGCGCCGCTCATCGACCACCTCGACCTCCCCGCCACCGCGGGCGCGCCGCTCCACGCCTTCCGCTGGGGGATCGACGTGTACCGCAGCGACGACGCCGGGCGCACCTGGACCGACACCGGACGGCTGCGCGACTGAGCTGGTGGGGGCCGGCGCCCGTGGCGCCGGCCCCCGGTCGCGAGGATCAGCTCGCCGGGATCCGCCTACTCGGCGTAGGGGAAGCCGCCGGTGTCGGCCTCGTTGTCCTCGTCAGTGCCCCAGTACCCGTTGACCTTCCCGTCGGCTCCGAGGGTCTGGCCGGAGGGCGCCGGGTTGTTCACGACGAAGAGCATGGAGTGCGGCTTGTAGTAGCCGGTGGTCGCCCCGCCCGGCCACGAGTGCCGGTTGAACTGGATGCAGGGCGTCCCCTCCTTCTCGTCGATGAACGCGTTGTCGTACTGCAGGTCGCCGGTGTAGGGGTTCATCAGCCCCATGCAGAGCTTGTGGTTGCCGTCGACGCCGGTCCGGGACACGAAGTAGTTGGCCCAGGCCATCCGCGTCACCGCGTGGGTGTCGACGAAGTTGCGGCCGGTCTGGGGATCCTTGATGGTGACCGTCGCCAGGCTGAAGTTGTCCATCGCGCCCCAGTGCGGGCCGCCGGTGGTGGTGTCGTTGACGGGGAGGATGCCGGCGACGGTCGGGCAGTCGGCGCCGCCCGCGGTCGGGTCCATCACCGCCCGGATGTTGTTGATGTTGCAGTCGTAGTTGTCGCCGTCCTCGAGCATCCGGGTGACGTCGATCGCGTACACCATCTTGGGGGTGCCGGCGTCGGCGAAGTCGTCCTGGTTGGTGTAGCGGCCGTTGACCGAGTGGAAGACGAAGCGGTTGTCCGGGGTCACGTTGACCCAGGCGGCACCGTTGCAGCCGGCCGCCTCGGTGATCTGCGAGTTGGGGCCGCCGTTGGGCACCTGGCCGCTGTAGCTGGTCTGGTCCTTCGGCGAGAAGACCGCCGCCGAGGAGTCGAAGACCTCTCGCCAGGGGTGGCTCGCCGTCCGGGTGATGTCCGGCGTGTAGAAGATGGCGCCGCCGCACATCGACTCCGAGAAGAACCCCTTGGGCACCTTGCCGTTGGGCAGCGGGTAGTCCCAGGTCTTGCCCAGCTCCATGATCCCCAGGTTCTCCTGGTGCGCCGGGTTGGCGTCGTCGCGCGGGCCCTTGGGCATCACGTCGACCTTGGTGATCCGGGGGTGGTTGGTGTCGCTGATGTCCCAGATGCGCACGGTGCGCCGGAAGACGTTGTAGTTCTCCGGCTTGGTCGGGTCCTCGACCAGCCGCGCCGGCTCGGCGTAGTCCGAGGTCGCCAGGACGTTGAGGTCCTTGCGCAGCTGGATGCCGTGGGGGTTGGCGCAGCTGCCCAGGTCGGGGCAGGTGGGCAGGCCGTTGACGTCGGTCGGGGGAAGGCCCTCGGACGCGGTCGCCGGGAACTCACCCATGATCTGGCCCTTGGGGCCGATGTGCACCACCTCGCCCGGGGTCATCCCGTAGACCTGGAGGGGGCCGCCCATCAGGGTGCCGTAGGCGGTGCCGTCGGGAAGGGTGGCGAACGCGTCCCAGATCGAGCCACCGGGGGTGGCGAAGGGCTCCTGGGTGCTCATCAGGGTGAGCTTGGGCAGCGCGCTCGCGTCCCAGGTGAAGAGCCGCGAGCTGAACAGGCCGCCCGCCCAGAGCGGCTGGCCGGGGAACCACATGTACTGCATGTGGTGCGGCTCGTTCTCGACGCCGTCCGCGCCCGGGATGAGCGCGACGTCGACGACGTTGCCATAGGTGTTGCAGCCGCGCTCGGCGTCGATCACCACCTCCATGTCCTGTCCTGGCATCG
>DATARS010000176.1:0-12166 GCA_036269455.1 Candidatus Dormiibacterota bacterium | reverse complement strand
GGGTGGTGGCGATGAACCAGCGGTGGCCGAAGGGGTCGACCAGCACCCCGGTGCGCTCGCCGTACGACTGGTCGGCGACGGGGCGCTCGAGGGTGGCGCCCGCTGCGGCATCGCGCCTGCCTCCGGACGGGTCGTGGGCGGACATGCCCCATCATGGACAATGCTGCCCGCTCGTGATCCAGCCCGCCCTCCGGCGCCGCCGCACCCTCTCCGTCCCGCTCTTCGGGCTGCTCGCGACCGCGGTCGCGGCGTGCGGCAGCGGCCCCTCGCAGCTCCCCGCCACCGGCGCCGTCGGCACCGCGCCGGCCGCCGCCCCGGCGCCGGCTGCGGCCGCGCTCCGGCCGGCCCCCGGGCACGGCTGCCGGCTCCCGCTGACCGGCCGCGCCGGCGCGGGCGCGGCCTCGGGCTTCGTCCAGCTCGCCGACGGCCGGGCGACCTCCGATCCCCGCGGGCAGCTGCTCGGCGGCGGCGGCGGCGACCTGCGGACCCGCACCGCGGCGGCCCCGGTCCTCCACGGCGCCCCGGGGGCGACGCCGAGCTACACCCCCGCCGCCGGCCGCTGGGTGCCCGCGCCGCCGGCGGCGGTCGCCCCCGACGGGCTGCGCTACGCCTACGCCGCGGGCGATGGGGTCCACCTCGTCGAGATCGGCTCCGCGGCCGACCGGGTGATCGGGGGCGGCGGCGACCTCGAGGTGCTCGCCCTCGCCACCGAGGGCGTCTACGCGGTGCACCGCCGCCCGGCCGGCCCCGGGGTCGGGCTCGAGCTCCTCGACCCGGCGAGCGGGGCGGTGCGCATCCTGCGGCCCGACGAGCCGGGGGTCGAGTGGGCGGCGGCGGGCGGGGGCGCCGCCTGGGCGGTCGCGGTGCTCGCCGGCGGCGCGGACGAGGTCTGGCGGCTCGACCGCTCGACCGGGACCCTGACCGTCTGGCTCCACCGGCTCGGCACCGGGCTGCGGCTGGTCGGCGTCGACGCCGCCGGCCACCCCCTGGTCCAGCTCGCGGCCCCGCAGTCGAGCTCGGTCTGGCTGGTCTCGGCGCCGGGGGCGGCGCGGCAGGTCTCCGAGAGCGCCCCCGGCGGCGACGACACCCCCGGATACCCGGCCGCGGTCACCGACGCCGGCGGGGTCTGGGTCTCCGACGACGGCGGCACCCTCTACCGCTTCAGCCCCTCGACGGGGATGCGCAGGGTGGATGTGCCCCGGCTCCTCGCGTCCGCCCAGCGGGTCGCCGGCGGCTGCTCCTGAACCCGAGCCGTACTCCCCGCTTGCGGTAGATTGCGCAGGGTGGCCAGATTCCTGCTCCGCAGGCTGCTCAACTACGCCGTCCTCGTGGCCCTGGCCACCACGCTGGGGTACTTCCTCGCCGGCGCCACCCTCCACCCCCGGGCGAACTACGAGGGCCGCAACCCCCCGCTGCCGGCGGCGTCGATCGACCGCCAGCTGAACGACCTCAACCTCAACGACAAGACCCCCATCGTGCAGCGCTTCGAGCGCTGGCTGGGAGGGGTCGTCCACGGCGACTTCGGCAGGACCGTCGGCGGCGACTCGGTGACCACCGAGATGCGCCGGCGCATGGGGGTGAGCCTCCGGCTGCTGATCATCGGGTCGCTGCTCGGCGGGGTGATCGGTGTCGGCGTGGGGGTGCTCGGCGCGATCCGCCAGTACCGGCTCAGCGATTACGCAACGACCGCACTCTCATTCGTGATCCTCTCGACGCCCGTCTTCCTGGTGGCGGTGCTCCTCAAGGTGGCGGCGCTCAACGTCAACCAGCTCGCCGGAGTCCAGTTGCTCGACTACACCGGCGAGTACACACCGGGGCTGAGCGGGGGCTGGGCCCACATCCTGCTCGACCGCGTGCGTCACCTCATCCTGCCGACGCTCTCGATCGTGCTCGGCCAGGCGGCGTTCTTCAGCCGCTACCAGCGCAACGCCATGCTCGACGTCCTCGGCAGCGACTTCCTGCGCACCGCCCAGGCCAAGGGACTGCGCCGCCACCAGGCGCTGATCAAGCACGGGCTGCGCACCGCGCTCATCCCCATGGCCACCTTCTTCGCCTACAACTTCGGCCTGCTGCTCACCGGCGCCACCTTCACCGAGAAGATCTTCGGCTGGCACGGCATGGGCGAGTGGTTCGTCGACTCGGTGACCACCAACGACATCAACGCGGTGGTGGCGGTCACCCTCTTCGCCGCCGTCCTCGTGCTCATCGCCGGGATGATGTCCGACATCGCCTACGCGATCCTCGATCCCCGGGTGCGGATCCGCTAGCCGCCGTGGCCATCCCCACCGACCCCATCCTGATCGACCTCGACGAGGCCGCCGCGGTTCAGGCCGCCGACTCCGCCGGCCTGAGCCGCGGCCGGCTGGTGCTCCGCCGCTTCCTCCGCCGCCGGCTCTCGGTGGCGGGCCTCGGGGTGCTGGTGTGCCTCTTCCTGCTCGCCTTCCTCGGCCCCCACCTGTCGAGGTGGGACTACACCTCGCACGACTTCGACGCCTTCCTGCAGCCGCCCTCGACCACCCACTGGTTCGGCACCACCCAGATCGGCGAGGACGTCTACGCGCAGACCCTGCGCGGCCTGCAGAAGTCGCTGATCATCGGCCTGCTCGCCGCGCTCTTCTCCACCGGCATCGCCGCGGTGGTGGGCGCCTGCGCCGGCTACTTCGGCGGCTGGACCGACCGGGTGCTGATGTGGTTCGTCGACCTGCTGCTGGTGCTGCCCGGGTTCCTCATCATCGCCATCCTCAGCCCCACCTTCCGGGGGCGCACCTGGCTGCTCTTCGTGCTGCTGCTCGCCGGGTTCTCCTGGATGATCACCGCCCGCGTGGTCCGCGGACTGTCGCTGAGCCTGCGCGAGCGCGAGTTCGTCCAGGCGGCGCGCTTCATGGGGGTTCCGGCGCGGGTGATCATCGCCCGCCACCTGCTCCCCAACATGTCCTCGCTGCTGATCATCGACGCCACCATCAACGTCGGCGGGGCGATCCTCGCCGAGACCGGCCTCAGCTACTTCGGCTTCGGGGTGCAGCCGCCCGATGTGTCGCTGGGCACGCTGATCGCCGACGGCACCCACTCGGCGCTCACCTTCCCCTGGCTCTTCCTCTTCGCCGGCGGGCTGCTCATCCTCACCGTGCTCTCCGTCAGCGTCATCGGCGACGGGCTTCGTGACGCCTTCGACCCCAACGCCGCGGCGCCCCGGGGGCAGGCGTGAGCGAGGTGCTCGCGGTCACCGACCTGACCGTCTCGTTCCCCAGCGAGGCGGGCCCGGTGCGCGCGGTGCGGGGGATGAGCTACTCGGTGGCGGCCGGCGAGGTGCTCGGCATCGTCGGCGAGTCCGGCTCGGGAAAGTCGGTGTCGGCGCTCGCGGTGATGGGGCTGCTGCCGCGCACCGCGCGCATCGGCGGCTCGGTGCGCTTCCACGGCGAGGAGCTGCTCGGGCAGGGCGACCGCGAGCTCTCGGCGATCCGCGGCAAGGGCATCGCGATGGTCTTCCAGGACCCGCTCTCGGCGCTGACCCCGGTGTACACCGTGGGCGACCAGATCGCCGAGGCGGTGTCGGTGCACACCGCGGTGTCGCGCGACGGGGCGTCGCGGCGGGCGATCGAGCTGCTCGACCTCGTCGGCATCCCCGAGCCGGCCACCCGGGCGCGCGCCTTCCCCCACGAGTTCTCGGGGGGGATGCGCCAGCGGGTGATGATCGCCATGGCGATCGCCAACGACCCCGACGTGATCATCGCCGACGAGCCCACCACCGCCCTCGACGTCACCATCCAGGCCCAGGTGCTCGAGGTGCTGAAGACCGCGCAGCGGGCGACCGGCGCGGCGATCGTGATGATCACCCACGACCTCGGGGTGATCGCCGGTTTCGCCGACCGGGTGATGGTGATGTACGCGGGACGCCCGGTCGAGTCCGGCGCCGTCGACGACCTCTTCTACCGCCCGCGGATGCCCTACACCCTCGGGCTGCTCGGCTCGCTGCCGCGCCTCGACGCCGCCGAGCGCCAGCCGCTCACCCCGCTCGAGGGCAACCCGCCGTCGCTGGTCGGGCTCCCCGAGGGCTGTCCCTTCAGCCCCCGCTGCCCGCTGCGGATCGACCTGTGCGACACCGTCGAGCCGGTGCTGGCGCCGACCCTCGACCCCCGCCACACCGCCGCCTGCCACCGCCACGCCGAGGTCGAGGCGCGCCACCTCGGTGCCACCGACATCTTCCCCGTGACGGTGGCGGGGGAGCCGGCGGTGGCGACGCTGCCCCGGGAGACGCGCCGCGCCGTGCTCGAGGTCCGCGACCTCGAGCGCCACTATCCGCTCACCAAGGGCGTGGTCTTCCGCCGGCGGGTGGGGACGGTGCGCGCCGTCGACGGGGTGAGCTTCGACATCCGCGAGGGCGAGACCCTGGGGCTGGTGGGGGAGTCGGGGTGCGGCAAGACCACCACGATCGTCGAGGTGCTGAGCCTGTCGCGGCCGAGCGCGGGCAGCGTGGTGGTGCTCGGCCACGACACCGCGAGGCTCGACGGCGGCGAGCGCCGCTCCATCCGCCGCAACCTCTCGGTGGTGTTCCAGGACCCGCTGGCGTCGCTCGACCCGCGGCTGCCGGTCGGCGACATCCTCGGCGAGGGGCTGCGCACCCACGGGGTCCCGCGCGAGCGGCGCACCCGCCGGGTCGCCGAGCTGCTGCGTCTGGTGGGTCTCGGTCCCGAGCACGCCAGCCGCTATCCGCAGGACTTCTCCGGCGGCCAGCGGCAGCGCATCGCCATCGCCCGGGCGCTCGCGCTCGAGCCGCGGCTCATCGTCCTCGACGAGCCGGTGTCGGCGCTCGACGTCTCCATCCGCGCGGGGGTGATCAACCTGCTCGAGGAGCTGCGCGCCCGACTCGGCCTCGCCTACCTGTTCGTCTCCCACGACCTCTCGGTGGTGCGGCACATCGCAGACCGGGTCGCGGTGATGTACCTCGGCCGCATCGTCGAGGTCGGCACCGTGCGCGCGGTCTTCGACGCCCCGGCGCACCCGTACACCGAGGCGCTGCTCTCTGCGATCCCGCTGCCCGACCCGCGCCGCGAGCGCGCCCGGCGGCGGATCCTCCTCGAGGGCGACCTGCCCAGCCCCTTCGACCTTCCCTCGGGCTGCCGCTTCCGGGCGCGCTGCCCGCGCTACGCCGCCCTGCCCGAGGGACTGGGGGTGCGCTGCCGCGAGGAGGAGCCGCTGCCGCTGCCGCAGGGCGCCGACCACGACGCCGCCTGCCACTACCCGCCGGCGCCGGCGGCTCGCTGAGCGCCCGCGGGAAGGCCCCCGGCGCCGCGGCCTACACTCTCGCCACCGATCCGGATCTCGTGGCACCGCAGGGAGGGAGCCCGTGGCACCCGCACGTTGGACTTGGAGCGCAGGCCTTCTCGTGGTGCTGGCGCTCGCCGCCTTGGCCTGCGGAGGCTCGGGAGGCGGGACCGCCCAGGGAAGCGCGTCGGCGTCGGCCCCGGCGGCGAGCGCAGAGGACATCAACCCGACCGACCGCAGCCAGCTCCAGGACGGCGGCACCTTCCGCTGGCCGATCGACTCCTATCCCGCCAACTTCAACGGCAACGAGCTCGACGGCACCAACGCCGCCGGCGCCGAGGTGCTCGGCGCGCTGATGCCGGCGATGTTCAACTTCGACGCCTCGGCGCAGCCGACGGTCAACGCCGACTACCTGGAGTCCGGGGTCCTCACCGCCCAGACGCCCAAGCAGGTGGTCACCTACAGGATCAATCCCAAGGCGACCTGGTACGACGGCACGCCCATCACCGAGGCCGACTTCGAGGCGCAGTGGAAGGCGCTGAAGGGCACCAACGCCGCCTACAAGATCGCCTCGAGCAACGGCTACGAGAAGATCGAGAGCGTCGTCCGGGGCGCCGACGACCACGAGGTGGTGGTCACCTTCGCCAAGCCGTACGTCGACTGGCGTGGGCTCTTCGGCTTCCTCTATCCGGCGTCGACGAACGGCAGCCCGTCGGCCTTCAACGACGGCTGGAAGACGCGGCCGCTCACCACCGCCGGGCCGTTCAAGGTGGGGAGCATCGACCAGACCGCGAAGACGATCACCCTGGTGCGCAACGAGAAGTGGTGGGGGCGGCCGGCCAAGCTCGACCAGATCATCTTCCGCGTCCTCGACCCCGACGCCCAGATCGACTCGCTCGCCAACGGGGAGATCGACTTCCTCGACATCGGCCCCGACGTCAACAAGCTGAAGCGCGCCGGCACCACCGCGGGGGTGACCCTGCGCCGGTCGGGCGGCCCCAACTTCCGTCACCTGACCGTCAACGGCACCAGTCCGATCCTCAAGGACGTCACCGTGCGCAGGGCGGTGGCGATGTCGATCAACCGCTCCACCATCGCCAGGGCGCTGCTCGGGCCGCTGGGTGTGCCCGCGGTGCCGCTGGGCAATCACATCTTCATGGAGAACCAGAAGGGGTACAGGGACAACTCCGGCGACATCGGCAGCTACAGCCCCGGAAAGGCGGCGTCGCTGCTCGACGAGGCCGGCTGGAAGCTCAACGGCACCCAGCGCTCCAAGGACGGAAAGCCGTTGGAGCTGCGCATCGTCATCCCCTCCGGGGTCGCCACCAGCCAGCAGGAGTCGGCGCTGATGCAGTCGATGCTCGCCGCCGTGGGCATCAAGCTCGACATCATGACCGTGCCCGTCGGCGACTTCTTCGACAAGTACATCACCCCCGGGGACTACGACCTCACCGTGTTCTCCTGGCTCGGCGGGGTGTTCCCGATCAGCTCCAGCCAGTCGATCTACGCCAATCCCAAGCCGCAGCCCGGCGGCGGCTACAACATCCAGCAGAACTACGCCCGCACCGGTTCGGCGCAGATCGACATGCTCTTCGACGAGGCGACCGCCGAGTTCGACAGCGCCAGGGCGATCTCGCTCGCCAACCAGATCGACACCCTGATCTGGCAGGAGGTCCACTCGCTGACCCTCTACCAGCGGCCGGACATCATCGCCACCAAGTCGACGATCGGCAACTTCGGCGCCTCCGGCTTCGCCACCCTGCCCTACCAGGACATCGGTTTCAGAAAGGCGTGATTCCGGGCCCCTGCCCTTAGCATCGGGGCATGGGAGAGAGCGTCCTCGAGAGCGTCGCCGGGCTGCCGGCGCCGCCGCTGCGCCCAATGGTCAGCAGGTATCACGGCTACCGCATGGAGGGGTTCGCCCCGCGGCTGCACCGGGGCCTGCCCTCGCGCCATCTCACCGTGATCATCAGCCTGGCGGCGCCCATCGACGTGGCCGCGCTGCCCGGCGACGGGCGCCGCGCGGGGGGCCGGTTCGCCGCCCTCGCCGGCGGTCTCCACGCCGCGCCGGTGACCATCGCCATGGACGGGCACGACCGCGGCCTCGGTCTCGAGCTGACCCCCGCCGGCGCACGGGCGCTGCTCGGGATGCCCGCCGCGGCGCTCGCCTGGGAGGTGGTCGACCTCGCCGACGTGCTCGGGCCCGACGCCCACGTCCTCGTCGAGCGGCTCGCCGCCGCGCCGACCTGGACGGACCGCTTCGCGCTCCTCGACGCGGTGCTGCTCCGCCGGCTGGAGCGCGCCGCCGCGATGCCGTCCGAGGTGAGCTGGGCGTGGCGGCGGCTGGCCGAGAGCGGTGGCCTGCTCCCCGTCACCGAGCTCGCCGCCGAGGTGGGCTGGAGCCGGCGCCACCTCGGCGAGCGGTTCCGCGACGAGCTCGGGCTCTCGCCGAAGGTGGCGGGCCGGGTGATCCGCTTCGGCCGCGCCCGCCGTCTGCTCGGGCGCCCCCGCCGCCCCGGTCTCGCCGAGGTGGCGGTGGCCTGCGGCTACTACGACCAGGCCCACCTCACCCGCGACTTCCACGAGTTCGCCGGATGCACCCCCGGGGTGTGGATGGAGGAGGAGCTCCCATCCGTCCAATCCACGGGCGGCACCTCGCTCGCACGATGAGCGCCATGAACGACACCACCACCACCACCGCACCGACCGTCTGGCCCGCGCTCCGCTACGACGACGCCCGGGCCGCCATCCGCTTCCTGGTCACCGCCTTCGGCTTCGAGGAGCGGCTCGTCGTCCCCGGCGAGGGCGATCGGGACATCGTCCACGCCGAGCTGCGCTGGCCGCTCGGCGGCGGGATCATGCTCGGCTCGACCAGCCACACCGAGGGCATCCACGAGCAGATGCGCCCCGGAGTGGGCTGGGTCTACGTCGTCACCGACGGGCCCGACGCCCTCCTCGAGCGCGCCGTGGCCGCGGGCGCCGAGGTGACCCAGGGTCTGAGGGACGAGGACTACGGCTCTCGCGGGTTCTCGGTGAGGGACCCCGAGGGGAACCACTGGAGCTTCGGGACGTACCGGGGGGCATAGGCCCCCAGGACCTACCGGGGGCGTGGGCCCCCCTCCCTCCCGGGCAGCGATTTCTGCTACCTTACTGGCGCGCAGGTAGAACGCCAGGGAACGGGAATGACCGCGATCCAGGAGCTCGTCGGCGGGTTGTACGCGGCGCTGATGCGGGGCGACGGCGCAGAGCTGCGAGCGCTGCTCGCGCCGGGGTTCACCGCCGAGCTCCCCGCCGGGATGCCCCTGGGGGCGGGCGGCAGCCGCGCCGGCGCCGAGGAGATGATCCGCGACACCTGGCGCCGGCTCAGCCGCGCCTACGCGATGCGGGTCGAACCGGAGGAGTGGATCCCCTGCGCCGACGGCCGGCTGCTGGTGCTGGGACGCTACCGCGGCGAGGCCCGCTCCACCGGCCGGGAGGTCGACGCCGCCTTCGCCCACCTCTGGAGCGCCGCCGGCGGGCGGCTGACCGCGCTCTGGCACGTCACCGACACCGCCGTCTGGGCGGCCGCGCTCGAGGAGGCGCCGGCGTGAGCGGCGACCGGGCCCGGCTCGACGTCGCCGCCGGGATCGCCCGACTGCGCCTGATCCGTCCGCAGGCACGCAACGCCATCGACCGGGAGATGGTCCTCGCGATCGGCGCTGCGCTCGAGGCGTGCGAGGCGCAGCCGGGGGTGCGCTGCCTGCTCATCACCGCCGAGGGGCCGACCTTCAGCGTTGGCGGCGACCTGGCCTACCTCGCCGCCATGCCCGAACAGCTCTCCGAGGAGCTCGGCGAGATGATCGGCCACTACCACGCGACCCTGCACCGGCTCGCGGCGCTGCCCGCGCCGGTGGTCTGCGCGGTCCGCGGCGCGGTCGCGGGCGGAGCGCTGGGGCTGCTCTGGTGCTCGGACATCGTGCTCGCCGCCGACGGCACCCGCTTCACCGGCGGCTTCAGCCGGCTGGGGCTGAGCGGCGACGGCGCCAGCACCTTCTTCCTGCCCCAGCTCGTCGGGCTGCGCCGCGCCCTGGAGCTCACCCTCGACGCCCGGGTGCTCTCCGCCGCCGAGGCGCTCGACTGGGGGCTGATCAGCCGGGTGGTCGCGCCCGAGGCGCTCGACGGCGCCGCCGAGGAGGCGGCGCGCCGCTATGCCGCCGGGCCCACCGTCGCCTACGCGCAGCAGCGCCGGCTCCTCCGCTCCGCCTGGACGGCAACGTTCGCCGAGCAGCTCGAGGCCGAGCGCCAGGCGATGATCCGCTGCGGCGCCACCGCCGACGCGCGCGAGGGCATCGAGGCCTTCGCGGCCCGGCGGACGCCGCGTTTCGAGGGACGCTGATGGAGCCGCTGATCGACTCCGGGCCGGTCCTCCTCGACCTCGACGGCGGCGTGGCGCGGCTGCGCCTCAACCGCCCCGAGGCGTCGAACGGCCTCAACCTGGCGCTGCTCCAGGCGCTCTTCGAGGCGCTGATGCGCTGCCACCGCGACTCCCGGGTGCGCTGCCTGCTGCTCAGCGGCGAGGGGCCGAACTTCTGCGCCGGCGGCGACGTCCGCGAGTTCGCGGCCCAGGGTGAGCGGCTGCCCGACCACCTCCGCGAGGCGACCACCTGGCTGCAGGCGTCGGCGTCCGCGCTCACCCGGCTGGAGGCGCCGGTGGTGACCCTGGTCCACGGCTACGCCGCCGGCGGTGGCGGCTTCGGGCTGGTCTGCGCCTCCGACATGGTCATCGCCGCGGAGTCGGCGCGCTTCCTGCTCGGCGCCACCCGGGTGGGCATGGCCCCGGACGCCGGGGTCTCGGTGACGCTCCCGCGCCTGGTCGGGCACCGGCGTGCCATGGAGATCGCGCTCACCAATCCCACCCTGACCGCCGCCGAGGCGCTGGAGCTCGGGCTGATCACCCGGGTGGTCCCCGATGCGGCGCTCGCCGCCGCGGGCGCGGCGCTCGCCGCCGACCTCGCCGCCGGCGCCACCCGCGCGCTCGCCGCCGCCAAGCGGCTGCTCTGGGAGGGGCTGGGCTCCAGCATGGACGCGCGCCTCGGAGAGGAGGCACGGGTGACCTCCGAGCTCTCCGGCACCGAGGACGCCCGCGAGGGCCTCGCCGCGGTGATCGAGCGCCGGCCGGCGCGCTTCCTGGGCCGCTGAGATGATCCTCGAGGGACGCCGTGCGCTGGTGACCGGGGGGGCGAGCGGGATCGGCGCCGCCATCTGCCGCCGCTTCGCCGCCGAGGGCGCCGAGGTGGTGGTCGGCGACATCGCCCTCGACGCCGCCGAGAGCCTGGCGGGGGAGATCGGCGGCCGCGCCCTCGCCCTCGACGTCGCCGACCACGACGCGGTGCGGATGGCGATCACCTCGCTGGGCGCGCTCGACGTCCTCGTCAACAACGCCGGGGTCGGCGACCTGATGGGGTGGTTCACCGAGCTCACCCCGGACCGCTGGCGGCGGACCATCGCCGTGAACCTCGAGGGCGTGCTCTCCTGCACCCAGGCCGCGCTGCCGGCGATGCAGCGCGCCGGCTACGGGCGCATCGTCTGCATCGCCTCCGAGGCGGGGCGCATCGGCGCCAGGGGCAACGCGGTGTACGCCGCGACCAAGGGGGCGGTGATCGCCTTCACCCGGGCCATCGCCTGCGAGAACGCGCGCTACGGCATCACCGCGAACTCGATCGCGCCGGGACCGATCGACACCCCGATGCTCGACTCCGTCCGGAGCATCGCGGCGATGGGCGAGCGCTTCGTCGCCGCGGCGAGCGCGAGCACCCTGCTGCGCCGGCTCGGCCGCCCCGAGGAGGTCGCCGCCGCGGTCGCCTTCCTCGCCTCGGAGCAGGCGTCCTACGTCACCGGCGAGACCCTCGGCGTCTCCGGCGGCATGGGGCTGGGAGCATGAGTGCCGTCCACGCCATCCCCTGGGACGAGCTGATCCTCCCCGACCGCGTGCACGGAACCCTCTACACCGACCCGGACGTGTTCGAGGCCGAGCTGGAACGGATCTGGTACCGCACCTGGGTCTACGTCGGCCACCTCAGCGAGATCCCGCGTCCCAACGACTTCGTGCTCAAGTCGATCGGGCCGCAGCCGGTGATCATGACCCGCGACCGCGAGGGCGGGGTGCACCTGCTGCTCAACCGCTGCAGCCACCGCGCCAACCAGGTGTGCGCGGCCCAGCGCGGCAGCGCGCGGACCTTCCGCTGCCCCTACCACGGCTGGACGTTCTCGAACGACGGCAGCCTGCTCGGCTACCCGTTCAACAGCGGCTACCAGGGACTCGAGGCGCGCGGCGATCTGGGCCTCGGCCGTGTCCCGCGGATGGAGAGCATCCACGGGTTCGTCTTCGGCTCCTTCGCCGAGGATGGCCCGACCCTGCGGGACCACCTCGGCCCCGCCGCCGAGGCCTTCGACCGCCTCGCGCGGCTCTCGCCCGAGGGCGAGATCGAGCTCACCGCCGGCTGGCTCAAGCACCGGGTCAGGGCGAACTGGAAAATGCTGCTGGAGAACGAGACCGACGGCTACCACCCGCAGTTCGTCCACGCCTCGATCTTCTCGGTGGCGCAGAGCGGCATCGGCGACCTCTACTCCGAGGGCTCGACCGCGGTGTCGCGCGACCTCGGCAACGGCCACACCGAGAACGATCTTCGTCCCGAGTTCCGGCGCCGCGGCGTTCCCCTGGGATGGTTCGGCACCACCGCCGAACGGATGCCGGAGTACGTGCGCGACATGCGTGCCGCCCACGGCGAGGCGGCAGAGGAGATCCTGATCGACGGCTCGCCGCACGTCATGGTGTTCCCGAACCTGTTCATCGCCGAGATCCAGCTGTTCGTGCTGCAGCCGCTGGCGGTGGACGAGACCGTGCAGCACGTGACGGCACTGCAGT
>DATARS010000175.1:0-20738 GCA_036269455.1 Candidatus Dormiibacterota bacterium | reverse complement strand
GTCGATGATCCGCGCCGCCCCTGCGGGCCCCTGAACGTCGATCGGCGCGCCGGCGCCACCCTCGTCGACGAACACCACGTAGGGATGCCCGCCGTAGCTGATCGGGATGGTGTGCTGCGCCGCCGAGCCGTCGTTCCAGCGCAGCGCCCCGACCACCTTCGGCCGCGACAGGATCGGCAGCGGCTGCCGCGCCTGGATCGCGCTCACATCGAGGATGTCGAGGCCGTTGATGCAGCTCTGTGAGCTGGTGTCGCGCACCGGCGTCCCCGCGTGGCAGCCGGCGGTGCCGCCGTCGAACCCCGGGTTGGCGATGTAGAGGCGGTTGCCGTCGTCGCTCACCGAGAGCCCGTGGCTGTCCTGTGCGAGCACGGTGAGCAGGTGTGGTGCGGACGGGTTGGAGACGTCGATCGCGCTGATGAAGCCGGTCAGCGTCGACGCCGAGTAGTAGGTCATGCCGTCCGGCGACCAGTTGCCCTCGTGGCCGTTGGGGATCTGCACCGGGGCGCTCGCACGCAGCACCGGATGGGCGCAGTCCTGGGCGAGGTCGTAGACGTCGAAGAAGAGCGGTCCGTTGCCTCCGGGCGACGCCGCCGACACCGCGCCGAGCAGCCCGCGGCGCTGGTTCACCTTGAGCGACTCCCAGGGTCCGAGCATCGCCGGGGTGGTCAGGTGCGCCGTCAGCCGTGGATGCGCCGGGTCGAAGACGTCGAGGACCTGGACCCCCGGGCTCAGCTGAGTGCTCGGGAAGAGGGTGTCGTAGTAGTCGCAGTGGCCGTACCACGCGTTCTGCCAGGACTGGCCCTCGCCCTGGTGCTGCCCGACCAGCTCGAGGTTGCAGCGATACCCGAGCCGCGAGCGGCCGCCGTCGCGGTCGGCGCGGGGCACCTCGCCCTGGAGGCCGTGCTCGGGGTCGGAGCCGGGTCCGCAGGTCGCCGGGGCCACCGGGCCCTCGAACACCGCCGGACCGGCCGCCGCAACGCTCGCGCGCGGTGGCCCGCCCAGTGCCACCGGCGCGGCGAGCATCGCCACCAGCAGCAACGCACGCCACGAGAGGCCCATACGTGTCCTGATCGCCCGCCGCATGCCCGAATCCTCCCCGACCGTGAACCGCGCGGTCAAGTTCGGGATGCCGCGTCCGTCCGGGCGCCCGTACCATGCCCGGTGCGGTGTCACGCCTGCTCAGGGAGGTTCGAATGTCGCAGCTCATCGACGGCAGCGCGAAGGCGCTCCGCGCCGCCTTCACCGGAGAGGTCATCGCCCCCGGCGATGCCGCCTACGACGGCGCCCGCGCCATCTGGAACGGCGCCATCGACCGCCGTCCCGCGGTGGTCGCCCGCTGCACCACGGCGCAGCACGTCGGCGAGGCGATCGGGTTCGCCCGGCGGACCTCGCTCGAGATCTCGGTCCGGGGCGGGGGTCACAACTTCGCCGGCCTGGCGGTCGGCGACGACGGGCTGATGATCGACCTCAGCGCGATGAACGCCGTGAGCGTCGACCCGGAGGCCCGCCGCGCACGGTGTGGCGGCGGCGCGACCTGGGCCGATCTCGACGGCACCGCGCAGCTGCACGCGCTCGGTGTCCCCGGCGGCTTCATCAGTCACACGGGCATCGCCGGCCTGACCCTCGGCGGCGGCATGGGCTGGCTCACCCGGAGGCACGGGCTGAGCTGCGACAACCTGGTCGGGGCCGAGGTGGTCACCGCCGCCGGCCGGGTGCTCACCGCCTCCGCCACCGAGAATCCCGACCTCTTCTGGGCGCTGCGCGGCGGCGGTGGCAACTTCGGCGTGGTCACCGAGTTCGAGTTCGAGCTGCATCCCGTCGGTCCGATGGTCGAGCTCGGCCTCTTCTTCTGGCCCGCTGAGCAGGGCCGCGAGGCCCTCGCGCTGATGCGCACCGTCTGCGACTCGGTGCCACCGGCGATCGCCAGCTTCATCGGCGGGATGAGCCTGCCCCCGGCACCCTGGGTCCCCGAGGCGCTCCACGGGGCCACCGGCTTCGCCCTCCTCCTCGCCGACTTCGAGGGCGGGACGGCGCTCGCCGACACCGCGGCGTCGGTGCGCGCGGCGCAGCACCCGCTGGTGGAGATGGTCACCCCGATCCCCTACGTCGAGCTCCAGAGGATGTTCGACGCCGGGGTGCCCTGGGGCGTCCACGCCTACGAGAAGGCGATCTACCTCGACTCCCTCAGCGACGCGGCGATCGAGGTCATCACCGAGCACCTGCCGCGCAAGGCGTCGCCCCTCTCCTTCATGCCGACCTTCATGCTCGAGGGCGCCTACACCACCCCCGGGCAGATGGACACCGCCTTCGGCGGCGAGCGCCGCCGTTGCGTCAACGTGAACCTCTCCGCGGTCGCGCCCGTCCCCGAGCTCTACGAGCCCGAGCGCGCCTGGGTGCGAAGCTTCTGGGACGCGCTCCGTCCCCATGCGCGCAACGCGGGCAGCTACGTCAACTTCATGTCCGAGTACGAGGGGGACCGCGTCGCCGCCGCCTATGGCCCTGAGAAGTACGCGCGGCTGGCGACGATCAAGGCGGAGTACGACCCGGAGAACCTCTTCCATCGGAACATGAACATCCCGCCGGCCTCGTAGCAGGGCGGGTCCGGGGAGGGGCACCCTGCGGCGCCCCTCCTCCTCCGCCTAGGCGCCGAAGCCCCGGCCGAACCCGCCGCCGAAGCCGGCACCCCCGCCGCCATTCGGGCCGGCGAAACGCCCGCCATCGGGATGATGGCCGCCGCCCCGCCACATCGGAGCGGCGCCGCCAGCGCCCTTCGGGACCACCGTGATCACGCTCGCGGTGAGGTGGGTCAGGCTGTCCTGGCTGCCCGCGGCGACGATGTGGCTGCCCACCGTCACCGCCGACCGGTCGGCGCTCTGCATGCCGTTGAAGTACTTGGTGTCGCCGCCGAGCGTCACGGTGAGCTCACGGCCGTCGCGGCCGACGAGGTTCACGGTGTCACCGTCGATGCTGGTGACCCGGCCGCCGAGCATCGGCTCGACCACGACGATGCGGCTGGCAGAGACCGTCCCGGTGCCCGGGGTCGCCGGCCGCGGCGTGTTCGCGTCGGGGACCACGTGGACGACGTCGCCGACCTTGAGGTCGGAGAGCGCGATCGTCTGGCGGTCCTTCATGTAGGTGGTCGAGCCCGAGGTGTTCACCGTCTGGGTCCCCTCCTCGGTCCGCAGCGTCAGGGTGCCGCCGTTGATCTGGGTGATGGTCCCGCCCGCGCCGCCGCGGATGGCGCCCGTGCCGCCGCGCGGTCCCATGTGTCCCGCGCCCGGCTGAAAGCCCGCGTGCCTGGCGGGCAGGACGAGCGCCACGGACCGGTCACGTCCCGTATGGGTCAGCGCCCATCCCGCCATGAGTGCCGCCACCGCCAGGGTCAACAGGAGCCCCGTGGTGACGGCGACGCGAATCTGCCGGGGAATCGTCTGCATCTGCTGTCTTCCCAACCTCTCTGCCGGCACCGCACGGGCGAGCACCGTTTTCCGCCGTCTGCGAACAGATTGGCGTGCTGCTCGAACGCGTGTCAACTTGGAACGCGGGCTACGCGACCTGCGGGAGGACCTCGGCGGCGACGAGCTCGATGTGGGCGAGGTCGTGGAGGTCGAGCACCTGCAGGTACACGCGGGTGACCCCCATGGCTGCGTAGACGCCGAGGCGGTCGACCACCTCGGACGGGGTGCCCGCGGCGCCGATGGCGCGCAGCGTCTCCAGGTCCTGGCCGGTGGCGGCGGCGCGGCGCCGCACCTCGGCGTCATCGCGTCCGCAGCACAGCGTGAGCGACGCGGAGAGTCGCAGCGTCCCGGGATCGCGTCCCGCCCGCGAGCACGCCTCGCCGACCCGGGCCAGCTGCTCGCGGCCGCGGTCGGTGGCGGTGAAGGGCGGGAGGTTGAACTCGTCGGCGTGGCGCGCGGCGAGGTCGGGGGTGCGGCGGGGACCCATGCCGCCGATGATCAGCGGAGGGTTGGGCGACTGCACCGGCTTGGGCAGTGCCGGCGAGTCCGTCAGGGTGTGATGCGCACCCTTGTGCGAGAACCTCGTCCCGACCGGAGTCCGCCACAGCCCCAGCACGATCTCGACCTGCTCCTCGAGCTCGGCCATGCGCTCGCCGAAGGGCGGGAAGGGGATTCCGTACGCGCTGTGCTCCCCCTCGAACCAGCCGGTCCCCAGGCCGAGCTCGGCGCGTCCGCCGCTCATGCCGTCGACGGTGGCGACGCTGATCGCGAGCGGACCGGGGAGCCGGAAGGTGACCGGCGAGACCAGCGTCCCCAGCCGGATCCGGCGGGTGTCACGGGCCAGCCCGGCGAGGGTGATCCACGCGTCGGTCGGTCCGGGAAGGCCGTCGCCCCAGATCGCCATGTAGTGGTCGGAGCGGAAGAAGGCGTCGAAGCCCACGTCCTCGGCGGCCCGCGCCACCGCGAGCAGGGTGTCGTACGTCGCTCCCTGCTGGGGCTCGGTGAAGATTCGGAGTTGCATGCCGCGACCATAGCGCCGGGGGCGCGGGGGGCGTCCTCGCGGACGCCCCCCACATGTCTCAGCCCCGGGCGTAGTCGCTGGCGCCCCACCAGTCGATGAGCACGACGGGCTCGTCACCCACCACCCACGCGTCGTGGCGCTGGGGCAGCGCGGTGACGTTGCCCGGCCCGCTCTCGAGCTCGACGCCGTCGGACATGAGGATCGCCAGCCGCCCGCTCAGCTGGTACTGGAAGTGCGGCGCCTCGCACCACTCCGTCCCCGCCAGCGGCTTGACGTGCTCGCTCCAGCGCCACCCGGGCTCGAGGGTGAGACGGCCGATCTCGCTGCCGGCGATGCGCACCAGCTCGAGGCGGCCGTGCTCGAAGGTCCGGGTCTCGTCGGGGGCGGCGAAGTCGCGCTTCTCGGCCTGTGCCATGGTGGGTCCTCCCGGGGTCGTCCGTTGCGTGCCGGCCATGCTCCGGGGCGGGCCTGCAATTCCCCTGCAGCGGAGCGCAGCATCGGTGCAGGCCGGTTGCAAACCGCGGCGCCGACACTGCGGTCACGCAACCGACGCCGACCGGGGGGAACCGACATGACCCAGACCCACACCGAGACCGAGACCGGGACCGCGACCGACCGTTTCGTCGCCGCCATCGAGGCCGGTGTCCCCGTCGGCGAACGCGTCTTCGCGGCGGACGCGGTGGTCGACGCCACCGTTCCCAACTGGCGCTGGACGATCCGCGGCGTCGAGGCGATCCGCGACACCTTCGCCGGCTGGTTCGCCGACCCCGGCCGGTTCGAGTCGCTGCGGCGCAGCCCGCTGAGCGACGGCGAGCTCCTCGAGTTCACCCTGACCTGGCAGGAGAACGGCGTTCCCCACGCCTGCCACCAGGCCCACCGGCTCACCGTGCGCGACGGCGTGATCGTCGAGGACACCGTGTACTGCGGCGGCCGCTGGAACGCGGCGCTGCTCGCCGAGATGGCGGAGGCCGACCGTGACAGCGCAGGCTGAGCGCATGCAGGCGATCCGGGTGGCCGGCGGGCTCGACGACCTGCTCGCCGGCGCCACCGACGTGCGGCCGCTGTTCACGGGCGACGGCAAGTCGGGCTCGCGGATGGAGCGGCTGTCGATCGGCGGCGTCTCCCACGTCCTAAAGCACCTCGACCTCGACGAGAGCTGGCTGATGCGCTGCTCCGGCGACCTCGGCCAGCGGCAGCTCCTCCTCTTCGGCAGCGGTCTGCTCGACGCGCTGCCGAGGTGCATCGACCACGCGGTGGTGGCGGTGGCGCCGGAGCGCACCGCGACCGGCCGCCCGGGCACAGCGCTGCTGATGCGCGACGTCGGCGCCGACCTCGTCCCCGAGGGCGGCACACCGATCGGCGCCGAGCAGGAGCTCCGCTTCCTCGACGCCATGGCCGCGCTCCACGCCTCCTATCACGGCTTCGAGGGCAACGACCTGCTCATGAGCCTGGCGATGCACTACACCTTCCTCAGCGAGGCGACCGCCGCGGTCGAGGCCGCGCGTGGCGGCACCGACGTCGTCCCACCGCTCATCGCCGCGGGCTGGAGCAGGCTCGACTCCCTGACCCCGGGCGTCGCCCGGCTGGTGCGCGGCCTGCTCGACGACCCGTCGGCGCTCGTCCTCGCCCTCGAGCGCACCCCGCAGACGCTGGTCCACGGCGACTGGAAGCTCGGCAACATGGGCGCCGGTCCCGACGGCCGGACCATCCTGCTGGACTGGGACCGCGTTTCCCGCGGGCCCGCGACCCTCGACCTCGCCTGGTACCTGGCGATCAACAGCGACCGCCTGACCCGCCCGCGCGAAGCGCTCATCGACCACTACCGGTCGCGGCTCGAGGCCCACGGCGTCGACACCGCCGGCTGGTTCGAGGCCCAGCTCGAGCTCGCCCTGGTGGGCGCATTCGTGCAGCTGGGATGGGAGAAGCTGCTCGGCGGCAACCCCGTCGAGCTCGGCTGGTGGGACGCGCGGGTCGGCGCCGCGGCGGCGCTCCTCGGCGGCTGAGGACGGCGAGGTGAGCACCCCGCTGCCCCGCGTCTACCGCGCCGAGCCCTGGGCGACCGGGCCCGCGCAGGTGTACGACCGGCTCGCCCAGGCGATGCTCGAGTGCTCGCCGCTGGCGCTGCCTGGAGCGCTCTTGCTCGACGCCGGCTCGGGGACCGGTGCGGTCGCGGCGGCGGCGAGCGCGGCCGGGGCGCGGGTCGTCGCCACCGACGTCGCCCTCGACATGCTGCGCCACGACCGCGACCGGCGCCCGCCGGGGGTGGCCGCCGACATCCTCGCCCTGCCGCTGCCCGACGGCTGCGTCGACGTCGCCGCCGCCGCCTTCGTGCTCAACCACGTCGACGACCCGGCCGCCGCCCTGCGCGAGCTCGGCCGGGTGGTGCGTCCCGGGGGCGCGGTGCTCGCCACGACCTTCGCCCACCGGACCGACGACGTGCTCAAGCGCGACGTCGACGTGGTGCTGGCGGCGCACGGATACCGGCCGCCGCCGTGGTACCGGCGGATGAAGGACGAGCTCGAGCCCCCCGTCTCCCGCCCCGAGCTGCTCGCCGCCGTCGCCGATCACGCGGGAACAGGCCGCTCGCGGGTCGTCGAGCTCGAGATCGGCATGGGGACGCTCGACGACCGCGCGCTCGCCGGCTTCCGGCTCGGCGCCCCCGCGGTCGCCGCCTACCTCGACACCCTCGACGGCGCCGAGCGCGACCAGCTCTGGGCGGAGGCCGAACACGCCGCCGCGGCGAACGCGCCCTACACGGTGCGGATGCTCGTGCTCTCCATCACCCGCGCGGCGTAGGTCTCGAACTCCGCCCGTCGTGGCCCGGCGCAGCCGGCGAGCTGCGCGCAGAGCCGGCGGGCGGTGTCGCGCCAGGCGGGGGCGCCGAGCCCGGCCGCGACCTGGGCGGCGAGTCGCCAGCCGTCGAGCCCGGCGGCCTCGGCGAGCGCGGCGCGCTCGGGCTCGAGGCCGGCCACGTCGACCTCGACCCCCTGCGCGCGGCGGGCCAGCGCGCCGGCGAGGCGGGCCTGGAGCACATAGCGGCGAGCGCCGCGGACGCCGGCCTCGCGCTCGAGCTCCTCGAGCATCGCCGCCGCCTCCGCGGCCTCGCCCTCGAGCAGGCGCAGACGCGCCTCGAGCAGGCGGCGGCGGAGGAGGTGGCGCCAGCGGAAGGCGTGCTCGACCTCGACGAAGGGACGGGCGGCGGTGAGGTGGGTCGCGGCGGCGGCGGTGTCGGCGCGCTGCAGGGCGCCGTCGCAGAGGTCCATCCGGCCCTGTGCCTGGACCTCGGCGAAGGCGATCCGCCGTCCCGCCTCGAGCGCGGCGAGGCTGCGGTCATCGGCGGCGGCGTGATCGCCGAGGCTGCGCAGCATCCAGCCGCGGAAGTTGTCGGCGCGGCCGGCGAAGCGGGTCACGCCGAGCCGGTGGCAGGCGGCGTCGAGGTCGTCGAACCGGCGCATCGCCTCCTCGACCCGGCCGAGCGAGGCGAGCGCGTAGCCGCCGACGAAGTTGAGGTGGGCGGGGGCGAAGAGGTTGATCACCGCCTCCGGCGACGCCGCAGCGGCCTCGACCAGCCGCAGCCCCTCGGCGGCGCGCCCCTGATGGACGCGGAGGAACCCGAGCCACAGCCCCCGCGCCGCGGCGCCGATCTCGGCCGCGGCCGCGGCCTCCTCGAACCCCGCCTCGGCGGCCTCGAGGTCGCCGAGGGCGTGATGGCCGCGGGCGGCGAGGAGCAGCGCCCCGGCGCGCACCCGTCCGTCGCGCGCCTGGGCGCTCGCCGCGGTGGCGAGGCGGACCGACTCGGTGAGGTCGCGGGCGTGGTAGCGGGCGGCGGCGAGCACCTCGAGCGCGGCCCCGCCGCCGTCGAGGCGGAGCGCGATGCGTCCCTCGGCGTCGGCGTCGGCGGCCCGGCCGCCGAGCAGGAGCACCCGGGCGCGCTCGATGTGGACCGCCGCGCCGTCCTCGAGCGCGCCCGCCTCGTCGAGCAGCCGCAGCGCCTCGGCGTGGTCGCCGCGCCCGGCGGTGATCCGCGCCGCGTCGGTGAGCGAGCGCGCCGCGAGCCCGAGATCGCCGCCCTGGCGGGCGTGGTAGGCGACCATCAGCGGGTCGGCGCGCGGCCGGTGCGCGAGCAGCCGCGCCGCCTCGCGGTGGAGCAGCGCCCGGCGGGCGCTCCCGGTGTCCGCGACCAGCGCCTCGCGGACGAGCTCGTGGTGGAACGCGAAGCCGCCGCCGCGCTCGCTGAGCAGCCGGCGGCGCACCCCCTCCTCGAGGTGGTCGAGCAGGGTGATCGGGGTCAGGCAGAGGGTCGCGGCGAGGACCTCGAGGTCCAGCTCGGGGCCGAGCACCGCCGCGGCGCGCAGCGTCGGGGCCGCCTCGCCGAGGCGCTCGCACTGGGCGACCACCGCCTCGCGCAGGCTCTCGGGGATCTCCGCCGGCCCGGCCGCACGGCTCAGCTCGAGGAGCAGCAGCGGATTGCCCCCGCTGCGGCGGTGGAGCGCGGCGGCGCCGGCCTCGCCGATCAGGCTGGCGCAGGCCGCGAGGTCGAGCGGTTCGAGCTGCACCCGCGGTCCGGGGTCGAGCGGGCGGCCCTCGCCGGTGCGGCGGGTGGCGACGACGAGCAGGCGCGCCGCCGGCGGCTGGCGGCGCAGCCGCTGGAGCAGGTCGTGGGTGCCGGGGTCGGCGAGGTGGACGTCCTCGAGCACCAGCGCGGTGGGCTCGACGGCGATGCGGGCGAGCACCCGGCGCACCGCCTCGGCGACCACCGCCCGCGCCACCGCCTCGTCGGTCGCTGGGACGACCACGGCGGAGGGCTGGGCCAGCGCGCCGGCGCTGAGCAGCGGATCGGCGAGCAGCGCCGCCTCGGAGCCGAGCACCGCCGACGCCGCGTCGGAGTCGAGGCCGGCGAGGTGGGCGGCGAGGGCGTCGAGCACCGGCTGGAGGGGGAGCGCCCGGCCGAGCTCGTCGCAGCGTCCGAGCAGCACGGTGACGCCCCGGGCCTGGGCGCGGGCACTCCACTCGGCGACGAGCCGGCTCTTGCCGATCCCGGCCTCGCCCTCGACGACGAGCACCTGCGCGGCGCCGCGGCCGGCCCCCTCCATCGCGGCGTCGAGGGCACCCAGCTCGGGCTCGCGTCCCACCAGGACCGCGGCTGCAACGGAGGCGGTGACGGGCGACGCGGCTGGCGATCCGGCCGCGGATCCCGAGCCCGGAGGGGTGATCGCCCGGTCCTGGAGGAGCGCGAGGTGCGCCTCCGCGGTGGCCGGGGAGGGATCGACGCCGAGCTCGTCGGCGAGCCGCTCGCGGAAGCGCTCGTAGGCGGAGAGCGCCGCCGACTTGCGCCCCGACGCGGCGTGGGCGGCGAGCAGAGCGCGGAGCGCTTCCTCGTCGAGCGGCTCGAGCACGAGGGCGGCCTCGGCCGCGGTGGCGGCGGTCGCCGGGTCCCCGGCCGCGAGCGCGGCGCTGGCCATGAGCAGGTGGGCGCGGAGCAGCTGGCGCTCGGCAGCGGTGCGGTCGGGACCGGCCCACTCCGCCTCGGGCTCGTCGGCGAGCAGCGGTCCGCGGTGGAGCCGCAGCGCCGCGATCGCCGCCGCCCGCGCCGCCGCCGGGGCGCCGGCCCGGAGCCGGCGCTCGCCCTCCTCGAGGAAGGACGCGGCGGCGTCGAGATCGCTCCAGGCGACGTCGAGGCGGTAGCCGGCGTCGGAGCGCACGATCCGGCCGGCACCGAGCGGGGCCCGCAGCCGGCTCACCAGGACGGAGAGCTGCTCGGCCGGCCCGGAGGGGGGCGTCTCGCTCCAGAGGACGTCGACCAGCCGGCCCGTCGACACCGGCGCGCCCCGCGCCAGGGCGAGGAGGCGCAGCACCGTCCGCGCCTTGCGGCTGCGCAGCGCGGTGGTGTCGACCCCCTCGATCTCGAAGCGGCCGAGAAGCCGGACGCGCACGCCCTCCGCGGCCATGGCGCTGTTGTACCCCCCGGCCCGGTGCGGCGTCGAGGACGCCCCGCGACTCCCCCTCGACCCCTCACACTTGCGGTCCGTGGATCTCCTCGACGCCGTCATCATCCTGCTGGCACTCGCGGCGATGGCGTCGGGATGGCGGCGTGGGCTCACCTGGGTCAGCCTCTCCCTGCTCGGCCTCGTCGTCGGAGTGGTGGTCGGCGCCCTGATCGCGCCGCCGCTGGCGCGGAGCCTGGCGAAGAGCCGTCCCGAGACCCAGGCGCTCATCGGCATCGGCATCTTCCTCACCGCCGTCGCCCTCATCCAGGGGGTCGGCACCGCCCTCGGCTACCAGGTGCGCGTCGCCGCGCTGCGCACCAAGCTCGCCTCGGTCGACTCCTACCTCGGCTCCGGCCTGGCGGTGATCGGCACCCTCGCCGGCTCCTGGTACCTCGGGTTGAGCTTCAAGGACAGCCCCTCGCAGGCGCTCAACCGGCAGATCAACGACTCCGCGATCCTCCGGGCCCTCGACAACGCCGCGCCGCAGCAGCCCGCCTTCCTCGCGTCGATCCAGAAGCTCTTCAGCGGCACCAACTTCCCCAACCCCTTCGCCAACCTCGCCCCCGACCTGCTTGCCCCGGTGCCCGTACCCGTGCCCGCCGAGCTCAACACCCCCGGCATCGCGGCAGCTGCCGGCGTGGTCTCCAAGGTGGTCAGCACGAGCAGCTGCGCGACCGAGGCCGGATCTGCGTGGCCGGTGGCGGCGGACTACCTGGTCACCAACGCCCACGTCGTCGCCGGCGGCAACACGGTGAAGGTGCAGACCCCCGCGGAATCGGGCGGGCACACCGTGGCCGCCACCGTGGTCTTCTTCGACCCCGAGGTCGACGTCGCGATCCTCCACGTCCCCGGGGCCGGTCTTCGACCGCTGCCCTTCGCCAAGGAGGACCCGCAGCGCGGCGCCAGCGGCGCGGTGATCGGCTACCCGGGCGGCGGCACCGAGAAGATCGTCCCCGCCGCGGTGCGCGGCACCGAGAACGCCCAGGGACGCGACATCTACGGCAACGGCACGGTCACCCGGCGCATCGAGGTACTCCAGGCGAGCGTCATCCCGGGCAACTCCGGCGGCCCCGTCGTCGACCGCACCGGGGTGGTCATCGGCCTGGTCTTCGCCGCCAGCACCCTCGACAGCGGCGAGGGCTACGCGCTCACCCCGTCGCAGATCACCGCGGACGTCAACGCGGGCGTCGGCCGCACCGGCCCCGTGTCGACCCAGGACTGCACGAGCTAGGCCGAGGCGCCGATCCCCAGGTTGGCCGCCTCCCACTCCTCGAGCTCGGGAGTGAAGTAGCGCACCCGGGTCTTCTTGTACTCCTTGGTCGAGTACAGCACCGCGAAGTCGTCGATGCCGATCGCCTCGCGGATGGCGCCGACGATCTTCTCGCAGTCGGCGAGCTTGCGCCCGTGGATCATCGAGAACAGGTTGAAGCGCCAGTCCTCGTAGACGGGGCGCTGGTAGCAGTGCGAGACCGCGGCGAACTCCGCCATGCGCCGCCCCAGCTCCTCGGCGCGCTCCTCCGGCACCGCCCACACCGCCATCGCGTTGGCCGCGTAGCCGGCGCGGCGGTGGTGGAGGATGGCGGCGACCCGGCGCAGGTGCCCGCGCGCGCGCAGGTCCTCCATCCCGGCGAAGAGCTCGTCCTCGGTGAGTCCCTGTGCGGCCGCGCAGTCGGCGTAGGGGTTGGGCACGAGCGGCAGGTCGTCCTGCACCGCACGGATCACCGCGATGTCGCGGTCGCTGAGCGGCGAGCGCAGCGCGAAGTCGCGCTGGATGCCGGTGTAGTCGGGGTCCTCCTGGCGGGTGACGTCCTTGGTCCCCGTCATGTCGAGCTTGACCCCGATCTTGAAGAGCTTGAGGGTCTGCAGCTTGCGGGTGACCACCGCGCCGCTCAGCTCGTGGAGCCGCTCGAGGGTGCGGTCGATGTCCGAGCCCGGCGGCGTCGCCAGGGTGAACCAGAGGTTGAACTCGTGGTTGCGCCGGTAGTTGTGGGACACGCCGGGGTGCTCGTTGATGACCGCCGCGCCGCGCTCGAGCTGCTCGGGCTCGAGGCGCATCGCCACCAGCGTGGACTGGTAGCCGAGACTGCGGGTGTCGAAGATCGCCGAGAGCTGCCGGATGACCCGGGCCTCGCGCAGCCTGGCGACGCGGGCGATGACCTGCTCCTCGGCGCTCTCGAGCCGGGCCGCCACCTCGGCGAAGGGCGCGTGGGTGATGGGGAAGCCGGCCTGGATGACGTTGAGGAGCTCCTGGTCGACCGCGTCGAGCTCGGGCACGGGCGCCCTCCTGGACAGATCGGAGTGGATGACCTGCAGGCCATTCTATCGGCCCCCGCCTCCGGCCCCGGCCGGGCGGGCGGGCTACGCTTGGCGCCGTGGCGAGCTGGGATCACCTCGGCGCCCTCGGGGCGGCCGCGCTGCTCTGTGCGGGGCTCTGCACCGCCGCCCGCGTCCGCCCCGGTCCCTGGGTGGGGATCGCCGCCCGCACCATCGCCGTGGTGCTCGTCGCCAACCTCGCAATCTGGCAGGTGGTGACCATCGCCCAGGGCCACTGGTCGGCGACCAACGGGCTGATGCTCGACCTCTGCCCGGTCAGCGCCGTCATCGGTGCCGCCGCGCTGTGGACCCGGCGCCGGTTGCTCGCCGAGCTCACCTACTTCTGGGGCTGCGCCGGCAGCCTCCAGGGGCTGATCACCCCGGACAGCCGCTGGCACTTCCCGCAGTACTGGTGGTTCCAGTTCTACGTCACCCACGCCGGGGTGGTGGTGACGGCGCTCTTCCTGGTGATCGGGCTGCGGCTCACCCCCCGCCCGGGTGCGGTGCGCCGGGTCTTCGTCCTCACCCTGGGATTCGCGGTGGTCGCCGCGCTCGCCGACCTCGCCACCGGCGGGAACTACATGTTCCTGCGCAACCAGGGGGGACGCGGCACCCTGCTCGACGTGATGGGCCCGTGGCCCTGGTACATCGCCACCGGGATCGGGCTCGCCCTGCTCTTCCTGGCGATCCTCGACGCCCCGTTCCGGATCCGGGCCCGGACGGGTTAGGCGGGATCCGGCCCGTCGACGTTGATCGTGGGCACGCCGCTGCCGGCGCGCACCACCACCAGGGTGGCCATCGCGTCGGTGGGGTTGCCCTCGCGATGGACGGCGCCGCGGGGGACGTGGATGAAGTCGCCGGCGCGGGCGTCGATCACCGAGGCGCCTCCGGGGCCGTGCTCCATCCGCAGGGCGCCGGTGGCGATGTAGATCGAGGTCTCGTAGTCGCCGTGGTGGTGCCAGCCCGACACCATCCCCGGCTCGGTGTGGGCGAGCCCCGCCCACATCCCGTCGCTCGAGATCGCCTGCTCGCGGCGCATCCCCGGGGTGGGGTCGGCGTCGACGCGGTCCTGGGGACGGACGTGGCGCATCTCGCTCATCGCGGCCAGCGTAGCCCACCGGCCGCCCTCTTGACGATGTTGTCACGGTCAACATAGTATCTTAGTTGTCTAAGATACTTGCATCAGCCAAGCTGCTCAGGAGAACGCACCGATCATGCCGGACACCGATCGCCGCGCGGAGCTGCACCGGGCCCTCGCCCAGGAGTGGCGACAGCTCGGCAGCGAGCTGCTGCTGCTCACCCAGGCGGTCTCCGACCGTCTCGGGGTCAACGGCACCGACCTCCAGTGCCTCGGCATCCTCACCTCGTCGGGAGCGATGACCGCGGGCGAGCTCGCCGAGCGCACCGGCCTCACCACCGGGGCGGTCACCGGGGTGATCGACCGGCTCGAGCAGGCCGGCCTGGTGACCCGGGAGCGGGACGCCGTCGATCGCCGGCGGGTGATCGTCCATCCGCTCTCCGATGAGGACCTCCGGTCGCGAGCGCCGGAGCTCGACGCCATCTACGGCTCGGTTGCGCAGGGCGGAGCGCACGCCGAGGCCGCCTACACCAACGACCAGCTGCAACTGGTCATCGACTTTCTCAGAAGGAGCCATCCCGTGATCCACAACCAGATCGCCGCGGCACGGCAGGGCGCGGGCCCCGCCGCAGACCTCTCCGCCCCGCTCGGCGGGGTCACCTCGGGCCGCCTCGTCTTCGCGACGGGCGTCGCCCACCTCGGCCTCGACGCCAACGCCGGCACCGACGAGCTCTACCGTGCGCACTTCGACGGGACCGTCCCCGAGATCCGCGTCGAGGGCGGCACCGTGGTGGTGCGCTACCGCCGCTTCTCGCTCTTCGAGGGCCGGCGCACCTCGCGCTTCAGCCTCGCTCCGGGCATCCCCTGGGAGCTGGAGATCCGCGGCGGCGCCGCCTCCTGCACCGCCGACCTGCGCGGCCTGGAGCTGCGCGGCCTGGACCTCAAGGGCGGCGGCAGCGACGTCGAGATCGAGCTCGGTGCGCCGGTGGGCGCGGTCCCGCTGCGCATCGTCGGCGGAGCCAGCAAGCTGACCCTGCGGCGTCCCGCGGGGACGGCGCTGACCCTGAGCGTGCGCGGCGGGATCAGCAAGCTGCAGATGGACGACCAGGAGTTCGGCGCCATCGGCGGCGTCGTGCGGCTCCAGTCGCGCGGGTACGTCGAGGGCGGCGACCACTACGCCCTCGAGCTCACCGGCGGCGCCAGCCGGCTGACCATCCAGACCCGCTGAAGCCGCTCCGCGGCGGCCGGGGGCGCGAGCTCCCGGCCGCCGGCCGGAGATGGCGTTCGGGCCATCCGCGACGAGATCGAGCGCCGCATCGACGAGCTCGCCGCGGAGCGGACGGGGAGGGTGCAGGCGTAGGTCACCGCCGCCGGTGACGGACCCAGAGCGCGGCGGCGGCGATCCCCACCAGGGTGCGGCGCATCGCCCGGGCACGGGCGTCCTCCCGCGCCTCGTGGACGAGCTGGGTCTCGTCGCGGACGCGGAGCACGTACTGGCCGTTGACGATGGCTCCGGCGAGGTAGCGCATCTGCTCGGGCATCGCGTGCGCAGCCATGAACGCCTCGTTGGCGAGGCGGAGCAGCTCGCTGCCCTCGAGCATCTTCCCCGCCTGGTCGCGGAGGATCGAGCCCATGGTGTCGCGGAAGACGTCGAAGAGATTCAGCTCGGGGGCGATGCGGCGCAGCGATCCCTCCATGTTCGCCGACGCCTTGCCGAGCAGCGCGATCGCCGGATTGACCGCGATCCCCCGCCGGGAGAAGAAGGTCAGGAACTGGTTGAAGCTGTTGCCGAACTCCATCTTCCCCAGCGCGACGTTGGACACCGTGGGGATGTAGCGCTGCATGTCGGAGAGGAAGCCGGCGACATCGGAGCGGGAGGTGAGCGTGGCCATCTCGAGCGCGGCGCGACCGGCGGCGGCGCCGTCGTTGAGCGCCATGCCGAGCATGAAACGGGTGTAGCCGAGGCTCGTCGGGCGATCGATGCGTCCGATGATCCCGAAGTCGATGATCGTCGCCGGTTGGCCCGGGGCGACGAAGATGTTCCCCGGGTGCGGATCGCCGTGGAAGATGTTGTCGACCATGAAGCCGCGGAACACCATGCCGACGATCGCGCGGCCGATCTCCTCGCGCTCGGCGCGGCTGAAGTCGTCGAGGTTGCACTCGCGGATCGAGGTCCCCGGCGCCCGGGTCATCACCAGCACCTCGCGGGTCGCGCGGTGCACGTCGGGGACCCGGAGCAGCTCGTGGCTGCGGAGCAGCCGGCGGAACTCCTCCATGTTCGCCGCCTCGACGGTGAAGTCGATCTCCGGCCGCATCGCCGAGAAGATGACCTCGAGCATCGCGTCGGGCTGAAAGATCTCGGCCATGCCCGGCGCCCGCCGCGACACCAGCCGCACCGCCTGGCCGAGGATCTCCATGTCCATGCGGACCGCCGCGGCGACGCCGGGGCGCTGGATCTTCACCGCGACCTCGGTGCCGTCGTGGTCGACGGCGCGGTAGACCTGGGCCATCGACGCGGCCCCCAGCGGCCTCTCGGTGTCGATCTCCCGGAAGCCACTGCGCCAGGCGGCCCCGAGGTTCGCCGCGAGGACCGGCTCGAACTCCGAGAACGGCCGCACCTCGACCTGCTCGTGGAGGTTCTGCAGGGCGTCGACCACGGCCGGCGAGACGATGTCCGGCCGGGTGGAGAGCAGCTGGCCGACCTTGATGTAGAAGGGCCCGAGCCGCTCGAGCGCCCGGCTCAGCGCCCGGGCGCGCTCGCGCTCGACGGCGTCGACGTCGAGCGCCCCGTTGCGCCCCCGGCGCCAGCGCATCCGCGCGTCACCGGCCACCAGGCCGCCGACCACCCCCGCCACCTCGACCACGCGCTCACGCCGCCTCACCGGTGCACGTCCACCCTACCCCCCCGTGACTGACCCGCCGGACTGGATGATCGCACTCGGCGGGCGACAGGCGACCCCTGCGATCCCCGGGGCCGTCATCCGGGGTTCACGAAGGGCGCTCATCCTCCACCGTGCCCATGACAGGTCCGGGGAGATGGAGGGAGAGCAATGGCCGTGTCCGACAACACCGAGACGATCGCCGCCGTGGACCGGATGAACGAGGCACTCAGCCGCCGTGATCTCGACGCCTACATGGCGGCGTTGACCGAGGACTGCGTGTTCGAGACCACCTTCCCGGCGCCCGATGGCGTTCGGTACGAGGGCCAGGACGCGGTGCGCGGGGCGACCGCCGAGTTCCTGCAGTCGTCCCCCCAGGCGAGGTTCGAGACCGAGGAGCTGCTCGCCTGCGGCGACCGCGCGGTGATGCGGTGGACCTACCACTGGGTGGAGGCCGACGGCACCCCCGGCCACGTGCGCGGGGTGGACGTGCTGCGCATCCGCGACGGACGGATCAGCGAGATGCTGGCCTACGTCAAGGGGTGACCGCCCCCACACCTTAACTGGTCTTTACCACGGCTACCAGGCGATCGCGCATCGCGCAGCGGATGATGGCCCGGCGGCATCGGGCGGAGCCGATGCCCGCGGTTCGATCATGGTGGAGGACAAGCCGATGGCGCGAGTCGCATTGCCGTTCCCCGCACTCCCCGGGAAGACGGAGGAGGACCTCCGCGGCATTGCCCGGCACTTCGAGGCCAATCCCGCCGAGTACGCCGAATCGCGGAAACGCAGCGGGATCACCCTGGAGCGTGCATACCTGCAGCAGACGCCGATGGGCATGTTCGTCGTCGCGTACCAGGAGACCACGGGGTCCGTGGCCGACACCATGGCTGCGCTGGCGCAGAGCACGCTCGCGATCGACCGCTTCTTCGTCGAGGCGGTCCAGGAGCTGCACGGCATCGACCTGACCCAGCCCATGCCCGGCCCCGAGCCGGAGGTGGTCGGTCAGTGGAGCGACCCGGCGGTGACGGAGCGGCGCCGGGGCATGGCCTTCTGCGCACCGATGATTCCCGGCACCGAGGATCGCGGACGCGCCTGGGCCAGGGACACCTTCTCCTCCGACGGGATGACGGCGTCGCGGCGGGCGCTCGGCGGGTGCCTCGAGGTCGTCACGCTCCTGCAGACGCCCGACGGTCCCGTCTGCGCGATCTATGTCGAGGGCAACGATCCCTTCGAGGCGAACCGGCGCTTCGCCGAGTCGACCGATCCGTTCGACGCGGCGTTCAAGGAGGAGCTGACCCACCTCTTCCCGCCGTTCATCGACTTCGGCAAGCCCGTGCCGGGGATCACGGAGATCTTCGACTCCCAAACGGTGCTCGCCAGACGTTGACCTGACGCCGGGCCGGCGGCGACCCGTGACGTCGCCGCCGGCCTCGGGCCCCACCCGCTCACTGATCGTCCGCCGATCGCCCCTGCCCTGGATTGGACCATGCTGCCGGCCTGCCAGCAAGGCGGCAGACATGCCAGGTTCGCCAGGGCCTCACGACTGCAGCACCCGGGCCCTCCCCCGCTCGGGCGACCCGGGTGTGGTCGACGGGAGGTGAGCATCGTGCCTGCAACTGCATCTCGCACTCCCAACACGTGATGCGGAGAAGCTCGCCAGGGGTGAACCGCGTCCGCTCCAGCGGGTTTCTGTTGCCACACGTCGCACAGATGATCGAGACCAGGGCGTCCATGCGAATCGTCCGTTCCTCAGTCCAACGGTGGTCACGACGGGAGCCTCCGCGGCGCCGGACTTGACGCCGCGGAGGCTCCACATGTCGTCCTGTCCCGCTAGAAGAGGCTCGAGATCTGCCTCAGGATGTTCTGGAGGAGATCGAGGAGGCTCTGGAGCCACGGAAGGCTGGTGATCCCCGGAGGGATGGGAAGACTCGGGGGCGTCGGCAGGCTCGGAGGCGTCGGCAGGCTCGGAGGCGTCGGCTGGGCGGTGGGCGTCGGCTGGGCGGTGGGCGTCGGCTGACCCGTGGGCGTCGGCTGACCGCTGGGGGTCGGCTGGGCGGTGGGCGTCGGCTGCCCCGGGGGCGTCGAGGACGGGCCGGCCAGCGGGTGGTTGACGAAGAAGTCGTAGATCGCGGAGGTCGCGTCGGGACCGGACGGATCCGAGTACTGCTCGCACGAGCAGCCGCCCGACCACGCGTGACTCATGCTGGGGATGAGCCAGGACTGCAGCACCGGCACTCCGTGGGCGTCGTCGTACTCGGTGACGGTGTACGCCTGCCCGCCGGCGGACTGGCCGTTCCGAGTCTGGGTCGGCGAGGTTGGGACGGAGCCCGGACGGACAAGGTTGTCGGTCGTCTGCCACTGCTGCACGAGCCTGGTGGCGTTGCTCGGTGGCACGGTGGTGTCCTGCCCGCCCTGGAAGAGCACCACCGGCATCACGCGCGCATGCGTGCCGATGGCGGCGTATGCCTGCTGGCCGGAGTCCGATCCGGCGAGCGAGGGATTGATGCCCCCGTAGGCGAGGCCGGAGCCGATCCCGATCGCGGCGTAGAGATCGGGATAGGTCGCCGCCATGACGTCGGCCATGGCCCCTCCGGCGGAGAAGCCCATGAGATACACCCGGTTGGAATCGATGGCGTAATGGCTCTCAGCCCACTGCGTGATCCCGGCGATGATCGAGGCCTCACCCGATCCGCGCTGCATGTCCTGGTTCACGAACCAGTTCCAGCAGGTCAGCTGATTGTCGCTCTGGTCCTGCTGAGGGTAGACGACGATGAACTTCTTCTGGTCGGCCAGGCTGTCCATCTGGGTGAGCTGGCGCATCACGTCCGCGGTCTCGGTGCATCCGTGCAGTGAGATGACCAACGGCACCGGCGTGCCCGGGGTGTAGCCCGACGGAACGTACCCCATGTAGTAGCGGCTGCCGGCCGCGTTCGAGTAGGTGCCCGAGAACAGGGTGCCCGACGGCGAGCCGGCATGGACGACCGCCTGCTGCGCCGCCACGGCGGCGAGGCCCGCACACACCGGGAGCAGCGATATCGCGAACAGGCGCCGCGCGCCGCTCCGCGTTCTCCGAAGCACGCCGAAGACTTGACGCATCAGTGATTCTCCTTTCGGTGATTGGGGGGTGGCGACCGGTGATCGCTGCCGCCTATCAATCGACGAGGGTGATCCTAGGTGCGCTCAGTCAGCGCCAGCGCTGTACAAACCACGGAATCCCAGGTGTGGTTGTTGAAGGAATCCTCAAGAGCGACGGGTTGTCACCGATGTGTGGCACACCGTCACTCGCCGCGAGACCCGCCGTTGCGCTCGAGCCTGTAGAGGGGCCGGATGGCAGGGACGGGTGTCTCCACGCGTGTGAGACCGCGATGGACAGGAGTGTTCGCGGGCTGAAATAGTGGGCAGATGGTTCAGAACGTTGCTCTGGTTCTCGGTGGTGGTGGCGCTGCCGGGAATGCGTGGGAGATCGGTATCGTCGCCGGCTTGGCCGAGGCTGGTCTCGATATGACGGAGGCCGCCGATCTGGTGGTCGGCACCTCGGCCGGGGCCACCGCGGCAGCGCAGGTGCGCAGCGGTATGCCGGCGGCCGAACTGTTGGCCTCGGTGCTGTCCCCGCCGGTTCAACCGGTCGGACGGAACCGGGAGCAGCCGCCGTCCCTGCCGATGGCCACAGTGTTCGAGCGGATGAGAGCCATCGGCGCCGCCGCCACCTCGGCAGCCGATCTACGACGTGCGATGGGCGCGTTCGGATTGGAGAGCGACTCCATACTCGCTCCCGGGGCGGGACAACGGCGCGCAATTGTCGCCGCCAGGTTGCCTCGCCCTGAATGGCCGGATAGTCCGATGATTGTGACCGCCGTCGACGCGCATACCGGCGAGTTGACTGGGTTCGATCGCGACTCCGGCGTCGATCTGGTGGACGCGGTCACCGCGAGCACCGCGGCGCCCGGTCTGGTCCCCACGGTCGCCATCAAGGGCAGTCGCTACATAGACGGTGGCGTG
>DATARS010000174.1:0-34753 GCA_036269455.1 Candidatus Dormiibacterota bacterium | reverse complement strand
GCTCTCGGCGGGCGCCGTGCCACGCCGGGACCGCGGTGTCGGCGAGCAGGACCGCGGTGTAGGTGGAGAGCGCCGGACCGAGCAGCGCGGCGCCCATCTCGGCGGTGCGCCCCAGGCCGCGCAGGACGCCGAGGGTGTCGCAGGCGGCGGCCACACCGATCGCGGTCCCGGCGGCGCTGAGGATCCAGGTGCCCACGCTCATCGGCGAGGTGGGCTTGGCGACGCGCAGCATGTGATGGAAGCGGCGCGGCACCCCGAGGTCCTTGACCAGCAGCGCGGGGCTGATCGCGGCTCCGGCGACCGCGCTCCAGAGCGCACGGCGCGCCAGCGGCCCGTTGCCCTGGGCGCGCGCCGCCGCGGCCAGCACCGCGGAGCCGCCGGCGAGACCTCCGGTGAACAGGTAGATCCCCACCTCGGGAGTCCATACCGGCGGCTTGAGCACCGGGTGTCCGTAGTACGAGGTCGGGGTGGAGCGCGGGACCATCGCCCTCTCAGGCACGGCGCGTACCCAGCGCCGCGGCGGCGACGCCTGCGGCCATCGCGAGCGCGGCCGCGGCCGCTGCGCCCCACATGCCGCGCAGGTTGCGGGTCGGCACCACCGGGTCGGGCGGCAGGCCGTACACCTCGGGCTCGTCGAGCAGGAGGAAGAAGGCGCCGAAGCCGCCGACACCGTCGCCGGGGTCGGCGCCGTAGAGCCGCGCGTCCGCGGCCCCGCGCCCGTGCAGGGTGCGCACCCGCTCATCGGCGATCGCCCGCAGCTCGTCGATCTGCCCGAACTGGATCGACTTGGTCGGGCATGCCTGGGCGCACGCCGGCTCGAGGTCGCCGCGCAGGCGGTCGTAACAGAGGGTGCACTTCCAGGCGCGGCCGTCGTGCTCGCGCCGGTCGATGACTCCGAAGGGACAGGCGGGGATGCAGTAGCCGCAGCCGTTGCAGACGTCCTCCTGCACCACCACGGTGCCGAACTCGGTGCGCATCAGCGCGCCGGTGGGGCAGACGTCGAGGCATCCCGCCTGCGCGCAGTGCTTGCAGACATCGCTCGCCATCAGCCAGCGCAGCCCGCCGGTGGCCTGGGGGCCGGAGTCGCGATCGACACGCTGCTCGATGAAGGCGACGTGCCGCCAGCTGCCGGCGCTGAGGCAGCCGGTGTTGTCGTACGACTCGCCGGTCCAGCGCAGCCCGTCCTGGGGCACGTGGTTCCACTCCTTGCAGGCCACCTCGCAGGCCTTGCAGCCGATGCACAGCGAGGTGTCGGTGAAGAACCCCATGTGGCGCGGGCGCCCGTCGTCGTCGTGGGAGCGGATGTCGAGCGCGTGGCTCACCAGCGTCGGCGGCGCGGTGATCACGTCTGCGCTCCGTCGACCGGGATGCCGGCGCGGCGTCGATAGTCCTCGAGCAGCGTCAGCAGCGCGGGTCCGCGCGGCCGCCTGCCGGGACGGATGTCGCAGGTCGCCGCCTTCACCTCCTGGATGTGCACGTTGGGATCGAGCGCGAGGTGGAAGAGGTCGTTGGCGGAGTCCCCGGTGACGAGGCCGTTGGTCCCCCAGTGATACGGCAGCCCGACGGTGTGGGTCATCCGTCCCTGGACCCGCAGGGCCGGGACGCGCTCGGTGACCATCACCCGCGCCTCGATCACCGCACGGGCGGAGACGATCGTCGCCCAGCCGGCGTGCTCGAGCCCACGCTCGGCGGCGAGCTCGGGCGAGACCTCGCAGAAGAACTCCGGCTGGAGCTCGGAGAGGTAGCCGACGAAGCGGCTCATCCCCCCGGCGGTGTGATGCTCGGTGAGCCGGTAGGTGGTGGCCACGTAGGGGAAGACCTCACGTCCGCGAGCGAGGCCGCCGGCGTCGTTGTGGGGGTCGAGCGGGTGCTGGATCACCTGGAGCGCCGGGTTGCTGCGGTGCTCCGGGTGGAGCAGGTTCTCGTGGATGCTCTCCGCGGGCTCGTAGTGCGTCGGCAGCGGCCCGTCCTTGAGGCCCGCGGGCACGAAGAGCCATCCCTTTCCGTCCGACTGCATCACGAACGGGTCGGTGCCGTGGAGCGCTCTCTCCGCCCTCGCACCCGGCTCCGGGGTGTGATCGGGGGCCATGGTGGGAACGAAGTCGGGTTTGTCGTAGCCGGTCCACCGCCCCTGCGCGGCGTCCCACCAGACATAGCGCTTGCGCTCCGACCACGGCTCTCCGTTGGGAGCGGCGGAGGCTCGGTTGTAGATGATGCGGCGGTCGTCGGGCCACGCCCACCCCCATTCGCGGGCGACGTACGACTGCAGCTGCCGTGGTGTCCGGCGCGCCGGACGGTTCACATCGCCGGCGTAGCAGCCGCAGTAGATCCAGCACCCGCACCTGGTGCTGCCGTCGGCGCGCAGCTCGGTGTAGGCGTTGAGCGGGGCTCCGTCGGGGCCCACGCCGCCGATCTCGCGCAGCACCGCCTCGGCGCTCGGTTCGGCGATCGCCCCCTCGGTGGGGTACTCCCAGGCGAGGTCGAGGATGGCGCGGTCGCGGGGCTCGGTCGATCCGTCCAGCCGCTCGCGGATGATGCGGCCGAGGTGGAACATGAACCAGAGATCGCTGCGGGCGTCGCCGGGTGGCTCGACGGCGGCGTGGTGCCACTGCAGCAGCCGCTGGGTGTTGGTGAAGGAGCCGTTCTTCTCGGTGTGCGCCGCCGCGGGCAGGAGGAACACCTCGGTGGCGATCTCCTCCGTCCGCAGCTCGCCGCTCTCGATCTCCGGCGACCGGTACCAGAACGACGCCGTCTCGATCTCCACCAAATCCCGCACCACCATCCACTCGAGGTTCGCCATCGCCAGGCGGTGGAAGCGCCCGTTCGACGAGCCCACCGCGGGGTTCTCGCCGAACACGAGGAAGCCCCGCACCGTCCCCTCGTGCATCCCCTTGGTGAAGGTGTAGGCGGAGTGGTCGCTGTCGATTCGCGGCAGGTGGTCGAAGCACCACTGGTTGTCCGCGGTCGCGGCGTCGCCGAAGTACGCCTTCATCAAGCTGACGAAGTACTCCTCCATGTGGCCCCAGAACCCGACCGGTGCTGAGTTCATCTCCACGTACTGGTGGAACTCGCCGTAGTGCTCGCTGTGGGGCATGGGGAGGTAGCCGGGGAGGAGGTTGTAGAGCGTCGGGATGTCTGTCGATCCCTGGATGCTCGCGTGGCCGCGCAGCGCCAGGATCCCGCCACCCGGGCGGCCGATGTTGCCGAGCAGCAGCTGGATGATCGACGCGGTGCGGATGTACTGCACCCCGACGGTGTGCTGGGTCCAGCCCACCGCGTAGACGAAGGCGGCGGTGCGCTCCGGTCCCGAGCTGTCGCAGAGCGCCTGTGCGACCCGCAGGAAGAGCTCGCGCGGCGTGCCGCAGGTCTGCTCGACGAACTCCGGTGTGTAGCGCGCGTAGTGGCGGCGGAGCAGCTGGAAGACGCAGCGCGGATGCTCGAGCGAGCGGTCGCGCCGCGGCTCGCCCTCGCCGAGCTCGATGCCGCCCGACCCGGTCCTCTCCCCCGACGCGTGCGAATCCTCGCGCTCCCCCGCGGCGGCGGCCGGTTCCATCCCCTCGTACGACCAGGTCTCGTGTGAATATCTGCGATTCTCGGCGTCGAAGCCGCTGAAGACCCCGTCGAGGTCCTCGGTGTCGCGGTAGTCCTCGCTGATGACGCTGCTCGCGTTGGTGTACTCGACGAGGTAGTCGGCGAAGTACCGCTCATGGGTGAGGATGAAGTTGACGATGCCGCCGAGGAAGGCGATGTCAGAGCCCGCGCGCAGCGGCACGTGGAGGTCGGCGAGCGCGCTGGTGCGGGTGAACCGGGGATCGACGTGGATGACGGTGGCGCCGCGCTCCTTTGCCTCCATCACCCACTGGAACCCGACGGGGTGGCACTCGGCCATGTTCGAGCCCTGGATGACGATGCAGTCGGCGTTCTGCAGGTCCTGCTGGAACGTCGTGGCGCCGCCGCGTCCGAAGCTCGTCCCCAGACCGGGGACCGTGGAGGAGTGTCATATTCGCGCCTGGTTCTCGACCTGCACCACGCCGAGCCCGGTGAGGAGCTTCTTGATCAGGTAGTTCTCCTCGTTGTCGAGCGTGGCGCCGCCGAGCGAGGCGATGCCCAGGGTGCGCCGGTGGATCCTCTCGTCGTCGCCCTCGCCCTCGCGGTCCTGCCAGGTGGCGGCCCGGGTCGCGATCACCCGCTCGGCGATCATCTGCATTGCGACGTCGAGCGGGAGGTCCTCCCACTCGGTGCCGAACGGCCGCCGGTAGCGGACGGTGCGCAGCCGCGAGGGGCCGCCGACAAGGCTGCGCGTCGCCGCACCCTTGGGGCAGAGCCGGCCGCGCGAGATCGGGCTGTCGGGGTCACCCTCGATCTGGGTGATCTGCCCGTCCTCGACGAAGACTCGCTGAGCGCAGCCCACCGCGCAGTACGGACAGATCGACCCGACCACGCGATCCGCGGTCGCGGTGCGCGGACGCAGGTGCTCGGTGCGGGATGAGCGCACCGCCCGGCCGCGGCCGAGGGGATCGCCCTCGGTGAGCTGGCGCACCACGGGCCAGCGTCGGAGCAGCCGAAGCGGCGTCACGGCAGGATGAAGGCGATGTCAGAGTAGTGCACTCTGCCATATGATGATTGTCATGTACCAATTCGCGCGTCCCGCTGCCGAGTCCGGGGAGCCCACGCCCGACCCGGCAGAGGAGCGCCGCCGCGAGGAGCGGCGGGTCCAGGGCGACGAGGGGCGGGGGCAGGACCCCGGGTACGACCCCCAGCGGCCGGAGGAGCCGGGCGACCCCTCCACGGCGCGCTGAGGGCGAGCCGGCCGCGGCTAGCGGTCTCCGCCGGTCACCTTGTCCTTGACCGCCTCGGCGGCGCCCTTCACCTTCGCGCCGGCGTCCTCGATCTTGTTCTTGATGTTGCCCGCGGCGTTCTGGGTCTTGCCCTCGCCCTCGAGCTCCTGGTCACCGGTCACCTTGCCGCCGATCTCCTTGGCCTTGCCCGTCAGCCGGTCGAGGTCTCCGTCACCCATCTCGTGGTCCTCCGTGGGAGTCAAAGGGTCGTCGTCGGCAGATGATACTATAGATATAAGATTTTCCGACTTCCACAGTGCACTACAACAACTGTTAGGAGAGATCCATGAAGCGTGTCGACGAGGAATTCCGCGCCCGGGGCGGCACGACGGCGTCCGAGCAGTCCATGACCGAGGAGGCCGATCCCGAGAACAAGGCCCAGGATCCGGGACAGGTCAAGGAGAAGCTGAAGGCGGAGACCGAGAAGGAGGGTGGCGGACTCGCCGGTGCGGTCAAGGCGGTGCTTCATCACGCCGACCGGGAGCTCGCCGGCGAATACGAGCGCCGCGAGGACCCCGACGCGCCGCCCAACCCGGAGGCCCCGATGCCCGAGCAGCAGCCCCCCGCGGAGCCGCGGCGGTGACCGGCACCACCGTGCCGGCGCCGACGCCCGGGGCGCCCCAGCCCGCCCCGATGCCGATTCCGGAGCCGGTGCAGCTGCCCGAGCCCGCCCCGAGTGAGACGCCACACCCCGATCCGGCGCCACTCGGCCCCGCTCCGGGTGCTGACCCGACGCCGCCCGAGCTGACCCCCCCGGGACCCTCGACGGTGCCGGCTCCATCGCCGATGTAGCCGGCCGCGCTCAGCCCCGCTCCCGCTCTCGGGCCTGAATCAGGCGGAAGACGGTGACCAGGGTGACGCCTCCGACGAGGTTGCCGGCGGTGCTGAGGACGAGCCAGCGCAGCACCGCGGTCCAGTGCTCGTGTGCGTGCGCGAATCCGGTGAAGACCATCGCTGCGCCGACGATCGCGTGGGAGAGATTCGCGGCGAAGAGCACGTAGCCCGCCGCCCAGATGGCGACGATCTTGGCGACGGGATGGCGCAGCGCGATCACCAGCCAGGTGAGCACGGTCATGGTCATCCCCGCGAGCACCGCCGAGACGAACACCGCGACCGGCGGCGGTTCCAGCTTGGCGTGCGCGTAGCTCGCGTAGCCGTCGACGATCGAGGGCCCGACCGCCCGGGGCACCGAGAGCAGCGCCGCGACCCCGGCGCACCCGGCGAGGTTGCCGACCCACGAGAGCCCCCAGAGCTGGGGGAGCTCCCGCCACGGCCTGCGCCCCGCGAGCACCCCGACCACGGGGATGAGGAAGTTCTCGGTGAAGAGCTCGGAGCGCCCCATCACCACGAAGAGGAAGCCGATCGGGAAGACGAGCCCGGCGACGGTGAGCGCGCTCTCGGGCTCCATCCCCGGGATGCGCAGGAGGGCGCCGAGGACGGTGGCGGCGGCGAGCCCCCCGAGCGACACCTCGATCCCGCCGATCACCCCCGTGACCAGGATGTCGGCGGCGCCACGGTCGAGTCGCTCGCCGCCGACGTCGGCGGCGCGCTCGATGATGTCCTCGGGCGGGATGTCGAGGATCTCGTCGCGGACGCGTGTCCCGTCCTCCGCGGCCCTGGAGCGGCTCACCGCCCCACCGGCTCGCGGGTGTGCGACATCCGTGCGGCCAGCTCGCGCAGCGGGCCGGCGAATGCCTCGTTGAAGGAGGGGAAGGGATGGACCATCGATGCGGCGGCGGCGACCGGCACCTCGGCGTGGATGGCCAGCGCCGCCACCCCGATCCACGCCTCGGCCGCGGGGCCGGCGGCGGAGGCGCCGACGAGCACACCGCGCTCGCGGTCGGCGACCAGGACCAGGCACCCGGCCTCGGGCTCGTCGCCGCCCTCGATCAGGGCGCGTGCGGTCTCGGTCAGATCGGCGCGCGCGACCTCGACGTCGAGTCCCCGCTCGCGCGCCTCCTCGGCGGTCAGCCCGGCCGCGGCCACGGTGGGATGCGTGTACACCGCGCGGGGCAGCGCACGGTAGTCGGCGCGGGCGTCCTCGCCCATGAGGTTGCGGGCCACGATCGACCCCTGGTAGGCGGCGGTGTGGGTGAATGGCGACACCCCGGTGACGTCGCCCGCCGCCCAGAGGTGCGGAACCCCGGGGACGGCGCAGCGGTCGTCGACCTCGAGGGCTCCGTCGAGCGCGGCCCCGAGGGACTCGAGCCCGAGCCCGTCGAGGCGGGGGCGGCGGCCGGTGGCGACGATCACCCGCTCGACCGCGACCGACCCGCCGGCCTCGAGGAGCAGGAGGGCGCCGCCGCCCACGGCCACCCGGGCCTCGGCGACGGTCGACCCCAGGCGCATCTCGACGCCGCCGCGCTCCAGCGCTGTCCGCAGCACCTCGGAGACGGACGGTTCCTCGCGGCTCAGCAGCCGGGGAGCGGCCTCCAGCAGCACCACCGCGCACCCGAATGCCGCGAAGACCTGGGCGAGCTCGCATCCCACCGGCCCGCCGCCGAGGATGGCGAGCGAGGCGGGCAGCTCGTCGCGGCTCAGCGCCTCGTCGCTCGTCCAGGTGGGGACGGCGTCGAGCCCCGGGATGTCCGGCACCGCGGGCTGCGACCCGGTGGCGATCACCAGGTCGCGGTGGGCGATCTCGGTGCCATCCACCTCCACCACGCCGGGACGGGCGACCCGGCCGCGGCCGCGGTACAGGGCCACCCCCGAGCGCTCGAGGTCGCGGGCCATGCCGGCGTCGTCGCGGTGCTCGGCGAGCCGGTTGCGCCGCGCCACCGCCGCCGCGTACGCGGAGCGCGCATCGTCGGCGTCGCACCCGGCCGCGACCCCGCGCGCCGGCGCGTCGCGCAGGAGCGTCCGCACGTGCGCCGATCGCAGCATCGCCTTGCTCGGCATGCACGCGACGTACGGGCATACGCCGCCCACCCGGTGAGACTCCACCACCGCGACGGCGCGACCGTGGAGGTTCTGCCACACGCCCTCGGACGCCGAGCCGGCGCCGAGGACGACGACGTCGTAGGAGGTCACCGCGCCCGCGTCGACGCGGTCTCCAGCATCCGCACGGCCTCGCGCGAGAACGCGGGGACGTCGTCGGGCATGCGCGAGGTGACCAGCCGGCGGTCGACCACCACCTCCTCGTCGACGACGTCGGCACCGACCTGCGAGAGGTCGTCCTGGACCGTCGTCCACGCGGTCATGCGCCGGCCGCCGACCACGCGCGCGGTCATCAGCAGCTGCGGGCCGTGGCAGATCGCGAAGACGGGGCGCTCGTTGGTGAAGAAGGCGCGGGTGAAGTCGACCATTCGCCGGTCGGCCCGGAGGTGGTCGGGCGAATAGCCGCCGGGGATGAGGAGGGCGTCGAAGTCACCCGCCGACACCTGGTCGATGCCGCGATCGGCGGTGACGGTCTCCTTGCCCTGCTTCCCGGTGAGCTTCCGACCGGCCTCGAGGCCGATGACGGTCACCTCGTGAGCGGCCCTGCGCAGTGCGTCGTAGGGGCCGCGAAACTCCGAGTCCTCGAAATCGCTGTCGAGCAGGCATGCGATGCGCATGGCTGATCTCCCCATGAGTCGAGGGGTTGTTAGTTATATCCATAGTATAACTAACGGGACCGGTTCACCTGGCCTCCGGTATCAGCGCTCGTCGGAGAGGGCGGAGCCGGGGAAGACGGGGTGGCCGTCGGCGACGGCGCGGAGGATCGATCGGCCGTTGAGCTCGGGACGGGGCTCGGTGAGCCGCCTGGCGGTGTCCAGGCGGGTGGGATCCGCCGCGTGGCGCCGGACCTCCTGCGCCACCCTCTGGACACGGGGCGCGAGGTCGCGGGGGATCTCACCGCCGTCGAACCAGCCCCGCACCGTGTCGGCGGAGACGCCGCAGAGCTCGGCGAGCTCGGAATCGGAGAGCCCGACGAACTGGCGGATGTAGGCGAGGTCGTCGATCAGGGCCGCGCGCCGCTCCGCCGTCACCGCTTCCGAGCCCGGCCGCCCTCGAAGAGCTCGCGCCAGTCGTGCTCCGAGACCTCGACGCCGAACCTCCTCGCCGCGGTGAGGATGCGCTGCCAGGCCTGGTCACGTTCCGCGTCGGTCACCCCCTCGACCTGATCGAAGCGGGCGATGGCGTTGCGCACGTGGGCGGCGTCAGTCAGCGGCTCCTTGCGCTCGGCGGGGAAGGCGAACTGCTCATCGGGGAGGCGATCCCGCTCCGCCGTGCTGAGCCCCCGGGTGTGCCTCGGTACCGTCTCGCCGTGGGCTCGGGCACTCTGCGCCTCGCGAGCCTTCTCGATGTTCTCTCGCGCGGCCTGCTTCTGCCTCGGGGTCGACATGAGGATGCACCTCGATATCGTGATTGACAGAGAACCGATCACTACCAATAGCACATTGTTCTCTGGCGTGCTCGCCGGGCCGGTCAGCGCGCGAAGTGGGTGGTGGGGCGGGGGAGGAGGACGCCGTCGAGGGTGATGTCGACGCGCTCGTTGTAGAAGGCGGCGAGCCCGCCGATGGGGAGGACCTCGCGCAGCGGGAAGTCGTAGGTCCAGGCGACGTCGTGGTGCACCTGGTCGCCGATGTGCGCCGACCAGTAGCCGCTCGTCGTGCCCTTGTAGGGGCAGGAGGTGACGGTGTCGCTCGGCACCAGGTGCTCGAGGCGCAGCTCGGTGCGGTTGAGGTAGTACCGCGTCGGCAGTCCGGTCTCGAAGAGCAGCACCGGCGCGGGCGACTCCGCGAGCAGGACGCCGTCGAGCTCGACGCGCAGGTGCCGGGTCGAGCGCAGCACGTCGACGCGGGTGTAGGGGTTGCGCGGATGCACGAAGACGCGCTCGTCCTCCTCGTACCAGGCGTCCATCGCCTTCCACTCGAAGCGGACGGTGCCGGCAAGCCGCTCGACGGCGGGCTCGACGACCACCCGTGCGGCGCCCTCGCGCACCTGGCCGCCCGCGCGCACCCCGTGGGTGCGGGTGACCCCCTGCCGGCCGTGCCCGGTGCCGCCCTCGTCGACCAGCGTCCCCGCGGCGACGTCGTCGACGGGGATGTAGTACTGCGGGTAGCCGGGCCACTCCCACACGTAGAGCGCGCGGGTGGTGTCGACCACCACCTCGCCGCCGAGCACCGCCCGCACCCGGCGCGGCACCGGCTCGACGTGGTTGACCGTCGCAATGTTCTGCGGGTACTCGCTCATGCGGTGAAGCTCCGGAGGCCGCTGATGGAGGGCACCACGTAGTAGGCGCCGGTGACCGGTCGCGTGTAGTACGTGAGTGCGTCACGGACGCCGTCGAGCACTCCGGCCATGCTCTCGAGCATGCGGTGGAGCCGTCCCTGCTCGGCGCTGAAGCCGACGAACATGGTGCCGTGATCGGTCACCGTGCCGAAGGGCATGTTGCGACGGAAGATCTTGCCGAAGGTGTCCTGATCGGTGCGGGCGGCGTGGGAGTCGGCGGGCCGGTCCTCGAGCTCCACGCTGTCGGGCTTGGTGCGGCCGATCACCTGCTCCTGCCGCGACACGGTCTCGGATTCCCAGGAGCGGACGTCGTGCGGCCATCGCTGGAGCAGCAGGATGGTGCCGCGCGCCCCGCGGCTGCCCTCGGGGATGAGCGCGACGTCGGCGGCGTCGATCAGCGTCGGGTTCTCGGTCCCGTCGATGAAGCCGGTGAGGTCGCGGTCGTGCTGGTACGGCCAGCTCGACGTCTCGCCGGCGACCGAGCCGACGGGCGCGAGCGTCGCGATCGCTCCGCGGGCGACGTCGAAGACCACGTCGTAGGCGGTGCCCGAGAGCCAGAGCACCGCGTCGTGCTGGGTGGCGGGCATCACCCAGCCGTCGCTGCCGGTGACCGGCTGGTTGAACCCGGTCACCCCCTCGGGCACGTCCTCCTCGGGGGCGACCTCCGCCCACAGCTCGGGGCGGAACCCGGCGACGAGATTGACCCCGCCCATGGTGGTGCGTGGCTCGCGCAGCCGCGCCACCGCCTCGACCAGCGCCCGTCCCGACCCGCCCGATCGCAGGTCGAACTCCAGGTAGGCGTGCGACGCCGTCCCCAGGGAGAAGATGCCCGCCTGCGCGGCGTTCACTAGGAGGCCTTCTCCGCGGCGGCGCACTCCCGGCAGAGACCCATGAGGTCGAGCCGGTGGGCCCGGAGCTGGAAGCGCTTGCGCCGCGCCAGCGACGCGAGCGCCCTCTCGATGTCCTTCTCGAGCTCGGCGGGCAGCTCGACGTCCAGCATCATGCCGCAGCTGCTGCAGACGAGGTGATGGTGGTGACCGAGCAGCTCCTCGGCGAGCTCGAAGCGGGCGAAATCACCGGCGCCGACGAGGCGCTCGACGATCCCGGTCTCCTCGAACACCGAGAGATTGCGATAGACGGAGCTCTGGGGCAGGTCGGTGGCGACGGCGAGGATCTCCGCGATGGTCATCGGCTGCTTGGCGGCGCGGAGGACCTCGACGAGGGCACGCCGGTGGCGGGTGTAGCGGTTGTCGCCCTGCTGCAGACGGGCGGCGACGGTGTCGTGGAGGTCGCCGGTCACGGCGCATAGCCTACCGGCTCGGAAGACGGCCAGGCGGCCCCTTGGGATGTTTCGGGTTGGGAGGAGGTGGCGGCCCTGGGTGACCCTCGGGGAAATGCTCCTCACCCATGCCGGCGACCTCGCGAAACGCCTTCCGCTGGTAGAGAAGCCGCAGTGCCAGTTCCGTGAGGGCCGGCTCGTCGCGGTCGCGCCCGGCTCGGCGCACCTCGCGTTCGGACAGATCCCTGAGCATGCGCAGGCCGTCCAACGACACGCCCGAGTCGACGAGCCGCTTGATCAGGCGGGCGATGGCCATGTCCCGGGGCGAGTAGCGGAGCCTGCCGTGCTCCCGGCTGGGACTGATCAGACCCACTTCCTCCAGTAGCGGAGCACCCGGGGGGTGACCCCGATACCCTCGGCGAGGCGAGGGATGGCGACGAGTTCGTCGTCTGCGTCAGGCGGTGGCGGTGGTCGCGGATCTGACATGATCGTGTAATATCATGGCACTCCGAGGGACCGCCCGTCCAGGTCCCACCCAACTCCCATCCAGGGATTCCGGCTCAGGATGAGGTCGACGTGGCCTCGCCGCGCCCGTCATGCCGATGAGAAGCTACACGATCTCGGTACATGTTGACCCCGTCAGAGGAGGGATCTGGCTGACGGCCCTGGCACTGAGCGTGGCTGCCGCCCTGCTCCAGCGCGGCAGCTTCGTGCAAGCGGCAACGTCCACCCTGGAGCCCTTCCTCACGCTCGCCGCGATCATCAGTGGGGGGCTGCTCGCGGACCACATCGGACTCTTCCGGTCTCTCGCGCGCGCTGTCGTCCCCTCGACCGCCGCCGCTCCTCTGGCTGCCGCGAGTGTGCTCGCCTTCACCGCTCTCCTGAGTGGCGCCGTCAACCTCGACGTTGCCGTGGTGGTCGCGGTGCCCGTGGCTCTCCGGGTTGCCCAGCGGCAACGTCTGTCGGCAAGCCGCCTGGCGGTTGCCGCGGCGCTGACCGCCAACGCAGCCTCCTTCCTGCTGCCGACGTCGAACCTCACGAATCTCCTCGTCCTGAATCGGTCTCCGACCTCCGCCCTGGCGTACCTCCAGCAGAGTTGGGCTGCCTGGCTCTTGGTGACCGGGCTCACTGTCGGGCTCCTCTCTGTGGTGGTCGGCCGTGGCTCGGCAACCGCAGAAGTCCCAGTCCGGGCGTCATCGGCGGCGAATACCTCGTCGCTGGGGTTGCTCGACCTCCTGCCGATGTTCGTCGGCGCCTCGGCGATCAGGGCACTCCTGGGTGGCGGGGTGATTCTTCAGGGTGGGATGGTCCAGGAGCTGGGCAAGGCCACCCTCTTCGCGGCAGCCGTCAACAACCTTCCGGCCGCGGCTGCTGTTCGTGTGGTGGGGGCCACGGGGCGCTGGGCCGCCGTCCTCGGACTCGCGATCGGTCCCAACCTTCTTCTCACTGGTTCGGTGGCCAGCCTGATCAGCCGGCGGATCGCCCGCGACCACCGAACTGCCTTCCAAGCCGGGCTGTTCACCCTGCTTGGCGGCGCGCTCCTTCCCGTCCAGCTGCTCGTCGCGCTCATCGGCCTTCACCTCACCGGGGCGGTCTGACGCGGGGATCGGTCCTCCTCAGGGCCCGAGCCGCGTGCCCTCGATGACACTGAATGGCGATCGCGTCGGGATGACCCGCTCGAGCCGGAAGCCCGCCCCTTCGAGAAGGCGCTCGAAGTGCTCCTCGGTGCGCTCCTGGCCTCCCAGCAGGACCAGCATGTTCAGGTCCATCGCCTGCGCCGGGCTCGGCCGATTGTCCGAGGGGATGACCATCTCCACGAGCAGCAGCCGGCCCGCGGGGAGAAGCGAACGATGGCAGTTCCGCAGCAGCTGCGTCGCCCGCTCGTCGCTCCAGTCGTGGACGACCTGCTTCAGCAGGTGCAGGTCCGCCCCCTCGGGCACCGACTCGAAGAAGTCGCCGCTGACCAGCTCGCACCGCTGCGAGAGCCCTCCCGCCGCCATGGCGCCTCCGGCTGTCGCGATGACGTGGGGCAGGTCGTAGAGGATCCCGCGCGCGTCGGCGTTGGCGCGCAGGACCGCGGCCAGCAGGACCCCGTGCGCTCCCCCGACATCCGCCACCGTCCGCACGGCAGAGAAGTCATAGACCCGCACGAGCTCGCTCGCGGCCAGTGCTGACAGGTTGCCCATCGCCGCGCTGAAGAAGGCCGCCTCCTCTGGGTTCTGCCCGTACCACTCGAAGATTTCCATGCCGAGCGCGTCGCGCGCCATCGGTCGGCCGGAGCGAACGCTCTCGTGTAGCCGCCCCCAGGGCAGCCAGTGCCCGGGCGCGGTCTCCGTGATCGCGAAATTGCGCACCGAGCCCGGCGAGTCCGAGCGGAGCGTCTCGCCGAGCGGGGTCAGCGCGAAGGAGCCCGGTGCGAGCTGCTCGAAGACGCCGAGACTGGCCAGCAGCCGCAACACCCGGTAGAGGGCCTGCGGATCTGCGTCGACGGCACGGGCGAGTTCAGTGCACTCGCGGGGCCCCTCGGCGAGGTGGTCGGCGACCCCCAGCAGTGCGACGACGCCGACCGCCTGGCTGACCCAGTAGCCCGTGATCAGGCCCATCATCGCGGCGGGAGGCGGCGCGTCGTGCGCAGCGTCCATCTCGTCCCTCCTCGGCGAACGCCGTTCCTCCGAACACGCCACGGCGATCATAGAGCCGCTGGCGGATCCCACACCGGCCGAAAGCCCCAAACAGCCTCACACGCGAAAGAGCAGGATCCCCACCACCGTCAGATGACTCACCGCCGCCGCGATGGTGCAGGTGTGGAACACCTCGTGATACCCGAACACCAGCGGTCGCGGATTGGGCCGCTCGAGCCCGTAGATCACCGCCCCCACGGTGTACAGCAACCCCCCGGCCACGAGCAGCACCAGCCCGGTCCAGCCGACCGACGCCGGGAGCTGCGGCATGATCACCACCGCCGCCCAGCCCAACGCCAGATAGGGGACCACCTCGACGACCACCGGGGGGCTCCACCATGCCAGGGACAGGACGATGCCCACGAGGGCGCCGGCCCAGACCGAGAAGAGCAGCCAGCCCGCCAGCGCCCCCGAGAGGCCGAGCAGGCACACCGGCGTGTAGGTGGCCGCGATGAGCACGAAGATCATCGAGTGGTCGGCGCGTCCGAGCCAGGCGCGCACCGGCGGAGACCACCGGCCCCGGTGGTAGACGGCGCTGGTTCCCAGGCATCCCGCGAGCCCGGCCACGTAGACGACCGCGGCGAGTCGGGCGCGTCCGCTGTGGGCGACGGCGATCAGGCCGGCGCCGACCACGAGGGACGCGAAGAACGCGTACGTGTGCAGCACACCCCGGAGCCGGGGCACCGCGGCGATCAGATGGCGTCTCCTCGCGCACTGCCGGCGCGATGGCGCCCACTTCACGCTACCTTACCCCATGGCAGCTTGACGAATTGTAAGAAGACGGGCCCCCCCCGGAGGAGCACCTTGCACCTCCCCCCTGATCGGAACACCATGGGCAGCGACATGACCCCCGTCACGCTCCGGCCGCTCCGTCCCGACCCGACGCCGCTCTGGGAGGCGGCACAGCGCTCCTGCGACCGCAGCCAGCAGCTGATCCTCGAATGCCAGGCGCTCCTGGGCCAGCACCTCGCCGCGGTGGCGTCGCTCCGCGCCGCGCTGGCCCCGGTGGCGCGCCCGCCGGCGGCGCAGGGGCGGCCGTCCGCCGGCGTCGACCAGCTCGCCGAGGAGGTCGTGCTCGGGCCGCTGACCCTGCTCCCGCTGCAGCGCGCCATCGCCGGCGCCTCGGTGCAGGTCCAGCTCACCCCCGCAGAGTGGCAGCTGCTCATCGCCCTGCTCATGAACCGATCCTCGACCGTGAGCCGTCCGGGGCTCGCCGTCGCCGCCTGGGGCGCGGGCTTCGTCGGCCGTCACGGGGAGGTGGAGGTGTACGTGAGCAGGCTGCGGCGCAAGCTCGCGCGCTCCGATGCCGGGGTCGCCATCCAGACGGTGCGGGGCCAGGGCTATCGCCTTGTCGTCGACGAGGACGACGGCGCGGTGGGGCCACCGGTGGCAGGATAGGGGGATGGAGTCGCAGGTGCGCCGGGCGCCGGATCTGCACCCGATGACCTCGGCCGACCTGGCCGCGCTGCGCATGCGGCTGCGCCAGCAGCGCAGTCAGGTCCGGTCGCGGCTGACGGTCCTGCGCGCCGCCCAGAACCGGATCGGCCACCAGGTCGCCATCCTCCTCGCCCAGGGGTTCCCCGACCGGCCCGGCCCCGCCGCGCCGCACCGCCACCACATCGAGGGGGCCGAGGCGATGCTCCGGCGGCTGCTCGCCGCCGGGCCGCTGCCCACCATCCAGGTGCGGGTGCAGGCGGGCCGCGCCGGGATCTCCGATCGCACCCTGGCCCGCGCCCGCCGGAGGTTGGGGGTGCGCGCCGTGCGCGTGGGGGGCTTCGCCGGGCGCGGCAGCTGGTACTGCCGGCTGCCCTGATCAGCCCATGGGCGGCAGCGACTCGACGAGGAGGATCGCCCCCTGGCGGGAGCGGCCCTTGCCGAGCAGCGGGCTGCAGGTGACCCGGCAGCGGATGTGGCGCCCCCGGCGGTTGACACACTCGAGGGCGGTGCTGTGGTGGCCGTCGGTGCCGGAGATGCAGTCGCGGATCGGCCCCCGCAGCTCGTCGACGGGAAGCCCGACGTCGAGGCCGAGGAAGTCCTCGCCGAGCACCTCCGCCGCACGCAGACCCCAGAGCTCCTCGCTCATCCCGTTCCAGATGCGCACTCGCATCTCGGCGTCGAGGACAACGACCCCGACGTGGACGCTCGCCAGCACCGAGTCCATGAAGATGCTGGTGGTGTCCAGCTCGTCGGTGCGATCGCGCAGCTCGCCGTTGATCGACTGCAGCTCGCTGTTGGTCGACTGGAGCTCCTCGTTCATGGTCTCGAGCTCCTCGTTCGCCGACTGGAGCTCCTCGTTGGTCGTCTCCAGCTCCTCGACGGTCGACTGGAGCTCCTCGTTCATCGTCTCGAGCTCCTCGTGGGTCGACTGCTGCTCCTCGTAGGCGGTCTCGAGCTCCTGCTTGGCGTGGGCGACCTCGGTCTGGAGGCGGCGGTGGGAGGTGACGTCGGCGAAGGTCACGCTGGTGCCCAGCGCGGCGCCATCGTCGTCGGCGAGCGAGGTCACGTGCACGTCGAGGTACTGCATGCCGCCGTCGGCGAGCACGCGCTCGATGCTGCGCAGGATGACCGGCTGCTGCCGCTGGTGCGCCTCGTCGATCCACGAGCGCAGCTCGGCGGGCAAGGAGGAGAGCTCGAGGTCCTGGAGGCGGCGGCCGACGTCGCGGACGCCGAGCGCGAACGTCGCGCGGGCGGTCTGGTTCACCTGCACCAGGGTGCGGTCCATGTCGACGACGATCTGGGCGAGCGGCGCGGCGTCCGCGGCGTGCTCGCGCAGCCGGGCGACCTGGTCGTGACGGCGGGCACCGTCGCCGGACGCCCCCTGGGCGAGGATCAGCAGCCGCTCTCGCGCGCCGACCGTCGGCACCTTGTTGAAGATCCGGTGCTTGAGCTCCACCGGGGTGAAGAGGCCCGCGTGGGCGAGCAGCATCTCCGCCTTGCCGAGGAAGAGGAACCCGGTGTCGTTGAGCGCGTAGTGGAGGCGGGCGAGGATGTGTGCCTGGCTCTCCACGGTGAGGTACATCAGAGTGTTCCGCGAGACCAGCAGGTCGAGGCGCGAGATCGGCGCGTCCTGCACCAGGTCGTGCCGGCCGAAGATCACCGAGCGGCGCAGGTCGTTGCGGAACATCCAGTGTCCGTTGCGTGGCTCGAAATAGCGCGGGAGCAGCTCCTGGGGGACCGAGCCGGCCTCCTTCGCCGAGTAGAGGCCGTGGCGTGCGCGCTCGAGCGCGTCCTCGTCGACGTCGGTCGCGTAGATCTTCACGCGGTCGCGGAGCGCGTCGGCGCCGAGCGCCTCGGCGAGCACGATGGCGAGGGTGTACGCCTCCTCCCCCGAGCTGCACCCCGCGGACCAGACACGGATCGGGTCCTCCGCCCCCTTGCCCTCGATGATCCTCGGGATCACCTCGCCCTGCAGGTACTCCCACGCCGGCAGGTCGCGGAAGAAGGTGGTGACGTTGATGAGGATGGTGCTGAAGAGGATGCCGAACTCGCCGGCGTGCACCTCGAGGTAGTCGGCGTAGTCGGCGAAGTCGTCGATCCCGAGCAGGTCCATCCGGCGGCGGACCCGACGCACCAGGGTCGTCCGCTTGTACCCGGAGAAGTCGAAGTGATGGCCCTGGTACAGGACCCGCAGCAGCTCCTCGAAGTCGGGGTCGACGGGGTCGACGGTCACCCGACGGTCCCCGGCATGACCAGGGTCACCAGCGCCGCGGCGATCTCCTCGATGGGGAGGACGAAGTCGCAGTCGCCGGTCCGCGCAGCCGCCTGGGGCATGCCCTGGAACTCGGCGCCCTGGTCCTGGACGATGACGGTTCCGCCCATCTTCTTGATCGCGCTGACCCCCATCGCCCCGTCCTGGCCGCAGCCGGTGAGCACCACGGCGATGGCGCGCTCGCGGTAGCTCGCCGCAACCGACTCGAAGAGGAGGTCGGCGGAGGGGCGCACGAAGTGCACCAGCTCGGAGTCGGAGAGCGACAGGGTGTCGTTGGGGCTGGCGAGCAGATGGCGATTGGGCGGAGCGATATAGACCGCGCCCGGCTCGATGTGCTGTCCGTGCCGTGCCTGCGTCACCGGCAGCGCGGTGCGGCGGCTGAGGATCTCGACCATCAGGCTGCGGTGCCGTGGATCCAGGTGCTGGACGACCACCACCGCCGCGGGGAAGTCGGGTGGAAGCGCGGGCAGCAGCCGGCTGAGCGCGACCACGCCCCCCGCTGAGGACGCCACCGCGACGATGCTGTATCCCGTCGGCCGCTCGGGCCTGTCCGCGGGCCCGACCGCATCAGTGGTCATCAGTCCCCTGGGAGACCCCGCTGCCGGAACGGGCGCGTCCTGGCGCCATCGGCTCCGGCCCATGCGATGGTAGCGCCTCCCTCCGGTCGGGGTCGGTGTCGGCACCGTCCTCGATGTGGTGCTCGCGGCGGAAATCGCGTCATTCGACGCTCGGCCGGGATGTACGTGCCTTCCGTAGATATGATAGTAAAAGTATAACTTACCGGACGACGACCTCGCCGAGCATGTGGGTGTGGATCGTGCACCGATAGAAATAAGTGCCCGGTCTTTCGAACCGGTGGTCCAGGACGCCCGACGTCCGGGTGGGGCTGGCGAAATCATCGGCGGTGACGTTGTGCGGGTTCTGCCCGGCCCAGCGCCATTCCACCGATTCGCCCGCCGCGACGGTGACGACCTGGGGAGAGAACACGTTGTCGTCGACCCGCACCAGGGCACCGGGCGGGCGCGGGGTGGCCGGGGCTGCCGGCGCGGCGGTTCCGCCCCCGCAGGCCACCGCCCACAGGCTCAGCGCCAGGCCGGCCGCGGCGAGCGACCGACGCGGCGCGGGCTCAGGCGTCGCCGTACTTCGTCCAGGTCTTCCCACCGTCGGTCGAGCGCCAGACATGCACGCCCCACTGGAACGCGAGGAGGTCACCGCTCGGCAGCGCGAAGGCAAAGTCGATCTGGGGTTGATCGAGCACCCGGGTCCAGGTGGTGCCCCCGTCGGTCGACTCCCAGATCCCCTTGTCCTTGTCGGAGGGGGCGGACACCATCCCGAAGAGGGCGTCCTTCGTCCCCGGGAAGGAGACCACGTTGTCGAAGCTGTGGGAGGCGGGCAGCTGCTGCCAGGTCTGGCCCGAGTCGCGGCTGGTCGCCAGGCCGCCCGACCCGGTGGTCGCGACGAGGCAGGTATCACATGCCGACCAGGCGCCGAGGGTGTTGAGCGACAGCTTCGCGGTGGGCGTGGCGGGCACGCTCGGCTGGGTGTCGGGGGTGATGTCGAGGCCGTCCTGGGTGGAGAAGACGAGCGAGGTCCCGGTGTCGTACACGGTGGTGATCAGTGCCTGGGTGGGGAGCACGAGGGTCCAGGTCTGGGCGCCGTCGGTGCTGCGGTAGATCCCCTGGCCGTTGATCGACGCCCAGGTCACCTTGCCGTCGGGGGAGGCCACGAGGTTGGTGACGGTCGCCCCGGCGGGCAGCCCCTGCACCGCCTTCCAGCTCGCCCCGTCGGTCGAGACCTTCACGTCGGCCGGGCCGGTCATTCCCATCGAACCCATGGCGCCCGACGTGGTCGACGAGCTCATCCCACGCATGCCGCTCATCGAGCCCATCGCGCTCGTCGAGGTGCTCATCGAGCCCATCGACATCTGCATGAATGAGCCGACGTAGCCGTTCGGCAGCTTGGCCAGCGCTGCGACCATGCTGTCGCCCGCGGTCGCCACCGGTGACCAGGTCCTGCCGCCGTCCTCGCTCCGGCGCAGCCCGTAGTGGGTGGCGATGATCACCTCGTTCGGGGTCGCGCCGGTCACCGCGCCGTGCACGTGGTTGGCGACCGCGGTCGAGGCTGTGGTGGTTGCGCCGCTGGTGGTGGTCTGCGACGCTGCGGTGGGGGAGGACCCCCCGCCGCAGCCGCCGAGCACGACGATGGTCAAGGCGGCGGGGAGCACCCGCCGGCAGCGCCGGGCCAGTGCATCGATCATCGGCCGTCCCCCACTCACGATCCCTGCGGAACCGCGAAATCATCGCGCATCGGCGCAGCAGTTCGCGACCGCGACGCCGATGCCACCTTGGTCGGTATCGCGCGGTGGTGCGTCGCGCGTACCATCGGCACGAATTGCGGCCACACGGCCCCAATCGCGCTGGAGGTGACGAAAATGGCATCGGTCGCCAAGGGCACCGCGCTCACCTGTGGGCACGAGGGATGCGGCTGCCAGATTCGAATCGACGACGTGTGCAACTGCCCGGGCGGAGGTGACAGCTACACCTGCCGCTGCGGCTCGGCCCTGACGGAGAAGGCGGAAGCGTCCGACACCGGCGGTGGCACCGTGCTCACCTGCGGCCACGATGGCTGCAATTGCGCCGTGCGCATCGAGGCGGCATGCGACTGCCCCGGCGGCGGCGACGAGTACACCTGCATCTGCGGGGCACGCCTGGTCGAGAAGGTCGCCGCCTAGGATTCCCGCAATTGCCGGCTGACGTTGGCAGGCGGGTGCGCTACGCTGCGGGCGTGAGCGTCTCGTGGCGGCAGGGTCGCGCTGGGGGGACGCTGCTGCTCGCCCTCCTCGGGGCGTGGGTCAGTCACACGGCCGTCTACGTCCAGCTGCGTGGCGTCGTCGGTCTGCATGCGGAGCTGCTGGCGAGCCCGCATCGCTACATGCTCCCGGCGGCCGCGCTGATCCTCGCCGGCGCCTGGGTGGGCGTTGGCCGCGTGTGGCGGCTATGGCGTGATCTAGGGCGCCGCCTCGAGGTGGTGCGCGCGGCGGTCGACGCCGTGCGGCGGGGGCTGCGGGTCGCGCCACCTCCGTCGCGGCTCCGTGCCGGCGCACCCACGCCGGCGCAGCGGCTGCTCACAGCCTGGGCCGCCGTCGCGCCGCTGCAGCTGATCCTCTACGTCCTCCAGGAGAACCTCGAGGCACAGTCGGCGCACCAGCCGGTCCCGGGGCTCGCGGTCCTCTGGAGCGATCACTGGACGGCCGTACTGATCCACGGCGCGGTCGCGCTGTTCCTCTGCGCGGTGACCGTCCTGCTGACGCGTCGTGTCGCGGAGCGTGCGCGCGCGCTCGTGGCGCACGAGCGGTTGCTCGGCCGGCTGCTGCGCAGCGCCGGTGCGGTGCGCACCGCCATCAGCGCCGTCCTCGAGTCTCCGATCGAGCGCTTCGGCCCCCAGCTCTGGAGCCGGCCTCCGCCGCTTCTCGCCCGCCGGTAGGCCGCTCCGTCACCCGCAGGGGTGCAGCGCACGTCCGGAATCCCGGGCGTCACGGACCGCCACCGGCAGACGGTCGTTGCAGTTCAGCGTTTTTCCGGTGGAGTCGAGGCGACATGAATGCAATCTTCGAGGTGCACGGGATGACCTGTGGGGGGTGCGAGCAGAGCATCGTCCGTGCCCTTCTCCGGGTCGAGGGTGTCCGGACCGCGCAGGCGAGCCACGCGGATCGTCGGGTGTCCGTCGAATCCATGGGCCCGGTCGACGAGGAGACGGTGAGACAGGCGATCGAGGACGCGGGTTTCGACGTCGTCGGCCTCCGCAACTGAATGGCCGTGCAGCCGGTGGCCGATCCCGCGGTGACCAGTGTCGAGTTCGGGGTCGGCGGCATGACCTGCGGCTCGTGCGCCGCGCGCCTCGAGCGCGTGCTCGCCCGCAACCCCGCGGTCGTCTCCGCCAGCGTCAACTACGCGACCCGCCGTGCGCTGGTCGGCTACGATGCCGGCCGGCTCGGCGTCGAGGAGCTGGAGGCTCTCGTCGGCAGGGCCGGCTACACGGCCGAGCCGCTCGACCGCACCCCGGACGCGGCCGCGGGGCCCGGCGCGCCGGGGGCGGCGCACCGGGGGGCTGTTCGCCTCGCCGTCGCCTGGTTGCTCTCGGCGGCCGGCGTGGCGCTCGCCCTGGGGTTCCCGGCCCAGCGGTGGGAGCCCTGGTCGGTGCTCGGCATCGCCGTGGCCGTGCAGCTCGACGGCGGCTGGCCGTTCATGCGCGGGGCGCTGGAGCGCCTGAGGGCGCGCACGGCGAACATGGACACGCTGGTCAGCGTCGCCACCCTCGCGGCCCTGCTCTTCTCCGCGATCGAGGTGATCGGTGGCGGCGGTCGCCACCACCACGGCACCGGCATCGCCGAGGTTGCGGGGCGGCTGCACGGCGTGATGTCCGCGCTCATCCTGACCATCATCCTGACCGGCCGCCACCTCGAGGCCAGGGCGCACCGGCGTGCCGTGGGTGCGATGCGGGCGCTCCTGTCGCTGCGGCCGGCGACGGCGCGGGTCGTCACCGAGGGCGCCGAGCGGGTCGTCGCCACCGACACCCTCCGACCCGGTGTGCTCGTGCGGGTGCGACCCGGCGAGGTGATCCCCGCCGACGGCGTGATCGTCGAGGGCACCGCCTCGGTCGACGAGTCGATGCTGACCGGCGAGTCCGCCCCGGTGGAGCGCTGCCTGGGCGACGGCGTGACCGGCGGCACCCACGCCCGAGGGGGGGCTCTGCTGGTGCGGGTCGAGGCGACGGGGACCGACTCGGTGCTGTCGCGGATGGTCGCGCTCGTCGAGCGTGCCCAGGCGGGAAAGGCCCCGGCGCAGCGCCTCGCCGACCGGGTGTCGGCGGTGTTCGTTCCCATCGTGCTCGTGCTCGCCGCGCTGACCATGGCGGTCACCGTCCTGCAGACCGGGGATCCCGAGCGCGCCGGCCTGGCCGCCGTCGCGGTGCTGCTCGTCGCCTGCCCATGCGCCATGGGCCTGGCGACGCCCGTCGCCATCATGGTCGGGACCGGCCGGGGCGCCGTCCTGGGCATCCTCGTCCGCAGCGGCGAGGTGCTGGAGCGTGCCGCGGCCGTCGACACCGTCGTCCTCGACAAGACGGGCACGCTCACCACCGCGCGGCTGGCGGTGCGGCGCGTCCTCGCCGCTCCGGGAACGAGCCAGGCCGAGGTGCTGCGTCGCGCCGGCGCCGCCGAATCCTTCTCGGAGCATCCCATCGGGGCGCTGATCCGCGAGGCCGGAGGAGGGATGGGGCCACCGCCGGAGGTCGCCGGCTGGGTGGCGCTCCCGGGGCTGGGCGTGCGCGCACAGGTCGACGGCGCCGAGGTCACGGTGGGGCGCGTGCCGCTCCTCGCCGCCGCCGGCGTCGATGTCCCCGGCTGGATCACCGCCGAGCTGGCCGCCGACGAGAGCGATGGCGCCACCGTCGTCCTGGTGGCCTGGGACGGCGCCGTCAAGGGGCTGATCGCGGTCGCCGACACGGTGCGGGCCGACGCCCGCGAGGCGGTCGCGGAGCTCCGTTCGATGGGCATGCGGACGGTGATGCTGACCGGCGACAACGCGGGCGCCGCCGCCTGCGTCGCGCGCCAGGTGGGCATCGACGAGGTCGTCGCCGGGGTGCTGCCCGAGGCGAAGGTCGAGCAGGTGCGCCGGCTGCGCGCCGCCGGTGCGGTGGTCGCGGTGGTGGGGGACGGGGTCAACGACGCCCCCTCGCTGGTGGAGGCCGACGCAGGGATCGCGCTCGGCAGCGGCACCGACGTCGCCGTGGCCGCCGCCGGCATCACCCTGATGTCCACTCACCTGCGCCGGGTGGCGGCGACGTTCCGGCTCGCGCGGGCGACGCACAGCACGGTGGTGCAGAACCTCGGCTGGGCGATGGGCTACAACCTCACCGCCATCCCGCTCGCGGCCTTCGGCCTTCTCGACCCGCTGATCGCGGCCCTCGCCATGGGCACTTCGAGCCTCGTGGTGGTGCTGAACAGCCTCCGCCTCCAGCGCTTCGGGCGCCGCCGCGGCCGTCCGGACGGCATGGTGAGCCACCTGCGCCGGCGCACCCTGGCGCTCTCGCTGGTGGCACCGGCCACGATCTTCGGCGTCGCCGTCCTCGGCTCCCAGGCGCTCTCACCGGCGCGGGGCCAGACGCTGCTGCCCGCCAGCGGGGCACCGGTTGTGACCAGCGCCGCGCTGGGCGAGGGGATGCGCGTGGACGCCTTCGCCGACCCGGGGAGGACGGGGCTGAACCAGCTCCACCTCACCTTCTTCGACGCGAACGGCGAGGGGCTGGCGATCGAGACCCTCGAGGTGTCGAGCGACGACGGGCCCGGTGGCGCGACCCTGTCGGTGACCCGGCTGGGACCCGACCACTTCGTGGCCACGGCACCGCTCGACGCCGGGGTCAGGACCTTCCGCGTGCGCGCCCGGCCGGCACGGTCCGAGCCGCGCACCGCCCAGCTGCGGACGACCATCGCGAGATGACCGCTCCCGAGCGACGCCTCTCCAGGCTCACATGACCAGGAACATGTACGCCATGCCGGTGCCCATGGCCACCTGGGCGAACGCCTCGACCCGAGTGCGGCGGAGGAGGCCGGCGACCGGCGACCCGGGAGGAGCGCCGCGTACTCGCCCGGCCCAGAACACCGCGTAGGCGAGGAAGTAGGTGCCCATTGCGATGGTGAGCGGCAGGGCGGCGCCGTCCAGGCCGGGGAACGTGAAGAGGGGGAGCATCAGCGCCATGGCGACGCATCCCGTGAGCTCGCTGTGGGCGAACTCGAGGTCGAGGTGGTGATCACGGCGCCAGCGACGCGTCGTCCGGATCACGCACCAGGTGGAGGCGGAGCCGAACACCGCCAGCCACAGCCCCACCGGCAGCACCTGCCACGCGACGGGCAGGACCATGTAGAGCATTCCTGCCGACATGAGCAGATGCGGCGCGTGCGCCGAGAGGCAGCAGTCGACCGCACGCAGCGCATAGAACACCGCGAGTGCTGCGAAGACGGCAGCGAGAAGCAGGCGCGCCTCCGGGCCGCCGCCGCTCATCCCGCCCATGCCGGTCACCGATGTCATTCCTCCGTGGTCCGCGACGGATGGTAGCTCCGCTGCGATCGGCACGCGCTTCGCCGGCACGTCGTCTGGCCGCGGCCGGTGCCACTTTCGCAAGCACGGTTGTTGCCACTTTCGCGCTCGCGCTGCTCGCCACCCCCGTGACCGTGCATGCGCACGCGCTGCCGGTGTGGTCGTCGCCCCACGCGGGTGAGACCCTCGATCAGGCACCCAGCACGGTGCTCATGACCTTCGGCGAGAGACCCGACCCCCGGCTCTCGGCGATCCACGTCCTCGACTCGGAACGACGGGACCGCGATCGCGGGCCGACCACGGTGGTCCCCGGCGCCCCCATGGAGCTGACGGTGGCGGTCGAGCCGCTCGCCCACGGGGTGTACACGGTGAACTGGCGCACCGTGTCCGCGGTCGACGGCCACCTGGCCACCGGCGCCTTCACGTTCGGTGTGGGCGTCACCCCCGCCGGCGCCGCGCGGGCAGACCTCGTGTCGCCGGCGCCCTCGGCGGCGGCGATCGCCGGGCGCGCCCTCCTCTATGTCGGCATGGTGGGGCTCCTCGGGATGTCGGTGATCGCGGTGGTCGCATTCCCGGAGCCACCTGTGGCGGTGCTGCGGCTGCTGCCGGCGGGAGCGGCCGCTCTCGCGACAGGGGTGCTGATGGTGGCGGTGGCCCAGGGGGCCGACGCGGGACTTTCGGTGCAGGAGTTCCTCGGGAGCGCGCTGGTGCGCGGGTTCGTCGAACGTGCCGTCCCCGCCGTCCTCGCGATCGCCGCCCTCGTCGTCACGCTCGCGACCGGCTCGGCGCGGGACAGGCGCCTCGGCCTGCTCGTCGTCGCCGCCCTGGCGGCGACGGTCATGCTCATGGACGTCGACACCAGCCACGCCACCGCGGGCGGGCTCCCCCGGCTCAACGGGGCCTTCCAGTGGCTCCACGCGCTCGGAGTCGGGGTCTGGATCGGCGGTCTCGCCGCGCTCCTCGTCGGGATCCGCGGCGCTCCCCGTGAGGTCAGTGCACGTGCGTTCCAGCGGTTCTCCGCGGTGGCCGGGGTCGCGGTGGTCGTCGTCGGGGTCACCGGGCTGATCCGCGCCGGCGTCGACGTCGGATCGGTGGGGGCGCTCACCTCCTCGCTCTTCGGTCAGCTCGTGCTCGTCAAGATCGGTCTGCTCTCACTCCTGGTCATGCTCGGGGCCGCCAACCGCTTCCGTCACCTGCCACGGGCCCTGCACACGCTGCGCGGCCTTCGCCGGGTCGGCTCCGCGGAGCTCGGGCTCGCCCTGGTGACGCTGATCGTCGCCGGCACCCTGGTGAACACCGTGCCCCCCGCGTCGAGCACATCGGCGGCGGTCGCTCCGCGGCCCCATCCCGTGGCGAAAGTGGCAACATCTGCGCCGGAACCGTCATCACGACCGTCTGCAACGGCTGGACGATCCAACGCCGCCCCGGTACCATGAGCGGCACCCGCACTGGGGATGTGTCTGCGAGATTGAGGGTGACGATGAGCGACGACGCGCGTCTTGTGCCGGTCATGCAGTTCTGCTGCCACTGCCACTGCGGATGTCCCGAGGTGTCGCTTGCGCCGGACTCCCCCGAGGACCGGCGGGTGGTGATGACCGACGACTTCGGACAGCGTATCGAGTTCAGCATGGACCAGCTGCACACTCTTCTCGAGCGTGCGCGCAGCGGCGCGCTGGAGGCCGCGCTCGAGGCCGCGCACTGAGGCCTGATTCAATCGAAGACGGCACACAGCGCAGCATGTGCCGCTTTCGCAGGGACTTGACACACGTGGCGGACTGAATACCCTTGGTGGTGACGAGTCCGCAGAGGGGGGACAGACTCCGTGTTCGTCGTCAGCCGCGCGCACGCGCACCGATGAGTGAGAGCCACGTTGCCGCAGGCCAGTTTCCGGCAGCTCCGCGCGAGCGTCGCGACCTCGTCCGGCGGCCGATGTGCGACGCCGTCGCCCGCTGGTTCCAGCTGCATCCCTCGGCGCTGGCACCGCTCGACCACCAGACGGTGACGAGGATGGCATCGCGGGTGGGTGTGACGACGGTGGCCCACCCGAGGTCGCGGACGTCGTCCGCCATCCTCGAGATCGACGGCTTCCTCATGGATCGCCAGCGCCGCACCGCCCACGCCGGCCACCGTGAGGTGTCGCTCACCCCGACGGAGTTCGAGCTCCTCCTCCTGCTCCTCTCGCGAACCGATGCGCTGCACTCGTCGGCGGAGCTCACCCGCCGTCTCTGGGGGAGCGACGCCGATCGCCACCGGCGCAGCCTGTTCGTCTACATCCGCCGGCTGCGCGCCAAGCTCGAGCCGGGTCACGTCCCCTTCCGCATCACCACCGTCTTCGGCCGCGGCTACCGGATCGACCGCCGACTTCGGTGACGGGGTATCCTCCTCCAATGATGCCCAGCGGGCGGCGCATGTTCGCGCCCACCCTGGTGCTCCTGGCCCTGGTGGGGACCTGGACGGGGCACACCCTCGAGTACGTGCGCGTCGCCGGTGGCGCCGGCCTGCGCGAGGAGCTGTTCGGCTCCATGCACCTGTACATGGTCCCCGTCGGCGCCGCGCTGGTCGCCCTCGCCGCCATCGGCGGGGTGGGCTGGTGGCGGGTGTGGCAGGCGCTCGGACGCGGCCTCGACGCCGCCCACGGTGCGCTGGCCGCCACGCTGCGCGGGCATCGGGTCGCCGCTCCCCCGGCCGCGGGCCCGCCCTCGGGGATGGCCCGCTGGGGTGCGCTGACCCTCCTCCTCGGCGTGCTGCAGCTGCTCCTCTACCTGACCCAGGAGAACCTCGAGAGCGTCCTCGCCAGGGCCCCGGCGCCGGGGCTGCATGTGTTCCTCGGGATGCACGCGGCGGCACCGCTGATGCACCTCGCCGCGGCCGCCATGCTGGCCGGGCTCGTCGCCCGCGCCGGACTCCTGCTCCAGCGCCGGGCGCTGCGCATCAGCCACGTCGTCCGGCTGGTGCGCGTCCTCCTCGCCGCCCTCGCCTCGACCGTCCCGCCCGCCGCGCCGGTCGCGCAGTGGCGTCCCTCGCCCCTCGACCGTCTCGGCGATCAGCTCTGGCGGCGGCCTCCTCCGGTCTCGCTCCTCGCCCGCTGACTGTGGCGGTGCGCATCTGCGCGCCCGCCGTCGCGAGGTCACCGAAGGAGATCAACGTGCTGTCGATCAGCGCACGTCCGTACCACTGGTTCGACAACGAGGCCCGGCCGTCCGAGCCCGAGCAGGCCGTGATCGAGCTCACCGACATCGACACGAGGCTCACCGGGTTCGCCGGCAGCGCCCTGCGCCGTGCCGAGCTGCTCGCCGCGCGCAAGCGCGTCTACGAGGCGCTCCACCCGGGCAGCCGCCACGGGGGCGCCCCGGGGCGCGCCGGGGGCGGCAAGACACCGCGGGCGGAGAGGATGGGCTCCGCCGTCCGCTCCCACGCCGCCGACGCCGCCGGCCGGACCGGGCTGTCGGAGCGCAGCGTGCGGCAGCTCGTGCAGATCGCCGAGGACATCCCCGAGCCGATGCGCGACCTCATCCGCGACACGCCGCTCGCCTGGCGCCAGCGGGCGCTGCTCGAGGTCGCGCGCGCCTTCGGTGATCCCGAGGAGCAGCGCCGGAGGCTCAGCACCGCGCTCGGTTCCGCCGAGGTCAAAGACCCGCCGGGAACGTGAACGGCTGCGGAGGCACATCCTGCCCGACGTCGAGCTGGATGACGGCGTGGGCGGTCAGCGGGATGGCGCGCGGGTCGCCGGTCCACCGCTGGCCGTTCACGTACGCGATCACCGGGCCGGTGGCGGGCCCCACCTGGGTCGGCGAGAGCGGCTGCCCCCAGATGTCGAACCAGTTTCCCAGCGTGTAGGTGCGCGGTGTCGGGGACTCGATGTGGATGATGCCGTCGGGGGTGTGGCTGTGCAGCCAGTAGAAGCACTTTCCGGAGACCACGAAGGGGCCCTCGTCCGAGGGCTCCTCCTGTCGCGGGCCGGGGATGCCGATGCCCTCGGGGATGCTCCGCGCCTGCCCGTTCACGTAGATCGCGAGATGAGCGTGGATGTGGTAGACAACCTGCTCCATCGTCTGGCACTGGATGCCGTCGACGGGATCGCCGGTGGCGGCGTGGTCGAGTCCCGCGAGCGGGCTGGGCAGCGCCGTCGCGGCCGGCGAGGCGTTGGGGGATGCGGCTGCCGGGCTCCCGCCGCGGGTGCCGGCCACCGCGATCACAACGATCAGCACGACCACGGCCGCCGCTCCGGCGAGCGCCCACCACCACCGCTGCCACCACGATGGCTCCCGCCGGCGCGGTGGACGCTGCGGAGTGCGGTGTCGGGATGCGGGCGGCACGGTCGACCCCATGATGCCACCGGTGGAGCCAAGTCATCGGTTAATCCGGTGCCACTTTCGTCTGCAGTCCGCGGTGCCCGGACATCGCTCGAATTCCACATGTGCGGATGCACGAGTTGCATTCTTGACGCGAATGCTGCGACGTGAGTAGCATGACGACCCGCGACGAGCTCGCATGGAGCGGGGTCGCGTGCAGGTGGAGAGGGCCGCGCGTGATCATCGAGATTCTCAATGAGGACGAGGGCACACCCGAGGTTGTCGGGCCGCCCTCGGCACGCCGCTGGCGGCGGACGGCGCTGAGCGCGGCACTCCCCCTCGTCGTCGGCGCGTCGGCGGTCGGTGAGGCGATGTCGGCGTCGGCGGCGCCCGCGCAGCCGGTCCTCTTCGCGCCCGCGTCGCGCCGCGTGGTTCCGACGCCGACGCCGTGTCCCAAACCTCGCGGATTCGCCGGAGCCTCCGCGTCCTCCGGGACCGTCCCCTCGGTGATGCTGGCGAACCATCAGCCATGCAACCACCACGAGGGCATGGCCACGGCGTTCCGCTGGCTGTAGCGTCCGCACGGTTGGTGTGGCGGCTTGCAGCATGACCGGCGGCGCCCCGAGCACCGCGAGCGGGGTCGACTGGATGCGCTTCGGCTGCGAGGGCATCGATCCCGCGGCGCTGGAGTGCACCTCGCTCCTGGTGATGGGAGAGGGCCGGCTGGCGGCGCTCCTCGCCCGCATGCTGCAGCGCGACCTGGCGCACCGCTTCCACGGCGTGTCGCAGTGCGACAGCCTGTCCTCGCTCGACGGCGAGCTGCGCGCGGCGACGTCAACGTCGCAGCTGGTCGTCGCGCTGAGCGACCGCTTCGACCACGAGTTCCTGACCACGGTCGAGGACGCCTGCTCCGAGCGAGGCCTCCCCTGGATCCCTCTCCATCTCGATGCGGGACACGGGTGGCTGGGCCCGGCGGTCGTGCCGGGCGCGACACCGTGCTTCCGCGACGTCTTCGCGCGACGGTTGGCGGCGGCGCCGAGCGCCCCGCTCTTCCATGCGCTGACCAACCCGCCGGTCGACGGCTGTCCCCACGTGCCTCCGGACTCCGAGCTGCTGTGGATGCTGTCGATCCTGGTCACCGAGGTGGAGCGGTGGGTGGTGGGGGTCGCGCCCGCCTCCTGGTGGAGTGAGGTCGAGCTCGATCCGATCACGTTCGCGGTCACCGCGCATCCGGTGCTGCCGCTGCCGGACCGACGCGTGCGGCGGCCCGCCGTGCCGGGCGACATGGAGACCGTCGTCGACGCGCGGACGGGCATCGTCAACCGGCTCGACCGCCTCTGCCCGCACTCCTCGGTGCCCGGGGACCTCCACATCGTCCAGAGCGTCGCCTGCGACATGACCCGGATCTCCATGTGCGCCAACGGCCGGTCCAACCATGGCAGCTCGTTCGTGAGCGAGAGCGCGGCGCGGGCCGCCGCGATCGCCGAGTGCATCGAGCGGTACTGCGGAAACTGGGTCGACCCCGCGCGGATGGTCGAGGCCAGCCACCTGGAGCTTGTGTCCCGGGGCGAGCACGCCGTCGACCCGCAGAGGCTGATCCTCCACTCGCCGGCGCAGCACGCGGCGGCCGGGTTCCCGCTGGTGCCCTTCACCCGCGACCTGCGGGTGCACTGGGTGAGGGGCGAGTGCCTGACCTGCGAGCGGCCGGCGTGGATCCCGGCGAGCCTGGTCCACGTCAACTGGTACCTCGGCGAGCACGCCGACGATCCGCCGACGAACTACGCGATGTTCTCGGGCATCGCCGCGGGGTCGAGCTGGGACGCGGCGCTCGCCTCCGGCCTCGAGGAGGTCATCGAACGCGACGCCACCATGCTCTGGTGGCTGAGCGCCCAGCGGCTGCCCGGGGTCCGGCTCAGCCCGCGCCTCGAGGCGGTCTGGGCGGGCGCACCGTCCGAGCTCGGGCAGCGCGCCTGGGTCATCCACCTGGAGAACGAGTTCGACGTCCCGGTCATGGCCGGCGTGGTCGAGAACCTCGACGAGGGCCTGTTGACCATCGGATTCGCCGCCCGGCCCGACCCGGAGGAGGCCGCTCTCAAGGCGTGGGCCGAGGCGCTGGCGCTCCAGGAGTCCTCGCGCTGGATGCAGGACGCCGACGGGCCGTTCTGGCGGGCGGGCGAGCTCGTCGACATCGGCAGTCTCAAGCCGCCGCGCGAGGACCGCCGCTATCTCGACGCGTATCGCGCCGACTTCCACGACGTCCACACCCTGATGTGCCAGCTCCAGGTGCACCTCGACCCCAGGTCGCGCGAGGTGGTGCGCCCGTGGGTCGATGTCGACGCCACGCGATCGTTGAGCAGCCTCCACGGCCTGCCCGATCGCAGCTCGGCCGGCTACCGGGCACGACTGGAGCGGCAGGGCTTCGAGGTCTTCGCCGTCGACCTGACCACGGCGGACGTCGCCACCACCAATCTCCGGGTCGCCCGGGTGGTGGTGCCGGGGCTGGTGCCCAACCTCCCCGCCGCGTTCCCCCCGCTGGGAGGCCGGCGGGTCCGTGACGCCGCCGTCGCCCTGGGCTGGCGGGACCGGCCGCTCGAGGAGGGGGAGGTCAACCTCTTCCCCCTGCCCCATGCCTAGGCCCGCCCCGGTGGTGCTCGGCCTCGGCGGGAGCATGCGCCCCACCTCGCGGGCGCTCGAGGCGCTGCGTGTCGCTCTCGTCGGGGCGGCGCGGGCCGGGGCGCGGACCCGGCTGCTGAGCGTGCGCGACCTGTCCCTTCCGCTCCTGGATCCCGACCAGCCTGTGCGGGCCGGTGCGGCGAACACATTGCTCGAGGAGGCCGGGCGGGCGGACGCGGTGATCCTCGCCTCACCGGTGTACCAGGGGACGGTGAGCGGCGCTCTCAAGAATGCGCTCGACCACCTGTGGAGCGTCGAGCACGACGAGCTGCACCTCCTTGCGGGGAGGGTGGTCGGCCGGATCTCCGTGTCGGGGAGCCTGCCGGTGTCGGGCGCGTCCCTCGCGCTGCAGACCGCGTGCCGGGCCCTCGGCGCCTGGGTCCTCCCCGACCCGGTCGATCTCGGCGGCGGCTCGTTCGACGCCGAGGACGCTCTCTGCGACCTGTTCGCGCGCGACCGCCTGCACCGGCTGGGGCGCCTGGTGACCCTCGCCGCGGTGGCCCGGGCGGCCCAGGAGCGGGTCGGCACCGCCGCAGATGCCCTGGCGCGGACGGACGGCTGATGGCGCCAGGCCGTCCCGTCCGCCGCCTGGCCGTCGCCGGTGTGCTCACTGCGCTCATCGGCGTGTGGGTGTCGCACACCGTCGAGTACGCGCGGACCATGGGCCTCGGGCGCTCGGGGTCCGGGCTGGCCGCCCCGGTGCACCTCTACATGGTCCCCACGGCGGCGATCCTCACCCTCTGCGCCACGCTGGGGGCGGCGCGCCTCTGGCGGGCCTGGGTCGCGCTGAGCTGGCGTATCGCACGGACCCGCGCCGGCATCGAGGCGGCCTGGCGCGGGCTGCGCACCTCGCACCTGCCCTTCGACCACGGCCGGCCGCCCTCGTTCGGCTCCCGGCTCGTGGCCCTCTGGCTGCCGCTCGCGGCCGTGCAGGTCGCTCTCTACCTCCTCCAGGAGAACCTGGAGGCACGCTGGTCCGGGCTGCCTATGCCCGGGTTCGACCCCGTCACTGGTGTCCACTGGGCGGCCCCCCTCGTCCACCTCGCCGTCGCCCTGGTGCTCGCCAGCGCAGCGGCGGCGGTCCTGGCGCTCTTCCGCCGGCGGGAGTGTGCCGTCGTCCTCTCCGAGCGGCTGCTCCGTGTCCTGCTGCGCGTCCTGGTGGCCCGGCGCGTGCCGGTGGACCCGGCGCGGAGCTGGACACCCTCACCCGTCGATCGGTTCGGCACACGCATCCTGTCGCGCCCGCCGCCGCCCCCGGCTCTGCGCTGACCCGATGCAATCCGCCGGCGGGGCGATGCGCGCACCCCGGCGCCATGAATTGAATGATGAGGGGTTTCCACGTGCCATCGAGAACTGTTCGCATCGCCCTCGGCGCCGTCGCCGGCGCCGCCCTGGCCGTCTCCGCCGTCGGGTCCGTCTCCGCCCACGAGCATCGCACCGTGGCCGGCTACAGCGTGCTCGTCGGCTGGCGCGACGAGCCGACCTTCACCGGGGTCCGCAATGCCATCCAGGTCTTCATCAACGACGGCAAGGGGAAGGCCGTCGACGACCTCGGCGACACCCTGAAGGTGTGGCTGATCTACAAGGACAACACCAGCGCTCCCCAGACGCCGATGCCGGCGTTCGATCCCGACACCGGGATGGGAACCGAGGGCGAGTACGACGTGGCGATCATCCCGATGAAGGCCGGCACCTACACGGTCCACCTCAAGGGCACGATCCGCGGTGCGGCGGTCGACGAGAAGTTCACCTCCTCGGACACGACCTTCGCGAACGTCGACGACCGGAACTCGGTCCAGTTCCCCGGGGGCCTCGAGAAGGCCCCGAAGCCGGACGCGCCGATGAAGATGGGTGGTGCCGTCGGAATCGTCGCCGTTCCCCTGGCCCTTCTCCTCGGGGGCGCCAGGTATGCCCGCAGGTACCGGCGGCGTCAGCGGTAGCGAGGCATTTGGGCGACAGGGGGGGGCCGGCCGGCCCTCCCCTGGCCAACCGGACGGATCAGCGCCCGGCGAAGCGGTGCACCACCGCCATCAGCTCGTTGACGGTCTCGTCGCCGCGTCCCTGGGCCACGTCCTCGACCACGCAGTGGGCGATGTGATCGCGCAGGAGGATGAAGCCGATCTTCTCGAGGGCGGCGACCGCGGAGCTGATCTGGGTGAGCACGTCGGGGCAGTAGCGCTCCTCCTCGACCATTCGGGCGATCCCGGTGACCTGTCCCTGGAGACGGCTGAACCGGGCGGCGAGCTCCTCCTTCGACGCCTGATAGGAGCCCTTCCTGACCTTCGTGGCCACCGACCATCCTCCACGCGGGGCGCCGCTCATGCCGGTGCCCACCCCGGGTATCTTACCGGGGCCCGCTCCACGCCTCACGGCGAGTTCGGAGCGGGGGTGTGACGAGGTGGCCGGTCCCGTTGACACCACATGCCCCCAGGGGGTATCGTCGCGACCACGGTCCGACCCGCGGGATGCGACCGCCGACGTGGCGAGAAGGAGACCAGCATGTCCGACTGTGGATGCAGCGGCGGCTGCAAGTGCGGCCCCAACTGCGCGTGCACCAAGGACGACAAGTGCAGCCCGGACTGCACCTGCGGCGACGACAAGGAGTAGTTGCCGGACCGGGAGGGAGGGCGGCCGGCCACCGGGTCCGCCGCCCCCCGCCCGTGCCTCCTCAGCGGAGGACGCCGCTTTCTCCTGCGAGCGCCGGCTCCGGTCCACCGCGCCGCCGCGTGGCAGAATCCGGCGGGGTGGGGGCACTGGGAGAGGATCGGTGAACATCGGCATCCTCGGGCCGCTGGAGGTGGCGACCTCGTCGGGACCGGTCGTCCTCGGCGGTCCGAAGCAGCGTGCCCTGCTCGGCCTGCTCGCACTCGACCCGAGCCGGGTCGTCTCCACCGACCGGCTGATCACGGCGCTCTGGGGCGAGGACGCGCCGCCGACGGCGCTGAACCTCATCCAGGGGCACGTCGGCGACCT
>DATARS010000173.1:0-12816 GCA_036269455.1 Candidatus Dormiibacterota bacterium | reverse complement strand
CAAGACCCTGCTCCACCTCGACGTCGAGCCCGACAAGGCCGCGCAGATCCCGGGCAACGTCACCGCGAGCCCGGTGCCGACGACGCTGTTCGGCTCGCAGTACGTCGACCTCGTCGAGCCCGCCAGCCCGAGTGGCCGGCTCGCGGCCGGGCAGACGATCCCCGCCGACACCAGCGCGCGGACCGCCGCGCTGCAGACCGCCCTCGCCGAGGTCGATTCGCTGCTCACCGCGATCCATCCCGCGCAGCTCGACGTCGCGCTGACCAACCTGGCGGCCGCGCTGAGCGGTCAGGGCGCCAACCTCGGCGGCCTGATCGACAACCTCGACGGCTATGTGCGCCAGCTGACCCCGCTCACCCCCCAGATCCAGCAGGACATCACCAGGTTCGCGAGCTTCGTCGACGAACTCGGCGCCAACGCGCCCGCCCTGCTCCAGACCATCTCCAACCTCACCACCACCTCGCAGACCCTGAGCAGCCACCAGGACGAGCTCCGCGGGCTGCTCAGCGGCGGCATCACCCTCTCCGACGACCTCCACAGCTTCCTGAGCGCCAACGGCGACCGCTTCGTCACCGTGGTGAAGGACCTCCAGCCGGTTCTGGGCGCGATCGACCAGAACACCTCGGGGTTGACCAACGGAGTGCTCAACCTCGGCGCGGTGGCGCGGAACTGGACCACCTTCCTCGGCCCCGGCCACACGGCCAGGCTCAACCTGGTGATCAGGAACCTCGACGTCGGCGCCGCAGTGACCGCATCGCTCGGCGGCCCGACCGGGCGGGCGGCGGCCGACCAGGCCTTCCGGTCGATCCTCAACCCCACCCCGTACACGGCGTCGGACTGCCCGCGCTATCCCGGCGCCAACGGGCCGAACTGCGCCGGCGGCGTCCAGCCGCTGGTGACCCGCTCGGCGGTGAACGGCGGCAGCGCCGGCCCGGTGGGCAGCCCCGCCGAGCAGCAGGCGCTGCGCACCGCCGTCGCCCAGCTGCTCGGAATCCCGCCGGAGAGCGTGCAGGTGGCGATCAGCGACGTGCTGGTCGGGCCGGTGCTCCGCGGCACCACCGTGGTCGGGCTGTGAGCGTCCGCAAGCCGCTGACCATGCTGATCGTCTTCGCGGTCTTCTCCGTGGTCATCACCACCCTGGTGGTGCTCACCATCACCAACCCGCGCTTCACGGCCCAGGCGACCTACCGGGCGGAGTTCGGCGACATCAGCGGCCTGCGCGTCGGCGACATCGTGCGCGTGGCCGGGGTCGAGGTGGGCAAGGTCAGCGACGAGCGGAACGACGGGGACAACGCGCAGATCGCCTTCCAGGTCGACAGAGACGTCCCCGTCACCGACACCACCCACGTGGTGATCCGCTATCAGAACGTGATCGGGCAGCGCTTCCTCGCCCTGGTGCACGGCGACACCGCGGGGACTGCGCTCGCCGAGAACACGCTGATCCCGATGTCGCGCACCGCGCCGGCACTCGACCTCACCGTGCTCTTCAACGGCTTCAAGCCGCTGTTCGCGGCGCTGACCCCCGACCAGGTGAACCAGCTCGCGAGCTCGCTCGTGCAGGTGCTCCAGGGCGAGGGCGGCACCCTCCAGACCCTGCTCGACCAGACCGCCCAGTTCACCGCCAACCTCGCCGACCGCAACACCGTGATCGGCCAGGTGCTCGAGAACCTCACCGGGGTGGTGGGGACGGTGGCGAGCCACGACGCCCAGCTCGGCCAGCTCATCGACCAGCTCGGCCGGCTCGCCTCGACGCTCGCCGCCGACCGGCAGAGCGTCGGTGACTCGCTGGTCCAGATCGACGCCCTCGCCGCCGCTCTCGACGGCCTGGTCGCGGGCTCGCGGCCGGCGATCGACCACGACATCGCCGGGCTGCGGACGCTGAGCGACACCCTGGTCGCCAACCAGGGGAAGCTCGACACCGTGGTGCAGCGCCTCCCCGCGGCGCTCGCCGCCTTCGACCGGGTGCTCTCCTACGGAACCTGGGGGAACATCTACCTCTGCGCGCTCACCGTGCAGTCGACCGGGCAGGCGAGCGCCGGCCCGCTGCCGCTGCCGATCACCCTGCCCAACGGACCGGTGGGCAACCAGGGCGTGCACTCGAGGGGGTGCTCATGAGGTGGCGCCCGCTCCGCGAGCTCAACCAGGCGTGGGTGGCGATCATCGGGAGCCTGGTGATCGGCGGTGTCGTCCTGTTCGCGGTCAGCTTCGGCCACCTCCCCTTCATCGCCCGGGTCCACCACTACAGGGCCGAGTTCGCCGACGCCGCGGGGATCGCCACCGGCGACGAGGTGCGCCTCGCCGGCCTCAACGTCGGCGAGGTGAGCAACGTCGAGCTCGAGGGCGCGCACGTGCTGATCGACTTCACCGCCAGGGACACCATCCGGGTGGGCAGGGACAGCATGCTCAACATCAAGATCGCCTCGATCCTCGGGCAGGAGTATGTCGAGCTCGCGCCCGCGGGCGCGGGCCAGCTCGGCGAGAACGACGTCATCCCCCAGTCGCGCACCACCTCGCCGTACACCCTCCTGCAGCTGCTCGGCAGCCTCTCGAACGAGACCAGGCAGGTCGACCTCAAGCAGCTCGACACCTCGCTGAAGATCATCAGCGACGACCTGCGCGGCACCCCGGCGACGACCCGGGCGGTGCTCGACGGGCTCAGCCGGCTCTCGCAGACGATCGCGAGCCACTCCGACCAGCTGAGCTCGCTGATCGCCGGCACCCAGCAGGTCGCCTCGACGCTGGCGAGCCGGCAGGCGCCGCTGGTGCAGCTGCTCGACGACGCCGACCTCGTGCTCCAGACGATCATCCAGCGGCGCCAGGTGATCCACCAGCTGATCGTCGACAGCGGCTCGCTCGGTCAGCAGCTCACCTCCCTGCTCCAGAGCAACGCCGCGCAGATCCAGCCGCTGCTCGCCAACCTGCAGTCGGTCACCGCGGTGCTCGCCAAGGACCAGACCTCGCTCGACCAGAGCGTGCAGCTGCTCGCCCCCTTCTCGCGCTACTTCGCGAACGCCACCGGCAGCGGCAACTGGATCGACATCACCGCGCCGACCCTGCTGCTCCCCGACAACGTGGTCGTCCAGTGCAACGGCCGGACCAACAGCTCGTCGGGGTGCACGCCGTGATCCGCTCGCGCCGCGTCGTCGCCGGCGCCGCCGCCGCCACGGTGGTGGTCCTCGGGGGCGTCCTCGGCGGCTACGTCGCCACCCGGCCGGCGCAGCTGGTGATCACCGCCCACTTCGTCTCCGCGCCCGGCCTCTACGTCGGCAACCACGTCGACATCCTCGGGGTGCCGATCGGAAAGATCACCAGGATCACCCCCGGCGAGCGCGACGTCGCCGTGGAGATGTCGCTCCCCCACGACACCAGGGTGCCGGCGAACGCCCAGGCGGTGCTCACCGCGGCGAACGTGGTCAGCGACCGCTTCGTCCAGCTGAGCCCGCCGTACACGAGCGGGCCGCAGATGCAGAGCGGGGCGAGCATCCCGACCTCGCGGGTGGTCACCCCGGTCGAGGTCGACCAGCTCTACCAGTCGCTCGACGAGCTGGGCAGGGCGCTGGGCCCGAACTCCGTCGACCCCAACGGCAGCCTCGGCGACCTCGTCGGTGTCGCCGCCCAGAACCTCGACGGCAACGGGCAGCGGCTCCATGACGCCATCACCGGGCTGGCGAAGGCGCTGCCCGCGGTCTCGAAGAACTCCCAGCAGCTCGGCTCGCTGCTCACCGACCTCGACACCCTGAGCCGGGCGCTCGCCAACCACGACGACACCGTCTCGGCCTTCTACCGCGACCTCGCCACCGCCACATCGCAGCTTGCCGGCGAGCGCCAGGACATCGCCACCGCACTCAGCACCCTGCAGACCGCGCTCGGACAGCTCGGCACCTTCGTCCAGAACAACCGGGCCGCGCTCGGCGCGAACATCCAGAACCTGGTGACGGTGAGCAATGCGCTGCTCGCCCACCAGCGCCAGCTCATCGAGACCTTCGACGTGCTGCCGCTCACCATCTCCAACCTCGGCGCCGCCGTCGAGAGCGACCCCGACGGCCTGCGCCTGCGGGTCAGGGCGTCGCTCCAGCCCGGCCAGCCCGCGCTGATCGCCCAGTACTGCGGGTCGAGCTCGCTGCCCCACACCACCCGGCTGCTCCCGGGCGGCGGCGGCACCACCTTCGACCTGCTCTGCGTGGCGCTCGACGCGGTGCTCCAGGAGCCGCCCCCGCCGGGTGCGGTCTCGATCGTCGACCTGGGCATCGCCCGTTTTTTGGCGTCCGGGTGATGGGCATGCCCCGCGGCCTCGGCGCCGCCGGACTGGCGGCCGCCTGCGCGCTGGGGCTCGCCGGCTGCCAGTTCAACCTCCAGGGGCTGCCCTCGCCGGGCGGCGGGCCGCCGGGCGACAGCCACAGGCTCACCGCGGTCTTCGCCGACGTCCTCAACCTGCCCCAGCGCGCCCAGGTGAAGCTCGACGGCGTGGTGGTCGGCCAGGTCACCACCATCCGCCTCGACCACGACCGGGGCGTCGTCGAGATGGCGGTCGACCGCAAGATCAGGCTCCCCGGCGGCACCACCGCGGAGATCCGCTTCACCACCCCGCTCGGCGAGGACTACATCTCGCTCACCCGCCCGGCGACACCCGCCGGACCCGACCTGGGCGACGGCTCGACCCTCGGCGAGCCCCAGACGAGCAGCGCGCCCACCATCGAGGACACCTTCGCGCTCCTCTCCGCGGTGCTCAACGGCGGCGGCCTCGACCAGCTGCGCACCATCATCGTCGAGCTCAACAAGGCGTTCGGCGGGCACGAGGGCCCGGCCCGCGACCTGCTCGACCAGCTCGGCCGGCTGGTGGGGGCGCTCAACGCCCGCAGCGGCGACATCGACCACGCCCTCGACGCGCTCAACACCCTCTCGGCCGAGCTGAACGGGCAGAGCTCGGTGATCGCCCAGGGCCTCGACTCGATCGCCCCGGCGCTCCAGGTGCTCGCCTCCCAGGCGAGCGACTTCGACCAGCTGCTGACCCACCTCGGCCGGCTCGGCAGCGTCGGCTCGCGGGTGCTCGACGAGAGCCGCGACGCGTTCCTCGCCGACCTGCGCGAGCTCGGACCGGTGGTCGACGCCCTGGTCGGCATCCGCGGCCAGATCGGGAGCACCCTCGACGCCCTCGCCGCCTTCGGCCCCGCCGCGGTCGGGGTGGTGCCGGGCGACCACCTCCAGCTCAACCTCACCCTCAACGCCCAGCTGGGCGCCGGCAGCGGCACCGGGGGCGGATCGCCGCTGCCTCTGCCGCTCCCACTCCCCCTGGCCGCGCCGGCGACGGGCGCCGACGCCGCCCATGAGCTGCTCGGGAGCGCGCTGCGATGAGCCGGGTCCGCGGGCGGGTCAACCTGCTCCAGCTGCAGATCGGCACCTTCGCGCTCATCGGGGTGCTGGGGGTCGTCTACGCGACCTTCTCGGTCATCGGCGTCAATCTGCTCCACCGACCCTTCCACGTGAGCGTTCAGCTCGCCGACGCCGGCGGGATCTTCCCCCACGCCAACGTCGACTACCGCGGCCAGCAGGTTGGCACGGTGAGCGCGGTGACGCTGCGTCCGGGCGGGGTGAGCGTCGACCTCGCCATCGACTCCGGGACCCGGGTGCCCTCCAACTCGAGGGCGGTCATCACCTCGCTCTCGGCGGTCGGCGAGCAGTACGTCGACCTCCGCCCCCAGGCGCCCGGCGGGCCCTCCCTCGCGGACGGCGACACCATCCCCGAGTCCCAGGCGCAGACCCCGCTGCCGGTCGCCACCCTGCTCGTCGACCTCGAGGCGGTGGTCCACAGCGTCGCCCCGCACGACCTCGACGTGGTGATCCGCGAGCTCTCCACCGCCTTCGCCGGCAACGGCGAGCAGATGCACCAGATCGTGCAGAGCGCGGCGGCGGTCGTCGACAGCCTGCGCGCCGTCGCGCCCCAGACGGTCGACCTCATCGGGGCGCTGAACACCGTGCTCACCACGGCGGTGAACGCCTCGGGCGATTTCCAGACCTTCAGCACCTCGCTCGCCCAGCTCACCGCCCAGCTGAAGTCGTCGAACTCGGACATCACCGCGCTGCTCACCAACGGCCAGGCCGCGCTCGGCGAGCTCGACAGCTTCGTGAAGCAGACCAGCGCGCCGCTGGCGGTGCTGCTCGGCAACCTGGTGACCACCGGCGACATCCTCGCCGCCCGCGTGCCCGGCCTCAAGCAGCTGCTCGTGGCGCTGCCCGTCACCGGCGGCAATCTCGCCGCTCTGGCCCGGGGCGGGACCGCCGAGGGCGACCTCTACCTCGACACCGCCTCGCCGGTGTGCGGCTACCTCGGCTCGGGCGAGGCGCGCAGCCCGCTCGACATCTCACCCCGCCCGCCCTATGTGAACAAGGACTGCGGCGCCACCGCGCCCACCCTGCTCCAGCGGGGGGCGCGCAACGCACCGAGGCCCGGCGGCGACGCCACCGCGACCGCGCCCGGGGGCGACGCCCAGGGGCCGCAGCTCAGCGCCACCGCCGGGGCGCCGGCGGCCATCACCACCGGCTACGACCCGGTGAGCGGCACGGTCGCCCTCCCCGACGGGAGCACGGTGCGCCTCGGCAACCGCAGCCCCGGCACCTGGCTGGGGATGCTGCTCGCGCTGATCAGCCGGTAGGCGCGGGGCTGGTAGGCTGGTCCGCCCGCACCCTGTGCCATCTGCCCACGAGGTCCCACCGCCATGAGCCCCGACGCCGACGTCGATTCGCAGACCGACGCGCCGGTCACCCCGCCCGGCTGGACGCCCCCGGCCGCAACGCCGCCGCCGAGCCCCGCGCCGGCCGCCGCGCCGCCGCGGACCCTCGCCGGCGGCCTGCTCGCGGGCGTGGTCATCACCGCGGTCGGGGTGACACTGCTGATCGCCGCGCTGGTGGTCACCCTGCTCAAGCTCCGCGACGCCAACGCGATCACCTCGGCACGCTCCTCCGCGCTGGTCGCCGCCCGCGACTTCTCGGTCGCGCTCTCGACCTACGACTACCACCACCTGGACAAGGACTTCACGGCCGTCGCCGACCACGCCACCGGCAAGTTCAAGACCGACTTCACCAAGGCGAGCAAGGACCTCGAGCCGCTGATCACCAAGTACCAGGCGTCCTCGAGCGGCGCCGTCGCCGACGCAGGGGTCCGCGACGCCACCGCCGACCATGCCGTGGTGGTCGTCTTCGTCGACCAGACGGTGAAGAACAGCAACTCGCCGCAGCCCCGTGTCGACCGCAACCGGCTGCGCATCACCCTCGACCGCACCGGCGGCTCCTGGCTGGTCTCGAAGGTGGACATCGTCTAACCGCGCCAAGCTCACAGGACTTCACGGGATCTTCACCGGCTCGGGTCGATACTCCGGCGGGTGAGCGCATTCCGACCTCGCGACGACGAGGTCCACATCCTCTGGCTCAGCGCGGGACTGGGTTGCGACGGCGACTCGGTGTCGCTCACCGCGGCGACGCAGCCGAGCATCGAGGACCTGGTCCTGGGCAGCCTCCCGGGGTTGCCCCGGGTGCGTCTCCACCACCCCCTGCTCGACTTCGAGGTGGGCGACGACTTCCTCCGGGACTGGCACCGCGCCGCCCGGGGCGAGCTCGGTGCCTACATCCTGGTGCTCGAGGGCTCGGTGCCCAACGAGGAGCTGAGCGGCGAGGGCTACTGGGCCGCCTTCGGCACCGATCCGGCGACGGGACAGCCGATCCGCACCTGCGAGTGGATCGACCGGCTCGCGCCCGGCGCCTGGGCGGTGCTCGCCGCGGGCACCTGCGCCGCGTACGGCGGCATCCACGCGATGGAGGGCAATCCCACCGGCGCGATGGGGCTGGCCGACTACCTCGGAGACGGCTGGCGCTCGGCGTCGGGGATGCCGATCGTCAACCTCCCCGGCTGCCCGGTGAAGCCCGACAACCTCACCGAGACGCTGCTCCAGCTGCTGATGCACCGCGCCGGCCTGGTCGCCGAGGTGCCGCTCGACGAGATGAGCCGGCCGCGCTGGCTCTTCAACGTCACCGCGCGCGAGGGGTGCGGCCGGGCGGGCCACAACGAGCAGACCGACTTCGCCGCCAGCTACAACTCCGGCGCCTGTCTCGCCAAGCTCGGCTGCTGGGGACCGGTGGTCGACTGCAACGTCGGCAGGCGCGGCTGGATGTCGGGGATCGGCGGCTGTGCCGCAGTCGGGGGCATCTGCATCGGCTGCACCATGCCGGGCTTCCCCGACCGCTTCATGCCCTTCATGGATCCCCCGCTCAACGGGCGGCTCACCGCCGACCTGCTCCGTCCCCACGGCGCCGCGGTGCGCACCCTGCGGATGATCACCAATGCGGCGCTCCGCATCGAGCCGGAGTGGCGCCGCCCGACGCGCCGCCCCACCACCGGGACCACGCCCGTGCCGCCACCCTCGTGAGCGGCCCCGACGCACCCCTGGGCGCGCTCGCCGCGGCCTCGGGTGTCGCGGTCGTCTGCATGGACCAGGACGGGCGGATCACCGAGTGGGCCGGCCAGGCGGCGGCGGTGTTCGGCTGGGAGCGCGAGCAGGTGATCGGCCGCGACCTCGCCGCCACCATCATCCCCGCCTTCTACCGCGCCGCCCACACCCACGGGCTGCGCCGCCACCTCGCCGGCCGGGAGGCCAGCCTCATCGGCCGCCCGGTGGAACTGCGCGCACTGCGCCGCGACGGCACCGAGTTCCCGGTGGAGATGGTCGTCGTCCGCGAGGACCCCGCCGGCGGCGGCGCCGTCTTCACCGCGATGCTGCGGGACGTCAGCGCGCTGCGCCGCTCCGACCAGCTCGGGGCGATGCAGCTCGCGGTCAGCCAGCTGCTGATGGGCTGCGCCGAGTCCGGCCTCGCCGCGGTGATGCCCGAGGTGCTCGGCACCGTCGGCGACACCCTGCGCTGCCAGGCGGTGCTCACCTGGACCCCCGACCCCTCCGGCGAGCTGCGGCTCGAGCACGCCTGGCACGACGGGACCCCCGGCCTCCAGGACCTCTGCGACCGCGCGGGGCGGGATCCGCTGCCCCAGGCGGAGCTGGCCGGGCGCATGCACCGGTTCGGCACGCCCTTCGTGGTCCAGGCGGACATGGCCCACGGCAACGCCCTGCTCGCCGACGCGAGCGGGCTGGGGCTGCGCTGGATGGCGGTCCTCCCCCTCGCCCACGGCGGCCCGCCGGCGGGCACGCTGGTGCTGCTCTCGACAGAGATGCTCGCCCTCGACGAGGAGCTGCTCCGGGCGATGAGCAACCTCGGCGGCCAGCTCGGCCAGGCCCTCGCCCGCGACGCGGCGGAGCGCGCCCGGGTGGCGCTCGAGCGCGACCTCCGCCACCAGGCGTTCCACGACCAGCTCACCGGGCTCGCCAACCGCGCGCTCTTCATCGACCGGCTCGAGCACAGCCTCCGCCGCGCCACCCGTGACGGCTCCGGCTGCGCGGTGCTCCTCCTCGACCTCGACGACTTCAAGCGGGTGAACGACACCCGGGGCCATCAGGCCGGTGACCGCCTTGTCCAGGCGGTGGCCGCCCGGCTCTGCGAGCGGCTCCGCCCCGGCGACTCGGTGGCACGGCTCGGCGGTGACGAGTTCGCCATGCTCCTCGAGGACGTCGACGGCGCCGCCGGGGCCGAGGCCGCGGCGGAGCGGGTGCTCGAGACCCTGCGGCATCCCTTCCGCGTCGACGGCCGCGAGCTGGTCGCCAGCGGCAGCGTCGGCGTGGCCCTGAGCGCCGGGGCGGGCGGCGCCGAGGAGCTGATGCGCAACGCGGATCTGGCCATGTATGTCGCCAAGTCGCGGGGCAAGGGCCGTCACGCCCGCTTCGAGCCGGCGATGCTCAGCGCCATGATCGAGCGGGTCACCCTCGAGCAGGAGATGCGCAGCGCGCTGGCCCGCGAGCAGTTCGCCGTCCTCTACCAGCCCCAGGTCGACATCGCCTCGGGGCGGATCACCGGCGCCGAGGCGCTGGTGCGCTGGCGCCATCCCGCCCGGGGATGGCTCGACGCCGACGCCTTCATCCACCACGCCGAGGAGTCGCGGCTGATCGGCAGCCTCGGCGCCTGGGTGCTGGGCACCGCCTGCACCGCGGCGCGGCGGTGGACCGACCGGGGGCTGCCGCCGCTCCGGGTCGCGGTCAATGTCTCCGGCCACGAGCTCGAGGTGACCGACCTGGAGAGCAGCGTCCGCGCCGCGCTCGCCGACACCCGCCTGCCCGCATCGCGTCTCGAGCTGGAGATCACCGAGACCGCCTCGGTGGGACGCCACCGCGACACCCTCGCCCGGCTCGATGGGCTGCGCCGGCTCGGGGTGCGCATCGCCATCGACGACTTCGGCACCGGCTACTCGATGCTCGGCCGGCTCCAGGCGTTCCCCGTCGACCGCCTCAAGATCGACCGCTCCTTCATCGAGGCGATCTCCGTCGCCACCGACCGCGCCCCGCTGGTCGAGGCGATCATCGGCATGGCCCACGGCCTGGGGCTGAGCGTCGTCGCCGAGGGGGTGGAGACACTCGCCCAGCTCGGCTACCTGCGCGGCCACGCCTGCGACGCGGTCCAGGGCTATCTCACCGGCCTGCCGGTCAACGCCGCCTCCTTCGAGGACCTGCTGCTCGCCACCGGCGGCGGGACCGCACCGCTGCACTCGGTCGAGCCCGAGCTCGCCCTGCGCTGACTCAGGCGGAGGCGAGGTAGCCGGCGGGATCGGCGGGGCCCGAGGGGGTGTCGATCTCGAAGTGGAGGTGCGGGCCGGAGGAGTTGCCGGTCGAGCCGACGTAGCCGATGACCTGGCCGAGGGCGACGCGGTCGCCGACCTCGACGACCCGGCTCGAGAGGTGCCCGTAGAGGGCGCTGTAGTCGACTCCGGGCAGGTCGCAGGAGACCACGACGTGGATGCCGAAGCCGCTGCCGCCGTCGACCGCCTGGGTGATCGTGCCCGGGCAGGAGGAGCCGACCGCGGTGCCGCTGGGGGCGCCGAGGTCGATGCCTGTGTGGAAGTGCGCGCAGCCGCCGCGCGAGGGCTCGAGGGAGACACCGGTGCACCCGAAGGGCTGGGTGACCGGCGCGATCACCGGCCAGGGCAGCGCCGCATCGGGGCCGGGCCGGCCGTCGTCGATCCACTCCTGGTAGGCGGCGGCGCGGGCCTCGACCTCGGCGACGTAGGCGGGGTCGTGGTTGTAGGCGAGCAGCGCCTTCCCGGAATCGCCGGCGGCGGCCCCGTCGGCGGCGAGCATCGCCGCGGCGGCGTCGATCTCCACCGCCGGGTTCCAGATGTCCGACGCCTGGGCGCCGGTGGGCGCATAGGCGGCGAAGGTGGCGGGGAGCATCTGCATCACCCCCAGCGCGCCGGCGCCGCTCTGCGCGTCGGGCCTGTAGCCGCTCTCCTCGGCGCCGACGGCGAGGAGCAGGCTGATGGGGACGTGGTGGGCGGTCGCCGCCTGCTGGAAGTGCACCAGCAGGTCGGGCGGCGGCATCGGGTTGTGCGGTGGCCCGCCGCTGACCTGGGCGCCGACCGAGTGGGCGTCGTCGTAGGCGGCCATCATCGCGATGCCGGCCACCCCCAGACCGGAGATCACCATGGTGAGGATCACCATCCTCCTGGCGCCGCTCTTTCGTCTGCGCATCAGTCCTCGGGCCCGTCGAGCATCTCGCCGCGCATCGCGCCGTCGGTGTCGACGATCGACCACTCCGCGGGCTGGACGTCGAGCTTCACCACGAAGGAGCGCTCGCCCACCCGCCAGAGCGCCCAGGCGCGGCCCAGGCTGCGCACGTACTCGACCTCGGTGGAGCTGAGGCCGAGGTGTCGCTGGAGCAGCGGGATCTCGCCGGGCTCCTGGTTGAAGATCACCTTGGTGGCGCAGTCGCTGAGCAGACCACGGACGCTCGCCATGGTGCCGTCGGCGGCCTCGAGGTCGCTGAGCCGGTGGAGCACGGCGACGTTCGCCGTCGAGGTGGCGCGGCAGAGCTTCCACTGCGCCTGGAACCACTCCGCCGCGGCGCGGTGGCGGAGCATGAACCAGGCCTCGTCGGCGACGAAGAGCTTGTAGCCGGGGCGGCGGGAGACGATGGCGAAGAGCCACGCGGCGGCGAGCGCGAGGGTGACCAGCCGCTGCTTCTCGGCGGTGAGCGTCTGGGTCAGCCGCCGCAGGTTGAGGGCGAGCAGCGGGGCGTCGAGGTCGACCCCCGCCGAGGTGGGCGCGTCGAAGAGCGCGCCCGCGGGGCCGTGGATGTAGTCCCAGAGCGCGTCGGCGGGGTCGGACGTGACCGCGCCGCGGGCGGCGAGCCCGGCGTGGACGTCGCGCAGCGTCGGCGCGGCGCAGCCGTCGACCACCTCGCGCACCACCTCGCTGACGATCCGCAGCTCGGCCGGCCGCAGCGGGCGCTCGAGCATGACCGGCAGCACCGCGCGCATCAGCAGCTCGCGCTCGCGGGTGGGATCGAGACCGGTGGCCGAGGTGAGCTTCTCGTCGAGCGGATTGAGGCGCAGCTCGCCGCCGGTGGCGAGACGCAGCGGCTCGACCCCGAAGGCGCGCGCCAGCGGGGTGGTCTCGCCCTTGGGGTCGAGGTAGATCGTCGAGTAGCCGACCACGTTCAGCCGCCGCGAGAGCGCCTTCATCAGCGCCGACTTGCCGTAGCCGAGCCGGCCGATGACCAGGATGTTCGGGTCGCCGATCACCCCGTCGAGGTACATGCGGATGGGGTCGTAGTAGAAGGGGGAGCGGCTGAAGGCGTCGGTGCCGATGTACACCCCGGCCGAGCCCAGGCTCGACTCGGCGATGAACGGCAGCAGCGCCTGCAGGCTGGCGGTGGTGGCGCGGTGCGCCA
>DATARS010000172.1:0-10361 GCA_036269455.1 Candidatus Dormiibacterota bacterium | reverse complement strand
CGCGGTCGGCCTCTCCATGCCGGCGAGCCGCGTCCGCGCCCTCGAGATGGGCGGAGACACCCTCCGCCGCACCGCAGCGCGAGTGTCGCGCGCTCTCGCGCTGAGCGCCGTCTGAGGGCGCCGGGAGGCAATTCAGCATCTGAAAATTCGGCACTTTTGAGCGGGGCTTCGGCTCTGGTCCACTTCACCCAAGACCAGTGGGCCGCCACCCCCAGGGCGGCCGGACTGGAGCATGAGGAAAAGGCGATGCCCATTCCCTGGAGACGGCACTGGCCCGAGGTACCTGAGACAGCGCCAATCGACATCATGCCGGCGTCGAATGGCGAGTTCATCCCCAAGGAGCCCTCGCAGAACCAGCTGCGGATCATGGCGCTCCAGAATTCGAAGATCGAGGAGCTGCGCCGCAAGTTCGGCATGAGCCGCCGCGACTTCGTGCGCACCGCCGCCGCCTTCTCGGTCGGCGTGTGGGCGGTCAATGAGGTGACGGGCGGGCGCTGGGGACACTACGGCTTCAACCCCACCGCCGCACCCATCGGCCCCAGCGACGCCTGCGACCTCGAGAACCCGGGCTCGCAGCTCGCCAACCTCCCCGGTGAGTTCATCCTCGACACCCAGGGGCACTGCCTCGACTCCGCCGGCAAGTGGCGCATCGCCCAGCCGGACTTCGAGTACTTCCTCAGCATCTGGACGACGCCGGCGTGGGGCGGCCCGCCCGGCATCACCGACGGAAAGCCCCACTGGATGGGCGGCGGCGAGGTCGACAAGATGGAGAACCTCGGCCGCACGATGTTCTTCCGGGAGTCCTTCCTGAACTCCTCGGCGGACGTTGTGCTGCTGACCGCTCTCCCCAACCTCCCCGACGAGACCAACATCACCCCGATGAAGTTCGCGACCGAGACTCGCGACATGATCAACGGCATCACCCACTCGGAGCGGTGCCTCATCCACGCGTTCACCCAGCCGAACCGCGGCTACATGGGCGCGGGCCAGGTCCCGACGCACCAGGTCGAGGACTACGAGTGGATGACCAAGACCAACCAGGCGGCCGACGTCCGCGGCTGGAAGATGTACTGCGGCTGGGGCGATCCCATCCCCACCGTGAACGGCTGGTGGTTCGACGACGAGCTCGGCATGTCGCTCGTCAACCACGTCCGCAAGATCTCCCAGATGCCGGGTGCGCGGCCGCCGGTGGTCTGCACCCACAAGGGGCTGGCCTTCAACGGCACCTTCGACTCCGCCCACTTCTCGCCGCGCGACATGGGTCCGATCGGGCGCCAGTTCCCGGACATCACCTTCTACTGCTATCACTCCGGATACGACGGCGAGTACATGGCGGCGTACCCGGGTGACGACGTCGCCAACTCCAGCAACCGCGGCGTCGACGCCTTCATCAAGAGCCTGCGCGAGAACGCCTGGGACGCCACCCGATTCGTCCCGCCCGGCCTGCAGCACGGCAACACGGTGAACATGTACGCCGAGCTCGGCACCACGTGGTGGGGCAACATGGGCGACGCCAACCAGGCGACGCACCTGCTCGGCAAGCTGATCACCTATGTCGGGCCGCGGCGGATCGTGCTCGGCACCGACTGCATCTGGTACGGCTCGCCGCAGCCGCAGTTCGTCATGCTGCGCGCGCTGCAGTTCAGTGAGGAGGCCAAGGAGTTCTACAACCTGCCCTACGGTCTCGACGGCGACCGCTGGGACCCGAACAAGAACGCGCTGAGCGGCGCCAGCTACCCGAGCACCGGGCATCCGAACGTGGACGGCTGGCCGCGTGACGGCCGGGCCCATCCGGAGCGGACCATCCGCAACGGCATCTTCGGGCGCAACGCCGCCGAGGCGTACGGGATCGACCCCGACGCCACCCGCGGGGCGATCAGCTGCGACCAGGTCCAGAAGATGCGCGACGCCTACGTGCTCAACCCGATGACTCCGAGGGAGCAGATGCCCCTGCGCTCCAACCTCATCGCCGGCCCGCGCACCCGGCGGGAGTTCTTCAACTTCGTCAAGACCGACTACCCGTGGTAGGAGGGGGAAGGAGACCGATGAGACGAGTCCTCACAGCGCTCGCAGCGCTCGGGGCGGTGGTGGTGATGGCCGTGCCCGCCCAGGCGGGAGGGCCGCCATTCCAGGCGGGGCCGAAGCACGGTGATGAGTACACCTCCACCTCGGCCGATCCCAACTCCGGCACGGTCCAGATCTTCGCGCTGAACGCCCGCCAGCCCTCGGCGGTGCACTGCGCCGGTGATGGTCCGTACGCGACCCTCCAGAGCACCCAGCCCGCCGACGGCGTCCGCTCCGTGTCCGTCGCCTACAAGGACGGCAGCTGGATCGACACGGTGGTGCTGAACATCGACATCTTCGGCTCGAAGAGCGGCGCTCTCGGCCACGGCGCCGTCACCGGCGGAAAGATGGGCTCGAGCGGCACCGTGAACATGACGCTCTTCAGCCCCCCGCAGCCCGGTGAGACCCTGACCACCCGCTTCGGCCTCCAGGCTCATCCGGGCTGCGTGCCCGGCGCCCAGCCGGTGGGGCTCAACGGCAGCCGGCCGTTCGAGGCCGGGCGGGTCACCTTCGTATCGGTCACCACGGGGTGAAGGCGATGAGATCGCACAGGAAGCTGGGGGTCGGCGGTGTCGCCGTGGCCCTGGTGATGGTGGTCGCCGGCCTTCTCGCCGGTGCACCGAGTGCGCCGCGGGTGCATGCCGACAGTGGCGTTCAGAAGCATCCCGCCGACGTCTTCGTGATCAACTGGCAGTACATCCCCGATGTCGTCCACGTGAAGCAGGGCCACACCGTCAAGTTCGGCAATTACGACCCCATCTTCGGCAACCCGGGACACAGCCTCACCGAGGTGGTGAAGGACTGCACGTCGGCGCCGTTCAACGGCAACAATCCCGGCAAGGGCAACTGCAGCTACCCGCGGTTCAGCAGCGGGTTCACCGACTGGACCTACGTCAACGAGGTCCACGGGCTCGACAAGCTGGCTCCGGGGACGTACTCCTTCACCTGTCAGGTGCATCCGTTCATGAGGGGGACACTCATCGTCGACGGGTAATCGAGGCGCTCGTCGAATCCGCTGGACGATCACCGTGGTGGGTGGCCTGCTGCTGGGGGTGGCGGCCACTCTCCTGATCGGATCGGTGGGGACGCACCCGCAGCAGGCCAGGCCCCCGTCCGGCGTCCAGGCGCCGGCCGAGGGGACGCCGCTGCCGGGCGCGGCCTCACCGATCCCACCCACGGGATCCGGCGGAGCGGCGGCGGGGCCCGCCTCAGGGCAGGCGGGCCCGCCCGCCTGCGCGCCGGCCGACCTGTCGGTCAGCGCCACGACCGACCGCGCCCGGTACCAGCCGGGCCAGACGGTGACGATGCGGTCGTCGGTGGTGAGCCGCGCCGCCCATGCCTGCACGGTGCTGGCCCGGTGCGCGCCCCCCGATGTCCATGCGATCTTCCGGCCGGCACCGGGAGGGCACAGCGTCGACTGGTACGAGTCCTCCCAGGGACGCGCCTGCGCCCAGGGGGTGGCGGCGCACGTCCTCCAGCCCGGGCGGGCGATGGGCGAGAGCGACACCAGGGTGGCGTCGATGCCGGCGGGCGGTCAGTCGTGTGGCACCGCCGTCGCCGATCTGACCGCCCAGGTGTTCCTCCTCGGCGCCGATGCCTTCGTCCACGCGGTGCAGGGCACGTCGACGTTCAGCGTCGCCGGTCCCGCGTGCCCCTCACCCACGCCGAAGGGACCGCTCCGGTAGGATCCCGGACCCGGGGTTGAAGGGATGCGAATGGCGAGGTCGGCGCGGACGTGGAGATGAGGCGCGTCGTCGGGATGCGGGCCGCGCTGCTGCTCGCCGTGTCGGTGTGCGCCGCCGCTCAGGTGTCCGTCACCCCGGCGCTGCGGGTCCCGCCCGACCAGCCTCCGTCGCCGAGCGCCGCGCCGGCCCCGCCCAGCACGACCCGGGTGCCCGCGCCCGCGCCGCCGGTCCCGGCTCCCGTGGCGGCACCCGCGCCCGCCCCCGCCCCCGAGGCCGTGCCGCCGGTGGCGGCGACCCAGCCGGACAGCACCGCGACCGCTCCGGGGGGGCAGCCGCCGCTCGCCGCCACCGACATCGTCCCGCCGCTGCCGCCGCGGTCCGGCCCGGAGCCGACTCCGGGGCCGCCCCACCGGCTCGCTGGGACGCGGCACCTCACCCCGCCGGCGACGGCCGCCGACGTGCCCCCGCTGGTGCCGTGGGCGCTGATCCCGTCCCTCGCGGTGCTGCTCGCCGTGATGGTGATGCTCGCCGTCTCCGCGCTCCGCTGGCCCTCGCGGCTGCTCGCCACCGCCCGGCTGGGCATGGGGGTGTCGCCGCCGGTGTCCCCACCCGCACCCCTGTCGCTCCCACCACCGGTGCTGGAGGCCGCCGCCGTCCCCGTCGCCCTCGGCGAGGCGGCGCACAGGCTGCCCGAGGCCGTGCAGCGCGACCTCCTCGACCTCGCCGCCCTGCTCGAGGAGGAGGACGTCGGGCAGCGCGATCCCCACTGAGATCCCGGGGCGGCGCTTGGTAAGTTATGCGTATCATATCCATTTAAGTTATAGTTTGACTGGTCATTAAGCCGTGACGCCGGGTCCCACCCGGCGCCCATCTGGAGGAGAGGACGTGATCGGACATCTCATCGCCTGGATCCTCGTGGGCCTCATCGCCGGCGCCCTCGCCGGACGGGTGGTCGAGGGCGGCGGGTTCGGCTTCTTCGGCGATGTCGTCGTCGGCATCGTCGGCGCGTTCGTCGGCGGCCTCGTCCTCCACGCGATCACCGGCAGCAACGCCGCCGGCAGCTTCGTGGGTGAGGTGATCGTCGCCTTCCTCGGCGCCTGCGCCCTGCTCGTCATCCTGCGTGCCATCGGTCGCGGAACTCGCGGCGGGAGGGGAGCCTCTGCCGCGGGGGCGGGGCACCACGGGATCTGACGGCCGGGCGACGACCCGATACCGGGCGAGTGAGCCACCCCCGGCGGCGGATCGCGCACGGGGGTGGCGCCGCCCCACCTGATCCGGCGCTCAGCGCCCGGTCGCGTCCGGCTGTGCCGACGACACCGTCGCCGGTTCCGCGTCGGGAACCGGCGAGCGCAGGCTGAGCCGGAAGCGGCTGCCCTCGCCCGGCACGCTGTGCTCGAGCTCGAGCGAGCCCCCCGCCCGCCGGGCGAGGTCGCGGCTGATGTACAGCCCCAGCCCGGTCCCCGGTGGGTAGCCGAGGCTCGGGTCGTTGATCCGGTAGAAGCGCTCGAAGACCCGCTCGGCCAGCGCGGGGTCGATCCCGACGCCGTGGTCCTCGACCACCACCTGCGGCTCGCTTCCCGGCGCCACCGCGAGCCGCACCCACGGCTTCTGCGCCGAGTAGGTGAGCGCGTCGTTGACGAGGTTGTCGAGAATGCGGCCGAGGTGCTCGGGGTCGGCCTCGACCGCGACCGGCTCGTCGGGCACCGCCTCCACGATCTCGGCGCCGAGCAGCGTCGCCCGCCCCTCGGCGCGGGCGAGCGCGGCGTGCACCGCCTCGCGGAGGTCGAGGATCGACGGGTGCACCGGCACCGAGCCCCCCTCCATGCTCGCCGCGAGCAGGAGGTCGTCGATCAGCCCGGTCAGCTCGGTGGCCTTGGCGTCGACGACGTCGAGGGGGCGCTCCCACGCCCTCGGCGACGGCCCCAGATCGCCGTCGCGGAGCATCGAGAGGTAACCGCGCAGCACTCCGGCGGGGGTGCGCAGCTCGTGCGCCGCCATGCGCAGGAACTCGCTCTTGGCGATGCTCGCCTGCTGGGCGTCGTCGAAGAGCTGGGCATTGCGCAGGGCGACGGTGGCGACGTTGCCGATGAGCACGAGCATCTCGGTGTCACCGGGGCTGAAGGGCTCGTCGCGGTGCCGGGTCAGCACCAGCACCGCGCTCACCCGCTCGTCGACCGCGAGCGGCAGCACCGCGGTGTGGAGCACGCCGCTGAGCGGGGTGCGGTCGTGGCTCTCCTTGAGGTCGAGCCGGCCGCCGACCACGGGCGTGCGCAGGTCGATGGCCCGGCGGATCAGCGGCTGGCGGTCGAGCAGTGTGCCGAGATGGTCGCCGCCGTCGCCGGCGTCGGCGTTGCGGCCGGCGACGCTGAGCCCGCCCTGGGCGTCGACGCGGAGCAGCACGCCCTCGTCCGCGCGCACCGCGGAGGTGACCCGCACCAGGAGGCGGGCCAGCACCTCGGAGGGATCGAGCGAGGCGGCCAGGTGGGCGACGAGGTCGACGCCGGCGCTGAGCCGCCGGTTGAGGTCGGCGTTGAGCCGGCGCACCTCGGCCTCCGCCGCCTTGCGCTCGGAGATGTCGCGGAGGATGAGCGCGGTGATGCTCCGCTCGGCCTCGGGGAAGGCGGCGATGGTCACCTCGGCGGGGAAGGAGCGGCCGTCGGCGTGCACCGCGGTCACCTCGAGGTGGGGCTCGTCCTCGCGCCGCCCCGGCGTCCGCTCGACGCTGCGGTCGAGCAGGTCCTCGACCCCGTCCGGGAGGAGGACGTCGACCGGCCGGCCGATGGTCTCGGCGGCGGTCCGGCCGAAGATCCCCTCCGCCCCGCGGTTGAAGAGCACCACGTGGCGCTCGCTGTCGAGGGCGACGATGCCGTCGGCGGCGAAGCCGAGCACCGAGGCAAAGCGCGCCTCGGCCTGGAGCCGGCCGACCTCGGCGCGCTCCAGCTGGCTGCGCAGCTCGCGCTGCTCGAGCTCGCGCAGCCGCTCGGCCTGGGTGCGGATCTCCTCCGACTTCAGGAAGAGGTCGACGAAGACGCTCACCTTGGCGCGGAGGATCTCCGGCACCACCGGGGCGAAGATGAAGTCGACGGCGCCGAGCCGGTAGCCGCGCTCGAGGTGCGCCTCGTCGGCGGTGTAGGCGGTGACGAAGATGATCGGGGTGCGCTCCGAGCGCTCGCGCTGGCGGATGAGCTCGGCGGTCTCGAAACCGTCCATGTCGGTCATCCGCACGTCGAGGAGGATGACGGCGAAGTCGTCGGCGAGGATGGCGCGCAGCGCCTCGCGACCGGAGAGGGCGCGCACCAGGTTCTGGCCCAGCGGGGTCAGAACGCTCTCGAGGGCGGTGAGCTTGGCGTGGTCGTCGTCGACGAGCAGGACGCTGGCGACCTCGCGCCGCGCCGCCTGGTCCGCCATCAGGGCACCCGCTTGTAGAGGTTCACCTCGCCGCCGGCGACGTGGCGGAAGCCCGCGCTCTCGACGCCGGGCCCGAGCAGCTCGCGGCTGCCGAGGCCGAGGAAGCCGAACATCACCACGCTGCCGCCGAGCACCTCGAGCGCGTGGCTGCGGGGAGCGCGGTCGAGGTACATGAGCACGTTGGAGCAGAGCAGCAGGTGGAAGTCGTTGAAGGAGCCGTCGGTGCCGAGGTTGTGCTCCAGCCAGGTGATCCGCGAGCGCAGCCGGGCGTCGAGCACCGCCCAGTCGCCCTCGACGCGCAGGTGGTCGAGCAGCGGCGACGAGCCCCCAGCGCGGCGGTGCGCCTCGGCGTAGGCGGCGAGGCGCCGCACCGGCACCCGCCCCTCGCGGGCGCGCCCGAGCACCTCGGTGTCGACGTCGCTGGCGTAGATCCGGGCGCGCTCGAGCAGGCCCTCCTCGTCGAGGAGGATCGCCATCGAGTACGCCTCCTCGCCGCTGCTGCAGCCGGCCTGCCAGACCCGGATCGAGGGATGGGTGCGCAGCCAGGGCACGACCTGGCGGCGCACCGCCTCGAACATCCGCGGGTCGCGGAACATGCCGGTCACCTGCACCGCCACTGCGCGGACGAAGCGGTGCAGGCACCCGGGGTCGTGGAGCACCCGGTCCTGCAGCGCCGAGAAGGTCTCGACCCCCTCGGCCGCGAGGCAGCGGCGCAGCCGGCGGCGCAGCGGCGGCGAGCCGAAGCGGCCGAGGTCGATCCCGTACTGCTGGCGCACCCCCTCGAGCAGCAGGCCGACCTCGACGTCCTCGAGGGTCGGCGCCACCGCCGCTGTGACCGGAGCCCGCAGCGGCGCCATCAGCGGTAGAGGTGGACGCGCAGCATCGAGAGCAGCTGCTCGGTGTCGACCGGCTTGGAGATGTAGTCGGAGGCGCCGGCCTCGAGGCAGCGCTCACGGTCGCCACGCATCGCCTTGGCGGTGAGCGCGATGATCGGCAGCGTCTGGTGCTGGGGCAGGGCGCGGATGCGCTGCATGGTCTCGAAGCCGTCCATCCCCGGCATCATCACGTCCACGAGCGCGATGTCGATGTCGGTGCTGGCCTCGAGCGCGGCGATGGCGTCGGCTCCGTTCTCGGCGGTCAGCACGTTCATTCGCTGGCGCTCGAGCACCGCGGTGATCGCGAAGACGTTGCGGATGTCGTCGTCGACCACCAGCACGCGGCGGCCGGAGAGCGCGGTGTCGACCGCGCGGGCGGCGCGGAGCATCTGCCGCTTCTCGGCGGGCAGCTCGGCCTCGACGCGGTGGAGCAGGTGGGTCACCTCCTCGAGCAGCCGCTCCGGCGAGCGGACGTCCTTGATCACCACGCTCTTGGCGATCTTGCGCAGCCGGGTCTCGTCGCGGCGGCCGAGCTCGCCGGCGGTGTAGACGACCACCGGCATGCCCCGCAGCGACACCTCGCTCTGCACCTTCTCGATCACCTCGAAGCCGCTGATGTCGGGCAGCCCGAGGTCGATCACCATGCAGTCGAAGCGCTCGCGCCCGAGCGCCGTCAGCGCCTCGGCGCCGGTCGCCGCGGTGGTGATCTCGACGTCGTCGCCGCTGCACAGCTCGAGGGTCTGAGCGCGCTGGGTCTCGTCGTCCTCGACGATGAGCAGCCGCTTGGCCCGCCGCTCGATCGAGCCCTGGATGTCGTCGAAGAGCTGGTCGAGCGCCTCCTTGGCGGCGGGCTTGATCAGCGCGCTGGTCGCGCCCGAGCGCTGGGCGCGGACGTTGTCCTCGTCGATCGAGACGATGTGGACGGGGATGTGACGGGTGTCGGGGTTGTGCTGCAGCCAGTCGAGCACGGTCCACCCGCTCAGGTCCTGGAGGTGGATGTCGAGGGTGATGGCGTCGGGGCGGAACTCGCGGGCGAGCGCCACCGCCTCCTCGCCGTGCAGCGCCACCACCGCCTTGAGCCGGCGCTGGTTGGCGATGTCGAGGAGCACGCGGGCGAAGTTGAGATCGTTCTCGACGATGAGCACCACCCGGTCGCCGGGGCGCACCGCGTAGCGGTCGTCCTGGACCTCGGTGACGGGCAGGGTGGTGAGCGCAGACTCCTCGACGGCGGCGACCACGGCCGGCGCGACCGGCTCCACCGCGGCCGTCGCCCGGCTGCCGTTGCCCGACCGGGTGCGTGTCGGGGCGACGCGTACCCGGCCCGGCGCCGCCGCGGGCACCGGCCCGGTGAGCGGCAGGTAGACGGTGAACGTGCTGCCCCGCCCCGGGGTGCTCTCGACGGCGACCTCGCCGTGGAGCAGCCGCACCAGCTCGCGGACGATCGAGAGGCCGAGGCCGGTGCCGCCGTACTTGCGGCTGGTGGTGCCGTCGGCCTGCTGGAAGGCCTCGAAGATGAGCCGCTGCTTCGACTTGGCGATGCCGATGCCGGTGTCGGTGATGCTGAAGGCCATGACCGCCGCCGCGGCGTTGAGCTCGTCGTGGTCGCTGCGCCAGCCCGAGGTCGCGTGGGTGGCGCGCAGCTTCACCGAGCCCTCCTCGGTGAACTTGAAGGCATTGGCGAGCAGGTTGCGGAGCACCTGCTGGAGGCGCTTGGGATCGGTCTGGAAGGTGGGGGGCAGGCCCGCCTCGACCTCGACGCTGAAGTCGAGCCCACGGCCCGCGGCGACGTGGCGGAAGCTCCGCTCGATGTCCTCGAGCAGCTCGGTCACCGGCTGGTCGGCGAGGTCGAGCGAGACCGTGCCCGACTCGATCTTGGAGAGGTCGAGGATGTCGTTGATCAGCGCCAGCAGGTCCTGCCCGGAGGCGCGGATGATGTTGGCGTACTCGACCTGCTTGTCGGTGAGGTTGCCGTCGACGTTGTCGGCGATGTGCTGGGCGAGGATCAGCAGGCTGTTGAGCGGCGTGCGCAGCTCGTGCGACATGTTGGCGAGGAACTCGGACTTGTACTTCGAGGTCAGCGCCAGCTGCTCGGCCTTCTCCTCGAGGGCGCTGCGGGCGTTCTCGACCTCGATGTTCTTGCGCTCGACCTCGGTGTTCTGCTCGGCGAGCAGGCGCGCCTTGTCCTCCAGCTCCTCGTTGGTCTGCTGCAGCTCCTCCTGCTGCGACTGCAGCTCGTGGGCGAGTGACTGCGACTGCTCGAGCAGCGACTCGGTCCGCATGTTCGCCTCGATGGTGTTGAGGACGATGCCGATGTTCTCGGTGAGCTGGT
>DATARS010000171.1:0-18357 GCA_036269455.1 Candidatus Dormiibacterota bacterium | reverse complement strand
CGGTGGGTCCGGCGCGCGCGCGGCGCAGCCGCCGGCGCGCCCGTGGACGCCGCCGCCACCGGCGCCGCCATCTCGGCGGCGAGGTCCGCGATCTCGTCGAGATCGTCCATCCACTCCGAGTGCGGCGGCTGCGGCGGCGGCTGGGTCATGTCTCTCGTCCTCTCAGTCCGCCGGCCGGCGGGTGCGCACGCGGTCGCGGCAGGAGGAGCAGTCGGTGATGTGGGCGGCCACGTCGCGCAGCCGGGCGCGGCTGGTCGAGCGGCGGCGCTGGGGGCTGCCGAGCAGCTCGAGGGTGCGGCTGCAGCCGCCGGCGGGCCTCTCCGACTCGGTGGCGTAGCGCAGGTACTCCTCGCGGAAGCGGCGGCGGGCCCGGAAGAGCAGGGTCTCGACCGCGCCGGGGCTCAGGCCAAGCACGTCGGCGATCGCGTTGTAGGAGAGTCCCTCGAGCTCGCGGAGCACCAGCGCGGCGCGCTGGCGGGCGGGCATGGCCTCGGCCACCCGGCTCACGGTCTCGCGCATCCAGGTCATCTCGAACGCAGCCTCGGGCTGGTCGGAGCGGTCCTGCGTGGGGAGGGTGCGCATCACCGTGCCGTCGTCGTCGGCGCCGGGGTTGCGGCGCTGGGCGCGGAGCAGGTCGATGCAGAGGTTGGCGGCGACGCGGTGCAGCCAGGCGCGGACATTGAAGCCGCGGTCGATGCGCCCGGCGCCGCGGACCAGCCGCAGGAAGGTCTCCTGGACGACGTCGTCGGCCGAGGCGTCGGAGTGCAGGTGCCGCAGGCAGAGCATGCGGATCGCGGTCGCGTGCCGGGTGTAGAGCCGCTCGAAGGCGTGGGCGTCCCCGTCGCGGTAGGCGACGAGGAGGCTGACGTCGTCGTCGCCCGGCTCGACCGGGGCCTGCGGCCGCAGCTGCAGCACCTGGGCCACGGGGGCGGACATCGGCTCGACGGTGGGGGAGAGGGCCAGCGCGGCGCTCACCGGCCGGGCCTCCGAGTGGTGTCGGACCGGGGACCTCTCACGCTCTGCGTGCTCATGCGTCACCTCCCGCCGTGTTGAGGAGGGAAGATGCGGGTTGAACGCTCCCGTCTCCCTCCGTCCCCTTCCGCGGGGACGACGCATAAGGTAGCATGCGTCCGCAGAAGACGCAAGTATCCGCACAACATTCACCCGCAAAACCCGCAGGAAGCGCACAATACCCGCAGGGTCCGGTCGTGGAGGGCATCACCCATGGCGTTCGTCTCGGTCTCCAGGGCGGCGGCGGCGCTCGGCGTCGGCGACGACACGGTGCGGCGCTGGGTCAAGGCGGGCCGGCTCTCCTGCTCCGAGGACCAGCTCGGCCGTCTCCTCGTCGAGGTCCCCGACGACGCGGTGGCCGCCACCGAGTCGGAGTCCGCGCCCGCCGAGCTCGCCAGCATGCGCCAGCGGCTCGCCACCACCGAGCAGCGGCTCGCTGCGGTCGGCGCCCAGCGCGACGCCCTCGAGCGTGAGCGCGACGTCCTCGAGCGCGAGCGCGAGATGCTCGCCGCCGAGCTCAACGCGCGGCGCGGCGAGCTGGCGATCGCCGCCGAGCGCGAGCGCGAGCTGCTCCGAGCGCTCCACCAGGCGCAGCAGCTCCACGCCCACGCCGCCGGCCGCCTCCCCTTCGGCGGCGCCGACGATGCCGCCGCCGGGCCGGGCGGCGGCTCCGAGCCGGCGATGACCCCCGCCGCGACCGGCACCTTCCGCCGCGGCCCGCTGCAGCGCTGCCGCCGCTGCGGGCTGGAGAGCCGCATCCAGGACCTCTTCCACGAGGGCATGTGCCGCGACTGCCGCGAGGAGATCGCCGCCGCGCCCCCCGCCGCCAGGTAGCAGGGCTGGGGCTGACCGGCTACCCCTGGTTGATCTGCAGCTGGGTGTGGTCCGGGGTCGACGGGTCGGTGTGCCGGAGCATCACCCGGTAGGTGGCGCCGGGGCTGAGGCCGGAGACGAGGAAGCCGCGGTTGGCGCCGCTCACCCCGTTGACCACCCTGCCGGCGGAGTCGACGAGCGACCCCTGCACCCCCGGGTTGTTCCAGAGCGCGCAGAGGCTGCCGTCGCTCCCGACGGTGACCGAGTAGGCACGGCCCTCGCCGGTGCTCGGGAGCGGTCCGGAGTCGGCGTAGAAGGAGACGCTGTGGCAGCGCCCCGGCGGCAGGCAGGACCACGACCAGCCCGGCTCGCACCCGGCGGTGGTGTTGGTCGCGGGCTGGGCGGGCCACGGGCTCGCGCCCGGTGCGGAGGTGGGCACCGGCGTCGGGGTGGGTGCGGCGCTCGGGCTCGGCGGTCCCAGGGTGGGCCCCGCGGTCGCGGTCGGCGGCGCAGTTCTCCGCGGCGTGGGCGCCGGCGAGGCGTTGACCGTCACCACCACCACCCGCAGGCTCGGCGCGGCGGTGGCCCGCGCCGTCGCCGCCCCGGTCGGTGGCGCCGGGGTGGGGGAGGTGCCGGTGAGCGGCAGCGGGCTGAAGACGGCCGGTGGCGAGGTGGGCCCGGGCGTCGGGGTGTTGCTGCGCAGGCTCTCCGCGGCCACCGCCGTGACCAGCAGCAGCGCCGCCGCGGTGGTGAGGAGCACCGGCCAACGCCGCATCCAGCGTCCCCCGCTCGGGCCGGCCGGGGCCGGACCCGGTGCCGCCGCCGCCGCCGCCACCGGCGCCGCGGCAGCCGCCGCCGCCACCGCTCCGGGGGCGACGAACACCGGCGGCGCCGGCGGCCGCCAGGGCGCGACCAGCGCCGCCCGGGCCGCCTCGATCAGCGCCCCGCAGGTCGCGTAGCGGTCCTCGCGCCGCTTCGCCAGCGCGGTGGCGATCACCGCGTCGAGCCCGGCTGGCACCGAGGGCACCAGGGCGGTCGGCCGCGGCGGCGGCTTGGTGAGGTGGGCGTGCATCACGCCCACCAGGGTGTCGGCGCCGAAGGGGGTGGCCCCGGTGACGCACTCGTGGAGGACGCAGCCGAGCGCGTAGACGTCGGCGCGTCCGTCGAGGGGCAGGCCCTCGATCTGCTCGGGGCACATGTAGGCGAGGGTGCCCACGAACTCGCTGGTGCCGGTCATCCCCTCGGCGGCGAGCTCCTTGGTGATGCCGAAGTCGGAGAGGTAGGCGTGCTCCGACCCGGCGCCGCCGGCGATGAGGATGTTCGACGGCTTGACGTCGCGGTGCACCAGGCCGCGCTGGTGGGCGGCGTCGAGCGCGCCCGCCACCTGGCCGAGGATCTCGACCGCCCGCGCCGGCTCGAGCCGGGTCTCGGTCTCCAGCACGGTGCGGAGGTCGCTGCCCTCGATCAGCCGCATGGCGATGAAGAGCGCGCCCTCGGACTCGCCGGCGTCGTAGATGGGGACGATGTGGGGGTGGTCGAGCGACGCGGCGGTGCGCGACTCGCCGAGGAAGCGGGCGCGGAAGCGCTCGTCGCGCGCCAGCGCCGGGGCGAGCACCTTGAGCGCGGCGGACCGCTGCAGCACGAGGTGGCGTGCTCGGTAGACGGAGGCCATCCCGCCATGGCGGATCAGGCCCTCGATGCGATAGCCGGCGAACACGCCGGCGCTCTCGTCGCCGACCATCACTCCCCTACCCGCCGGCCGCTCGGGCCGACTATAGCGCAGGCGTTGGAGCCCCCCAACGCGTCAAGCAGGGCACTCGAGACGCTGCGTGCGCAGGCACCGCAAGAAACCCGCCATCGCTGTCGTTCCCGTATGGCCGCGGACTGTCGCGGCGCCTCCACGTGCATCACACCCCTTCCTGAGCGGGGTCGGCGCCGCCTCGTGTGCCGGCCTCGCTTCTCTTCATTATCGGGTGGTGCCCCGCGCCGCCGGCGCCCTCACTCTCGTCATCGCCTGGTGGGTCGGCTTCAACCTGCGTGCGGTGCTGCTCGGCGTGCCCCCGGTGCTCGACCGGGTGCGCCACGACCTCGGCCTCTCCTACACCGCCGCGGGGCTGCTCACCGCGCTGCCCATCCTCATGCTCGGGGCGGCGGCGCTGCCCGGGGCCGCACTCGTCCGCCGGGCCGGCGGCCACCGCACCGTCGCGCTCGGGCTGGTCGCCCTCGCCCTGGGGACGCCGCTGCGCGCCGCCGGCGGGGTGGGGCCGCTCTACGCGGGCACGGCGCTGCTCGCCCTCGGCATCGCCATCGCCCAGCCGGGGCTGCCGCTGGTGGTCCAGGCGCGCTTCCCGGGCGCCGTCCAGCGGGCCTCGACGACGGTGAGCTGCGGGCTGATCACCGGCGAGCTGGTGGCGGCGTCGATCACCGCGCCGCTGCTCGCCCCGCTCACCGGCGGGGGCTGGCGGGGCACCTTCCTCATCTGGACGGCCCCGGCCGTGATGGCGGGGCTCGCCTGGCTGCTGGTCGTCCCCGACCCGCCCCCCGCGGCACCCGCCGCCGGCCGGGTGGGGGGGCGCCGCGCCCGGCTGTGGTGGGCGTCGACGATCTTCGCCAGCCAGAGCCTCGTCTACTTCTCGGCGAACACCTGGGTGCCGACCTCGGTCGCCGGCGGCGCGGGCTCGGCGGCGGCGACCCTCGGGCTGGTGGTGCTGAACAGCGTCCAGCTCCCCGTGACCCTGGCGCTCATCGGCACCCGGCGCCCCTTCGTCAGCTCGCGCCCCTTCTACGTCGGCGCGGCGACGCTCGTCACCGCCGGGGTGCTCGGCTGGCTGCTCGCCGCCGACGCCGCGGTACCGCTGTGGACCGCATTGATCGGCGCCGGCGTCTCGATGACCTTCGCCGCCCTGCTCGCCTACCCCCCGAGCGTCGAGGCACCGTCGGGCGTCGCCGGCTTCACCGCGGTGATGCTCACCGCCGGCTACTGCGCCGCCTTCACCGGGCCGCTGCTCGGGGGCGTCGCCCTCGACCACCTCCACTGGCCGAGAGCGCCGTTCCTGCCGATCGCGGCGGCCTGCATGGTCATGCTCGCCGCCAGCATACGCCGTCCGCCCGGCCTGGTCGCCCCCGATCCGGCGCCGCCGGCGTCCGCGGTGCGGTAGGGCAGCACTGCCACGACCCTCCGGTCTGCAGACGCGCGGTCGAGTTCGACTGCGCAGGTGCGCCGTGCGCGCCGCCCATGGCAGCGTCGTGGGCACAGTCCCGCCGCGCAGCTCCACGAAGTCCACGAATGCCACCCCTCACGTTGCTCGATGGCCGCCGCGGGTAGTGCAAACCCACCCCTGACCGTGCACAATTGGCGGCCCTTGTTCACGGGCGACGTGTGGTGCTTGCGTCCCCGTCAGGTGGTTGAGAGGGTAACTTCGCCATGGCTGACCGCGTCCGCAGGCAGCGACGCCTTCGCCGGGACCGCGCCGAGGCGCCGGCGACGGGCTCGGTGCTCGAGCTCAACGGCCACTCCGTGGAGCAGGTCGACACCCGGCCCCGCCCCACCTGGGCGTGGTCACAGACGATCCCGCTGGCGGTCGCCCCCGAGGCCACCGCCCAGCTCGCCCAGGTGCGCACGCCGCAGGAGGTGCACGCCAACGGCACGCCGAGCTGGGCGTGGCACGCGGACGCGCCGGCGATCGCCCCCGTGGTGGTCTTCGCCGACCCGCTCGTGGTCGCCGACCAGCCGCCGCCCCCCGTCCGGCCCGCGCCCGCGCCCGCCGCTCCGCCCCCCGGACGCCGCCTGCCGAAGCGTGGCCTGCTCCTGGCCAGCCCGGCGCTCGCGGTGATCGCGATCCTCGCCGTGCTCGCCGGCGCCGGCGTGCTCCGCCTCCCCGGCAGCTCCGACGGCTCGGGGTCGATCAGCGCGATCCACGCCTCCCAGCCGCAGGGCCTGAACGGGCTCGCACCGTCGACGGTCGCGCCGCCGCTCGCCATCGCGCCGGCACCGGTGGCGCCGATCCTTCCCGCCCAGCGACCCCCGGTCACCGGTGGCGGTGGCGCCCTGCTGCCCGACGGCCTGCTCGACAACGGCGCGGTGTCGGTGCCGCGGGTGGTGCACGCCGCCGCCCGGCCGGCGCTCCCGCTTCCCCCGCCGCTCCGCGCCGAGCGCGGTGGCGCGGCCGCCGACGCCTCGGCGCTCACCGGCACCATCGGCGCTCCCGACGCCGGCCCGGTGAGCCTCGGACCGGTCGCCCCGGCCTCGGCCACCGCCGGCTCGAAGCGGGCGAGCGCGAGCGACGGCTCGGCGCTGGCGGGCTGCGGCGACGCGGCGGCGAGCGCCTGCCCGTCCGACCAGATCCGCAGCCTCAGCTCGGAGGCGACCTCGGCGATCGCGACCGTCGAGCGCGGTCCGGCGCCGGACTGCTCGCCGGCGAACGGCGGCCAGGCGTCGCCGCCGATGGCGGGCGCATGCACCCAGGCGATCCATCTCGAGATGCTGCCCGCCGATCCCGCGCTCGCGGTGGTCGCGGACGGCGTCTCCAGCAGCTCGCTCACCTCCGGCTGCCCGGTCGTCACCGAGGGGCGGTCCACGGTCGGTGAGCTGGTGATCGGCGGCGTCCGCGTCGCCGGCGGCCCGGGGGCGCTGATCCCGACCTCGTCGCCGCAGCCCAACACCACCGTGGCCCTCGCCGCGGGCACGGTGGTGCTCAACGAACAGCGGCTGGACCGGGGCGGGCGCGGGCTCACCGTCAACGCCGTGCACCTCCTCGCCCCCGCAACCCTGTTCAGCCCCTTCTCGCTGGACATGGTGATCGGACACAGCCACAGCGCCGCACTTCCGGCCAGCGGCTGTGCGGCCGCCCCGGTGACCGCGGCCGACACCCCCCACGACCCCGTCCCGGTCCTGGCGCCGGCGACGCCCGAGGCGGTGCTGCCCGACGTCATCCAGATCCGCCACGTGCTGAGGGGCATGATCAGCCTCTGAGCTCCGGCGCAGGGGGGAGGCTCGCTCCCCCCTGCCGGGCGGTGCGTCACACTGAACGGCAGGGCCGCCGTTCGCGGCCGGAGGCCGGAGGAGGAGCGCATGACCGCGACCGTGTCGCCGCAGACCGCCCGTCCCGAGCTCGACGAGCTGCGCCGCACCGTGCGGAGCTTCGTCGACCGTGAGGTGCGTCCGATCATCGACGAGTGGGAGCGGCGGCAGCGCTTTCCCGCGCACCTGCTCGCGGCGATGGGGCGGATGGGCCTGTACGGCGCCGCCTTCCCCCGCTCGGTCGGCGGCGAGGACGCGGGCAAGCTCACCCAGTGCCTGATCGTCGAGGAGCTGGCCCGTGGCAGCGGCGGGATCTCCACCACCTGCCTGGTGCAGGTGCTGACCCTGCTGCCCATCGCCGTCCACGGTGACGCCGCCCAGCGCGAGCGCTACGTCGTCCCCGGCCTGCGCGGCGAGATCGGGGTGTGCATCGCCATCACCGAGCCGGGTCACGGGTCCGACGTCGCCGGCATCGAGACCACCGCGGTGCGCGACGCCGAGGGCTGGCGGCTGAACGGCAGCAAGATGTTCATCACCAACTCGCCCTTCGCCGGCCTCTTCCTGGTCGCCGCGAAGACGAGCCCCACCGACGCCCGCCGGGGCATCAGCCTCTTCGCCGTCGAGCGCGGCACCCCGGGCCTGGAGGTCGGCGCGCACCTCGACAAGATGGGCTGGCACTCGTCGGAGACCGCGCCGGTCTACCTCAGCGACTGCCGCATCCCCGCGGACAGCCTGGTGGGCGAGGAGGGCGCCGGCTTCCAGTACATCATGGAGGACTTCAACTTCGAGCGCCTCCTGCTGGCCGCGCAGTGCGTCGGCCTCGCCGACGAGAGCCTGGCGATCGCGCTGCGCTACGCGCAGGAGCGCGAGCAGTTCGGCCGCCCGATCACCGAGTTCCAGGCGGTCCGCCACAAGCTGGCGCGGATGGCCACCCAGGTCGAGGCGGCCCGCCACCTGGTGCGCAGCGGATGCGAGGAGCAGGACGCCGGCGGCCAGGGGCGCAGCAGCGCCTCGATGGCCAAGTACTTCTGCGGTGAGATGGTGAGCAGCGTCGCCTACGACGCCATCGGCGTCCTCGGCGGCGCCGGCTACCTGCGCGACCACGCCGCCGAGCGCATCTACCGCGACGCCCGGGTGCTCAGCATCGGCGGTGGCACCGCCGAGGTGCAGCTGAACATCATCGCCAAGGAGCTGCTCCGCGACGTCCACTCCGGCTGACCCGGCCCCCGCGCCGCCGCCGTACCTGCTGCGCGAGCAGGACCGCGAGCTCTTCCGCCGCTGCCGCCGCGCCTGGGACCTCGGTGCGACGACCCGCGGCAACCTGGCGCCCCGCCGGCCGGCGCGCACCCACGACCTCGACCGCGCCCTGCGCGACGCGCTCGCCATCTACTACTTCCCGGGGATGTGGAGCTGGAACCGGGCGATCGTCTACCCGTCGGTGCTCGACGCCTTCGCCCGCTCGATGACCGAGCAGCTCGACGCCCACCGCCGCGACCACGGCCTCGGCGAGGAGCAGGAGCGCGCCGCCGAGCGCGACCGCCAGCTCGGCGAGGCGATCCTGCGCAACTACTTCACCTGGGCGCCGACCGTCGATCGGTTCACCCCCGCGTGGGTGGCGGTGGAGTTCGGTCGCGGCATCCCCGATCCCGCCCGGCCGGGGTGCGAGGTGCTCACCCCCGACGGCCGCGAGGTGCGGGTGCGCGACCGCATCGAGGTGCTGGTCAAGGACGAGGACGACGTCCCCTGGCTCCTCTATCACCGCTTCACCGACGGCCCCTGGGCCGACCTCCAGCAGCTCGAGCTCGACGAGCGCGCGCTCTTCCACAGCTGGGCCTGGGAGCTCGACTACCTCGGCTGGACGATCGCCGGGACGATCCACCACGAGGTCCGCCGCGGCGCCCCGGCCGAGGTCGCCGAGCCGCCGGCGCGGAGCATGCCCCCCTTCGACCCGCTCGCCGCCATCGAGCGCCAGGCCCCGCCGCGGGTGCCGCTGCGTGCCCCCGAGGGGTCCGGCCCGCGCCTGGTCCAGGAGGAGACCCCGTGGTTCCGCCGCACCCGCATCCTGCGCACCCGCGGCGAGGTCGCCGCGGCGGGGAGGCGGGCGATCCTCGAGGTGGAGGAGATGACCGATCCGCGGCTGCGCATCTACCCGAGCCCCTCCCCGGAGAGCTGCGGTGCCTGCGACTTCCGCGCTCCCTGCGCGGTGATGCAGCGGGGCGAGGACGCCGCCGCGGAGCTCGAGCGCGGCCACCGTCCCCGCGACGACCAGACCGCGAGCTGGCGGCTCGGGTCGCGGGGGATGCTCGGCCGTGGCTCGCTGCCCTGGAAGGCAGGCGGATGACCCGCGACGAGCTCTTCGCCGACATGGTCGCGGCGCGGCCGGAGCCCGGCGAGCTCATCTACGTCGAGCGGCGCGGCGAGCAGTACGCCTGGTCGCGGGTCGACCTCGACGCCCCCCCGGCCGAGACGCCGTCGACGATCGGCGACGTCTGGATGTTCTACGCGGTGCAGTGGCGGCTCGACCATCCGCAGAGCTGGCGGCCCTTCTTCGACGACCTCCTCGAGGAGATGGAGTCGATGATCACCGGGACCCAGGTCGACCGCTGCCGCTGGCCGGTCGACGACCTCTGGCCGCACCAGCACTGAGCCTCAGGCGGCGGTCAGGCCGCGCACGAACACCTCGATGCGCTCGGCGACCTGCTCCCAGGAGCGGTCGAGCATCATGTCGTGGCCGCCGGGGAGAATCACCGCGGCGGTGCCGTATGCCCGGGCGGTGCGCTCGATCTCCGGCGGGCTGAAGATCCCGTCGCGCTCGGCGCCGAGCACCAGCATCGGGGTCGACACCCGGCTGGGGCGCAGCCGCACCAGCCCCAGCAGGTCGAGGTAGGCGAGGTAGGACTCGTTGCCGATGCGCCGGTGGCAGTCGCGCACCACCTCGTCCGCGGAGTCGGGGGCGAAGAACATCTCGCGGTTCAGCGCCTCGGTGCGGACCAGCGGCGCCATGTTCATGGTGGCGTTCACCCGCAGGAAGGTCAGCGGGTGGCGCCGGGCGATGCGCAGGGTGGCGAGGATGGCGCCGTGCACCGGCACCGGAGCGACGAGCACCGCGCCCGCCGGGCGGTTGTCCATCAGCCAGCGCTGGAGCACGAAGCCGCCCATGGAGTGGCCGATCACCACCAGCGGCGCGGGCAGCGAGCGCGCCGCGGCGTCGACGTCGGCGACGTAGTCGCGGATCCGGCTGCGGCGCAGCCCGCGGGATCCTCGGCGCCGTGGTGGCGCAGGTCGACGGCGCGCACCTCGTGGCCTGCCTGGTGCAGCCGGGGCACCATGCGGTCCTCCCAGCACCACGCACCGTGCCAGGCGCCGTGGACGAGCAGGAGCGATGCCATCGGCGCCGCAGTCTACCCGCGCGTCAGGGCGTCGGGCTCGCCTCCGCGCTCGGGCTGGCGCTCGCCTCGGGACTCGGGCTCGCGGAGGAGCCGCCGAGCACCGCGGAGAAGTCGAGTGCATCCCGCGGCGCCGAGACGCTGACGTTCTGGTCCCAGCTGCCGAAGTGGAGCGCGTCCTTGCCGGTGTCGGGCCGGAGCTCGACCGGGTACGCCTTCCCCCGCGTCGACACGTAGAGGATGCTGTCGGAGTCGCGGAGCGCCACCGCCGGGGTGCCGTCGATCGTCGAGGTCGCACCCTTGGTGACCGCGCCGCCGCTCGGCGAGGCGAAGAGGTCGGCGAGCTTGTTGAAATCGGTGAAGGTGCCCAGGCTGTCGACGATCTCGCTGCCCGGTCCCGACCCGGCGGGGATCGTCACCCAGTGGTCGCCGATCACCGACCCGGCGGCGTCGCCGCCGAACTTGGCGAAGAGCGCGCGGCCGCGGAGGTAGGTGCGCCCGCCGGTGATGACCACGTCCGCGTTGACCCCGCCCACGGTGATGGTGCCGCTCAGGTTGCCGGAGCGGTTGTAGCGGAGGTCCATGCCGATCGTCTCGGTCGACGTGGGGATGTTGCCGTAGAGGTGGACCGACTCGGCGGTGCGCAGCGCGGCGACCGTGTCCTTGAGGATCTGGTCGGCGCTCTTCCCCCCCTCGCCGTTGTCGGCCGGGCCGCTGCTGCCGCCGCAGCCGGCGAGGACGATCGGGACCACCGCCAGGGCCAGCGCGCGGCGGAGGGCTCGGAACACGGCGCCATCCTATCCCTCGGCGGGGTCGCCGATGGGCTCGATGAGGCGGATCCAGACGTCGCGCGCGCGCTGGGCGGCCTCCTCGAGCACCCGCCGCCGCGGGTCGGGCACCTCGAGCACCCGGGCGGCGAGCAGCGGCCGCAGCGGAGCCAGCCGCGGATCGGCGAGGACGGTCTCGAGCGCGCGCCGGTCGCCCCCGGTCACGACCGCGTCGAGACCGTCGATCGACGGCAGCAGCACCTCGGCGGCGGTGTCGGCGGCGGCCTGGAGCGCGGTCCGCGCCTGCCCCTCGCGGCGCCGGGCGAAGCGGTGCTGCGACCAGCCGCCGGCGGCGGCGCGGCCGTGGACCGGGCGCGAGCCGGTGCGCGCCGCCAGCGCCGGGGCCCCGCCGGCGAAGACGCCCGCGGCGTGGCCGCCGAGCCGCACCAGCAGCACTCCCAGGGTGCGCGGCACGAGAGCGTGCTCGACCAGCCCGCCCCAGGGCGCCCGACCGGCCACCAGCGGCGGGAAGGGGACCTCGCACGCCGCCAGGGCGCCGTCAGCGGCGCGGACCGTGACCAGGTCGGCTCCGGCGGTGCACTCCACGGCGCCGTGGCGTGCGGAGAAACCGTCGAGCCAGCCGGCCAGCCGCTCGGGTGCGACGGTCACCCAGCGACCGCCCCCGGCCGCCGGCCGGCTCACCGCCGGGGCTCGCCGAACCAGGTTCCGGGGGGCTGTTGATGCATCTGCTACGCTCCTCGAACGCGTGAAGGGAACCGCCGCGGCGCCTGGGCGAGGTGGCTGAGGTGAGGGGATCATCCGGCCTCGGGGCGCTGGTGGAGCCACGGCCACACCGGGCAGAGGAGGATGACGAACGATGACCATCCGAACGCGATGGGCGGCCATCGCAGGGGTGCTGATGGTGGCGGCGGGAGGTGTCGCCGCGAGCGGGATGGCCACCTCCGCGCTGGCCGGCACCCGCGCGACGGCCGGGGTCGAGGCGGTCGACGTGGCGCCGGTGGACAGCACCGCGCTCGACGGCTCGCTCTACGCCTTCCCCGCGGGGAGCGCTCCGGGCGCGGCGGCGGTCACCACCACCGGGGCGCACGCGCCCGCGGCGGTGGGGCGGCTGACCGCGGCGGTGCTGCCGGCGGCGAGCGTCCGCAACGCACCGATGGCGGCGGCGGCGGTGCCGATGGACTCGGTGCCGGGGTGCAACACCTCCAACAACAACTGCGGCCTGCCCACCTGCCAGACGTCGAACCCCGGGTGTGGCGTCCTCAACTGCATCGCCACCGGGTCCTGCGTGCCCGGCCTGGGCGCGGCCTCCAACCCCAACGGGCTGGGCAACTGCAAGGCCAACGCGGCGGGCGGCGTGCTCGGCTGCGGCCTGGGCAACGCGGGGATCAACGACTGCTTCATCGGCCTGGGCTGCGGCCTCGGCGGCTTCGGGCTCGGCGGCTGCGGCCTCTTCAGCTTCTCAGGCTGCGGCCTCGACGGACTGGGGCTGGGCGGCTGCGGATTCTCCGGTGGCTGGGGCTGGAGCGGAGGCTGGGGCGGGGGCTGGGGTCGCGACGACGACAACAGCAGCCGTCACGGCTGCGGTCGCTTCAACAACTTCCACTTCTCCGACTTCCATTTCCTCAACAACCATTTCAACGACTTCCATTTCCACGACTTCCATTCCTCGTCCCACCATGGGGACGATCGTCACCACTGAGGTGAGCTGAGGGGAGAGCCGCGTCCGCGGCTCTCCCCGAAAGTCGGAGCGTCAGCGCCGGCAGTCGTGCCGGCGGCACCAGTCGTTGTCACGGCCGCCGCCGCCGCAGTCGTGCCAGCGGCACCAGTCGCCGTCGCGGCCGCCGCCGCAGTCGTGCCAGCGGCACCAGTCGTTGCCGCCGCGGTCGCCGCGGCAGTCGTTCCAGCGGCAGTCGCCGCCGCGGTTGCCACGACAGTCGTGCCAGTCGCACCAGTTGCTGGGCGAGTCGCTCGACGCGGGCACCGCCGACACCGCCGGGGTGGCGGTCGCGGCGCTCACCGTGGCGCTCGAGAGCCCCATGCTCCCGACAACGCAGCCCACCACGATGGCGCCCACCGCCAGGAGGCGGCGCAGGGCAGACATCTTCTGCATCTTTCCCTTTCCCTCAATCTCTCTTATGCATTTCCCGCCGCGGACGCGCATCGCCCGCGGTCACATGTGGCCTGCGTTGTGCGCTGGCACCCCTCCCGTGGAAACCCGGCCGCGCAGTGCCGCCAGGACGGAGAGGGAGAGAGAGGAACCCTCGACTCGAACCACAGGACGTCGCCTTGCCTGCCCAGCACAGGGGTCGACCCGACGACCTCGTGGGGCGCCCTTCCCGCCTTTGCGCCGCTGCACGTTGCTCTTGTGAGGATGGTCCTCCGCATGTAAGACGTAGGTAAGACGGCTGCAAGAACTTCGCAAGAGATACGAACCGCACGTACGGAACGCCGCAAACTTCGCCGCCGGCAGCCGTTTCTCTTCCAGGACGCCGGCCCCGCTTGGGTGCAGGCGCGGGCCCGCCAGGAAGGGAGTGAGAAGTGGACGAGCGGCGCAGCCGGCCGGTCCGGCCGGCGGTGCGGAGCGCGCTGGCGCTGGTCACGGCATTCGTCGCCGTCACCGGTGCCTGGCAGGTGGCGTCGGCGTCGACGACCCCTGCAGCGGCGAGCTCCGCCCGAGGTGTCCTCAAGGCCCGGCATCACCATGCCGTCGCCACCGAGGCCGACAGCATGAAGTCGGTGACCCTGCGCCGCGGCGATACTCTCACCGTCACCCTCCACGGCGGCTGGAGCGCCCCGCGCAGCCAGGACCCGGCGGTGCTCAGGCAGGCGATGCCCGCGGTGCTCGGCTCGGTGACCTTCGTCGCCTCGGCGGCGGGCACCACCAGCGTCGAGGCGACCAGGTCACCGGTGTGCACGCCCGGGCGCATGTGCGCCATGTACGTGCAGATCTACACCCTGAGCGTCACCGTCCACTGACGCCTCGGCGAGCGGGCCGGCGCGGGTAGGATCCTGCCATGGCGGTCACCGAGCGCGCGGCGGAGTTCGAGCTGGCGCTGCCTGCGGGCGCCGTCGAGGTGGTGCTCCGCGACCCCGACGGGGGCGCGATCGCTGGCCGCTGGCGCTTCGCCGGGGGCGGCGGCACCCTCCGGATCGACCTGCTCTCCGCCGAGCTCTGCCGCGTCGACGGCCGCCGCGCCGACGAGGAGCACGTCGCCGAGGGCTTCATCCCCTGGCCGCGGCTCACCTTCACCGTCAACGGCCAGGCCCACGAGGTGGTGTCGAGCAACGGCGAGGTGCTCCGCCGCCACTACCAGCGCGAGCACCACCAGGAGGTGAGCTACGTCACCCCGCATCCCTTCAACACCGCCTTCCACGGGGCCCGGGTCGCGCAGGCGAAGCGGCTGCTCCAGGGGGTGAGCGGGAGGGTGCTCGACCTCGGCTCCGGCTACTCGCTGGTGGGGATGGCCGGACCCTGGAGCTTCGAGCTGCTCTGCTGCGACTGGGACGACGCCGCCGTCCGCGAGACCGTGCGCAGCGGGCGGGCGCGGTCGGCGGTGCGCTGCTCGGCGGAGGAGCTGCCCTTCGCCCCCGGGTCGTTCGACGCCGTGTACGCGGGCGAGATCATCGAGCACCTCGTCGAGCGCCCCGCGGCGCTGCGCACCTGGGTGTCGCTGCTCCGCCGCGGCGGCCGGCTGGTCCTCACCACGCCCAACCGCCGCCACCTGATGGCGCGGATCACCGGCCGCGAGGTGGTGCAGAACCCCGAGCACCTCCACGAGTACACCGTCGCCGAGCTGCGCGGCGAGATCGAGGCCGCCGGGGCCCGCATTCTCCGGGTCGAGGGGCTGGCGCTGCCGCTGCCGATCTACGTGCCCCGCCGGGGGATGCGCGACGCCGTGCACTCGCTCTTCTGCCGCTACGCGCCCAACCACCCCGTGCTGCTCCGCCGCCTCGTCGACCTCGGCCGGCCGCTGCCCTGGCTCTCCCAGAACCTCGCGGTGGTCGCCGAGCGGATCTGAGCGCTACCGCCAGGTCCGGCCGCCGTCGGCGGTGCGGAGGACGGTGCCGGCGCCGGTGACCAGCCAGCCGTGCTCGGGATCGACCATGTCGAGGCGGAGCGCGCCGCCGTCGAGCACCGCCGTCCAGGCCGCGCCGTCGGGGCTGCGCAGCAGCGGACCGCCGTCGAGGGCGAGGAGCGCCGCACCCCGGGGGGCGAGGGCCAGGGCGCTGAGGTGGCCGCGGGAGCCGAGTGCGCCGCCGCCGGGGGTGGTGGTGTCGCCGCGCAGCTCCCAGTGGCGGCCGCCGTCGCGCGAGCGGTAGACGGCGCGGTCGGCCGCGGGGGCGGGGGCCTCGCAGGCGGCCCAGAGCTCGGTGGGCTCGAGGGCGGCGATCGCCGCCGGCGCGGCGAGCAGGCCGGGGGCGCAGGGGTCGGGGAGCGACTCCCAGCTGCGGCCGCCGTCGTGGGTGGCGGCGAGACGCGAGCCCGAGGGCGTGGCGGCCGCGGCGGCGACGAACGCGTCGGTGGCGCTCACCCGGACCATCGTCGCCCGCGGGCCGGCCAGGCCGGCCACGGCGGTGGCGGCGGACCAGGTCCGGCCGCCGTCGGCGGAGGTCTGCAGCCGCACCGGGCAGGGCGCCGCGGTCGCGCAGGACTCGAGCGCCCAGACCGAGGCGCCGACCGGGGCCACCCCGATCACATCGGCCAGCCCGGTCGGATGCCAGCTCGCCCCGCCGTCGGTGCTGGCCCAGAGGCCGTGGTCGGCGACGAAGCCGGTGCGGTCGCCGGTGAAGGCGATGCGCGCGCCGCCACCGGCCGCGGGGGCGTCGGCGTGGACGGTGGCGGCGGGGCTCCAGGTGCGACCCCCGTCGGCGGTGCCCCGGACGGCGAGAACGCAGGCGCCGGCGGCGTCGCAGCGGGTGCCCACCACCCAGCCGCGCAGCGCGGTCCCGAAGGCCACGTCGTCGACGATCAGGCCGCCGCCGGCGCTCGGGTCGGCGGGTCCGCCGAGCAGCGCCGAGACGCCCGGCGCCGGCACCGCCGGGGGCGGCGCCGTGGCGCGCGACCAGAGCGCCGCGCCGAGCACCCCGGCGAGGACCGCCCCGGTGGCCAGCCCGGCGAGCACCGGCAGCGGCGAGCGGCGGCGGCGGCCGGCGGTGCGGGCGCGCACCGCGGCGACCACCCGGTCGGCGGCGCCGGGAGCGAGCGGCAGGGCCTGGTCGAGGTGCTCGCGGAGGCCGCGCTCGAGGCGGTCGTGGTCAGCCATCGAGGCTGGTCCTCAGCTTGGCGAGGGCGCGGGCGAGGTGCTGGCGCACCGTCCCGGGGCGGCAGCCGAGGTGGACGCCGCACTCGTCGAGGGTGTAGCCGAGCTGGTAGTGGAGCACGAGCACGGCGCGCTGGCGGACGCTGAGGCGGACCAGGGCGAGCTCCCACTCCACCCGTCCGTAGCCGCCGCAGAGCGACCCGGCGGTGTCGACGTCGGCGTGCGCCTCGGCGTGCCGCCGGATGCGCAGGCCCCGCTGCCGGCGCACGCAGCGGCGCACGCAGATGGTCCGCAGCCAGGCGCCTCGGCGCTCGGGGTCACGGAGCCGGTCCCACGATCGCCAGGCGAGCTCCCAGGTCTCCTGCACCGCGTCCTCGGCCTCGCCGGCGTCGCGGAGGATGGCGTGGGCGATGCCCAGCAGCCGTGGCGTCTGGGTGACCAGGGCCGCCTCGAAGTCGTCGGTGCGCGCGGTCGCCGCCTCGTGGATCAGAGCGCCGATCATGTCACCGAGTCCGGAGGCCCGAGGGCCGCTCGCAGTTGACACCGCGGGCCTCGTGCCATCCGCCCTGTACGATCGCGGCCTGCATCAGGCGCGAGGAGGTGGACGGCGATGGGAGCGACCGGGCTCGGATCAGGGTGGGTGATCCTCCAGCGAGACCTCTCGGGGACGATCACCGTTCCCGACTCCGATCGCCGCGTGGTCGCCACCCTGGTGCGCGACTCGCGCACCGGAGACATCCTCGGCGCGCGCCTCGCCGAGGACGAGGACCGCTCCCTGGTGCAGGCCCTCCAGCTCGCCTCGGGCCGTCCCGACCTCCCCGTCCAGGAGTTGCCCGGCCGGCTCCACTGCGCTCCGTCGCTGGGTGAGCGGCTGCGCCGCCAGCTGCGGCTCTTCGAGCTCACCGGCGAGGTCGAGGTGGTCGAGCAGCCGCTCGACGACGAGTCCGAGGACGTCCTCGACGCCCACGTCGCCCATCTGGGCGGCCGCGCCCCGGTGGCCGCGCCGCCCGCGGCCGCGGACCGCCACCGGCTCAGCGTCGAGGCGCTCGCCTTCGCGACGGCGAAGCCGTGGGAGTCGCTCGCCGAGGACGCGCCACTCGCCCTCGAGCTCCGGGTCGGCTCGGAGCGCGCGGCGTGGCTGGCGACCGTGCTCGGCGGCGGCGAGACCCGCCCCGGGCTGCTGCTCACCCCCTCGGCGGCGGGACCGGCGGAGCTCGGCGGTGCCGAGGGACCGCCGGCGGGGAGCTGCGCGCTGCTGCTCGCCACCGACGCCATCCCCCCGGACGCCGACCGCGCCCGGCGCCACGGCTGGCCGGAGTCGGAGAAGCTGCTGCCCGCCTTCCTCGTCTTCGACGGCGACGAGCCCGGGGAGATCGACCGCAACCGCAGCCGGGTGCTCGGGCTGGCGCTCACCGCCGTGGTCGCCCATCTCGAGGCCAAGGCCCCCGGCGACCAGACCCGCGGCGAGGTCGAGCTGCCCGACGGGCGCCGCGGCCGCTACACGGTGAGCGCCGCCGCGCCGGCGGTTGCGGCCTCCCCGGAGCTGCGCGTCGTCGCCGGGGAGATGGTCGCCGACCTCCTCCCCGACGGGGCCGTGATCGGCTTCGGCTCGGTCCCGGCGAGCGCGGTCGACGCCCTGAGCGCCACCGCCGCCTGGCACGGCGCCTCGCCGGAGAGCATGGGCGCGGGCGGCGACCTCCCCGCGCTCATCCTCGGCGTCGCCCGGGCATCGGCGGGGCCGATCGCCGAGCGCCTGGTCGAGGCGCGCCCGGTCGGGGTGGCCGTGGCCCGCCGCGAGCGCAAGGAGATCCTCACCCTGGTCTGCGACGGGGAGGTCTTCGGGCTGACCGAGAAGGCCGCCGACGACGAGGCGCTCGCCCTCTTCAAGCGCCGGCGCGAGGCCGCGGGCGGCGGCCACCTCGTCATGGTGGCCGACCTCGCCGGGTTCCCCGCGCCGGACTCGATCACCGGGCTCTTCGCCTGCGTCCTGAGCGACGGCGCCCCCGCCCCTCGCCGCTGAGCGGTGGCGGGGCAGGCCCTCATCGTCCACGGTGGCGCCGGCGACCGCGCTCTCGCCG
>DATARS010000170.1:0-5855 GCA_036269455.1 Candidatus Dormiibacterota bacterium | reverse complement strand
CGTCGCCTGAACCTAGGCCGAGGCGCTCCGTGGGGTGAGCGTGGTCGCCAGGCTGGTGAGCTGCTCGGGGGTGCCCAGCACCACCAGCAGGTCGCCGGGTGCGAGCGGCGCCTCGTCCTCGAGCCCGACACTGAGCCGGCCGCCGGCGCCGCGCACCGCGAGCAGGAGCGCACCCGACCGGCGCAGCATCCCCGCGGTGAGCCGCACCGAGTCGGGGACGACGAGCTCCTCGATCGCCATCGAGCCGCCCTCGCGGGTGACCATGTCGATGACGTCGACCACCGCCGGCTGCAGCGCGAGCGCCGCCATCCGCCGGCCGGTTGTGGTGTAGGGGCTCACCACCCGGTCGGCGCCGGCCCGTTCCAGCTTGGGGATCGAGTCCGGGTACGAGGACCGCGCCACGATGAAGAGCGTGGGGTTGAGCGAGCGCGCGGTGAGGACGATGTAGACGTTGCGCTCGTCGCTGTCGACCGCGCTCACCAGCGCCCGAGCGCGGTCGATGCCCGCGAGGTGCAGCACCTCGTCGTTGGCGGCGTCGCCGATGACGCAGAGCCGGCGGTCGCGCTGCACGTTCTCGAGGGGGGCGGGGTTCATCTCCACCACCACGTAGCGGTTGCCGGCCTTCTCCAGGTCCCTGACCACCTGCCGGCCGGTGCGGCCGTAGCCGCAGACGATGACGTGGTCGCGGAGCGCCCGCAGCTGGCTGTCCATCCGCCGGTACCTCCGAAACTCCCGCCAGCCTCCGCTGGTCAGCTGGTCCACCAGGACGCCGAAGGTGTAGAGGAACCCGGCGACGCCGAAGATGATCAGCGAGATCGTGAACCCCTGGCCCGCCGCGTCGAGATGATGCACCTCCTCGTAGCCGACCGTGGTGATCGTGATCACCGTCATGAAGAGGGCGTCGAGGAGGCCGAAGCGCTCCACCAGCATGTAGCCCGCGGTGCCGTAGGCGATCACCACCAGCAGCGCGACGAATGCGGGGAGGAATCCCCGCAGCGGGCGGGGCGCCGGCCTCCCCGGGACCACCGCTCAGCCCCGGCTGGGGCGCCGGCTCCGCGGGCTCGGGGGACGGCGCGGCGGCACCGAGTCGTCCTCCGACTCCGCCTCCGCCTCGGCCGCCCGCCGCTGCGCCATGCGCCCGCGCAGCTCCCCCTCGATGTCGCCGACCGGTGCGTCACGGCGCGAGAGCCAGAACGGCATCCGCTCGGTGTCGTCGGGCACCGCCCGGCAGCCGCCGGCGAGATGGGCGCGGAGCACCCGCTCCACCGCGTCGTCGAGCCCCCGGCCGCCCTCCCGGTTGTCGAGCGCCTCGGCGAGGTCGGCGGGCAGACGCACCGCCACCGTCCCGTTCGGGTGCCCGAGGAGTCGTCCGACCCACCCCATCTTCCATCCTCTGCGCGCCGGCGCACCCACTCTGGTGGGGAGTTCCCCCCCTGTGCCGGCGGCTCCCCCGCCCCCCGGCAGCCCTCCCCCTGGAGGCACCGAGTGTAGAGGCGGACGCGTACCCTTGGGGCATGACCAGCTCCGCCCGACCCACCGGCCCGAGGGCGGCGGCGAGGCCACGCTCGCTGCCCTGGACGGGAGACGAGGAGGCCGACCGGCTCCTCGCCGAGAACCCGACCGCGATGCTCATCGGCTTCGTACTCGACCAGCAGGTGACCGTGCAGAAGGCGTTCGCCGGTCCCCTGGAGATGATCCGGCGTGTCGGCACCATCGACGCCGGTGAGCTCGCGGCCATGGACCCCGAGCGGCTCGCCGCGAGCTTCGCCGAGCGGCCCGCCATCCATCGCTTCCCCACCGCCATGGCGCAGCGGGTGCAGGCGCTGGCCGCCCACCTCGCCGCCGAGTACGGCGGCGACGCCGAGGCGATCTGGCGCGGCGTCGACGACGCGGCCGAGCTGCGCCGGCGGCTCGCCGCCCTCCCCGGCTTCGGGGACATGAAGGTGCGCAGCGTGCTCCGCCTCCTCGAGCATCAGTACGGGGTGCGGCCCAGGGGCATCGAGGCGGCACTGCCCACCTGGCCCACCCTCGGCGACGTCACCACCGCCGAGGAGCTGGCCGAGTATCAGACGCAGAAGCGGGCGCACAAGGCGAGGCTGCGGGCCGAGGGCCTGGCCCCGGCTCGTCCCGGGAGGGCACGGCGTTGAGCGGGTTCGAGACCTTCGAGGACGGCGACGTCCGCATCGTCAAGGTGGGGCCGATGGGTCCCTACGAGAACAACGCCTACCTCGTGCGCGACCTCGCGCGCGGCGAGTCGGTGCTCGTCGACATGCCGGTCGAGGAGGGGCAGCTGCTCGAGGCCATCGCCGCCGACGGCGGGGTGAGGACGATCATCGTCACCCACTGGCACCCCGACCACTGGAGCAGCTACGACGCGGTGCGCACCGCCACGAGCGCGCCGGTGCTGGTCGGGGCGAAGGAGATCCGGATCCCCGCGGAGCGCATCGACGGCCGCCTCGACCACGGCGCCACCGTGCCGGTCGGCGGCCAGGCGATCGAGGTGCTGCACACCCCCGGCCACACTCCCGGGAGCATCAGCCTGCGCATCGGCCGCGCGGTGATCAGCGGCGACACCCTCTTCCGCGGCGGCCCCGGGAAGACCTCCGCCTCCGGCGACCTCGAGACGCTGATCCGGTCGATCGTCGACCACCTGCATCCGCTCGACGACGAGACCGTGGTGCTCCCCGGCCACGGTGCCTCGACGACGATCGGCGAGAGCCGGCGGCAGTACGCCCAGTACGTGAACAACCCCCACGACCCCGGCTTCTACGGCGACGTGGAGTGGATCAAGGGCAAGGGGTAGCGGCCGCCTCGAGGACCTGCGCGTAGGCGGTCGCGGTCTGCGCGGCGGTGAACAGGCCGGCGCGTGCCATCCCCTCGGTCGCCATCAGCGCACGCCGGCCCGGGTCGGCCAGGACCGCGGCGGCGGCACGACCGAGCTCGACCGGCGTCCGCGCGAACACCGCCGCATCGCCACACATCTCCCGCAATCCCGGCAGGTCGAGGGCCGCCACCGGGAGCCCGATGCCGAGGGCCTCGAGCACGGCGTAGGGGAAGGTGTCGCGGCGCACCGGGTGGAGGAACAGGTCGGCGGCGGCGAGGTGGGTGCGCGGATGTGGCACCAGGCCGAGGAGGCGCACCCGGTCGCACAACCCCGCCACCCCGGCGCGACGGCGCCAGGCGGCCAGGCGGTCACCGCTGCCGAGCACCAGCGCCGTCGCCGCGGGACGCTCGCGCAGCAGCGTCGCCAGCGCGTCGAACCCGGCGGCGTTCACCTTGTCGTGCTGGAGGCGGACCATCACCACGGCCACCTCGGCGCCACCGTCGAGCCCGAGCCGGTTGCGCGCCTCGAGCCGTTCCGCGGCGGTGACCGGCGACGGCGGGCTGATGCCGTTGTGGATCACCGTGCTCGGCTCCGGCGGCGCCGCCACGGCGTCCCGCTGCGCGGCGCAGCAGAACACCGTCGCCCGAATCGCCGGGCCGCGCAGCGGCTCGTGTCCGTCGGTCGCCGAGAGCACCACCGGCGGCCCGCCGGCACCGGCGACGAGGAGGCGGAGCGCCGGGTCGTCGACCCCCCACCAGGCCGCATGCACCACCGCCGGGCCGATCGCGGCGAGCACCTCGGGCACCCGCCCGCGCGCGAGGTGGACCGGCGTCGCCGGCTCGAGCGACGCGGGCCACCACGGCGTGACCGAGGTGGCGCGGCTCAGCACGATGTGCTGCTCGTGGCGCTCGGGATCGAGGTGGGCGCAGAGCTCGAGGATCAGCCGCTCGCTGCCCCCCACCCCCAGCGCGGGGAGGAGGTGGACGACCCGGAGCCGCTGCACCCGCCCACGGTAGACGAAGGCGGCCCCGGTCGCCTCCGGGGGGAATGGAGGCGCCGGGGCCGCGGAGCAGGGAACAGTCGTCCGCGAGGAGCGGGATCTACCAGTAGTACCAGCGGCCTCCGCGGGGCCGGGCGGCGAAGCCGACGAGCCAGAGGGCCAGGGCGATCACGGCGACCCACCAGAGCATGTGGACCGCGGCCCCCGCCCCGAAGAGGATGGCCACCAGCAGCAGGACGAGAAGAACCGGACCCATGTCTGTCGAACCCTCCGTCTCTCCCGCCGGCGGTACGGCCAGCCGGCGACTCGATGATAAAAGATACTAGTCATACTGTCAAGTCTTCGGGGCGCGCCATCCACGTAAAAGGGCTCAACGCCGCCCCGGCCCGGGCCCCACCCACAACGTCAAGTGCCACTTGACAATTGGTGGGTGCCATGCAAGGCTCCAGGCATGGCCGAGGCCCACCCGCTGCGCATGCGCGACCTGGTCCGGCTCACCGGGGTGAGCGCTCCCACCATCCATTTCTACGCGCAGCAGGGGCTGCTCCCGCCGTCGCGGAAGACCGCCGGCAACCAGGCGCGGTACGCCGAGTCGACGGTGCGCCGGGTCGCCTGGATCCGCACCGTGCAGCAGGAGCTCCGCCTCTCGCTGCGGGCCATCGGCGGCGTGCTCGACCGCTGGGGCGAGCTGCCCCTCGAGGAGCTGAGCACCCTCCAGATGGCCGGCCGCCTGCTCGAGGAACCCGACCCGGCCGCCTCCGCCGAGGAGTTCTCCGCCCACGCCGGCTGCCTCAGCGACGAGGACATCGAGACGCTGCGGCGGCTGCGGATGATCAGCGCCGAGGGTCCCCCGACCGCCTCCGATCTCCGCTTCCTCGACCTCGTCGTCGCCGGTCGCCGCGCCGGCTTCACCCCCGAGGGCGGGTTCTCTCTCGAGAACCTGGCCCTCTACCGCGACGCCGTCGAGCGCATCGTCCAGGAGGAGATCGCCCGGGTCGTCGGTCCCGTGCTGGGCCGCTACGACCCCCAGACGCTGCGCGATCTCGTCCACCGCGGCCTTCCCATCGTCGACCAGATGCTCGCCCTCCTCCACCGCCGCGCGGTGCAGGAGGAGATGCAGCGGATCCTCGATCACCCCGGCCTCGAGGAGGCCACCGCGTGAACTGCACGAGAGGGATACGACCATGAGCACCCGCGCCTACACGCTTCCGGTGGACCAGACCCGCTGGGAGATCGCCGGCGGGAACGTCACCGTCTTCAACTGGGAGTACGACGAGGGGCGCGACAAGCTGCTCAACCTCTACGAGAAGGGCAAGAAGCTGCAGTGGAACGCCCAGGAGCGGATCGACTGGTCGCATCAGGTCGACCACTCCAACCCCCTGCAGGCGCCGGAGATGTACGTGCCCCTCTACGGTTCGCCGATCTGGGACGCGATGGACGAGAAGGCGCGCGCGGAGGTCTGCCACCACGGCGCCGCCTGGCAGTTCTCGCAGTTCCTCCACGGCGAGCAGGGCGCACTGATCTGCGCCTCGAAGATCGTCCAGACCGTGCCCGACATCGACAGCAAGTTCTACGCCGCCACCCAGGTGATGGACGAGGCGCGCCACGTCGAGGCGTACTCGCGCTACCTCCATGAGAAGCTGGAGCTCGCGTACCCGATCAACCCGCACCTCAAGGCGCTGCTCGACGATGTCATCACCGACAGCCGGTGGGACATGACCTACCTCGGCATGCAGGTGCTCATCGAGGGCCTCGCGCTCGCCGCCTTCGGCCTGATCCGCGACATCGCCCAGGATCCACTCGGCCGCTCGGTGGTCGCCTACGTGATGCAGGACGAGGCGCGTCACGTCGCCTTCGGCCGGCTCTCGCTCCGCGACTACTACCCGCAGCTCACCCAGAAGGAGCGCGACGAGCGCGAGGAGTTCTGTGTCGAGGCCTGCTACCTGATGCGCGACCGCTTCCTCGCCGAGGAGGTGTGGGGGAACATCGGTCTCGACGTCGACGCCTGCACCGACTACGTCTACAAGTCCG
>DATARS010000169.1:0-25046 GCA_036269455.1 Candidatus Dormiibacterota bacterium | reverse complement strand
GGAAGGCCTCGGCGGCTATGCAACCGCCCTGGCGGCCGCCACGGGCGTCGAGGGTGACCCCGAGCGCGCGCCAGTTGCTCGCGCCGGAGATCAGCGGGTGCTTGCGTCGGAAGGGCACCACATTCGACGACGTGATGGGCTGTGACTCGCACACCTATTTCACCAGAGGCGCGCCGCTGAGCCATGCCCGGGCGTCCGCATCCGGACGGAAGCTGGGTCGGGTTCGCGGGAATGCTCCCAGCGTAGGAAGCAGGTACCGGAGTCGTCACATGCAGGCGGAGACCGAAGGGGGAACGGGACGCCCGCCGCATCGAGGACGCAGCCGATGTTCACCAGCGCCGTGCTGATGCTCTCACTCGCCGCCACCAACGCCGCGCCGGCGAGCCACGTCTCAACCCCGCCTCACCGCATCTCTGCGGCGGGTCCACACCATCCCTCGGTGCACCTTTCAACGGGCACGCTGGCTCAGGTGTACACCAATGCATCGTGGTTGGATCGGCTCTTCGGGAAGAGAGACGACTGCTCGCTCGTCGACCCGCAGGGAACCTCCGCCGAACGCGCCTACTATCGGGCATGCGCCCGGCACGGCACCACGGGCCTGCTCGATTGCCACATCGGCTACACATTCAGGTACGTCACCGCTGCTGACCGAGGTGGCGGTCAGTTCGCCGCCTGCTTCCGCGGATGTGCTCCCTTCCTCGCCGACGTGCAGCGCGCTGAGGACGCCAGGCGCAGCGAGCAGATACCCATGGTCTTCGGCGCCGTGCAGGCCGTTGGTGAGAAGCTCGTGGGGGAGATCGCAGCCGAGGCGTCCGGCCTGGACCTTGATGCTTCATCCGTCGCGGTCAGCCGCACCGACAGGATCGTCCGGGAGCTCATCCGGCCGGGACTCATCTACGGCGACACGGCCGCGGTTCGGACACACACGATCGTCGGAAACGTGGATGATGCGCGGGCGCTCTTCGATACCATCAGCGCTGGTGGACGGGATGTCACGACCCGTACCTATCAGAAGGGCGGCACCTTGGTTCAATGTCCTGATGGCACTCGGATCGGGTTCCGTCCCAATGCCGGGGGAGGAACGTCGCCGGCGGTCGACATCAACATCCCCGGCTTCACACAGAAGCAGATCAAGTTCCACTTCACGGATCACTGAGGTGACGTCATGACGCCCGAACTCGAACCTCTGGTGCACGCGGTCCTGGCTGATCTGGACAGTGATGATTGTGATATCGCGTGGATCCTCGATGCGGTCCGGGACAGCTGCCCCGGCGCTCCGTATGACCTCCTCGAGCAGACCGTCCTGCGGATCGTGGGCGAGCTCGTCGGCCGAGGACTGGCCGAGGCACATCCATTCTGCGAGCCTCCGAATGCCGTCACGTCTGCGGAAGGCGTCGTCGACGAGGTTCGGCGAGGATGGGACGCGCTCGGGGATCAACTCAGCATGGGTGACGTCGGGTACTTGAGGATCACACCGGCGGGTCGGGCCGCGGCACGATCCTCGTCCCACGCCTAGTCGGCGTAGCCACCGGCCCTTTCGGACCCCCGAAGTGGAGCGGAGGGGATTCGAACCCCTGACCTCTGCCGTGCGAGGGCAGCGCTCTCCCAGCTGAGCTACCGCCCCAGGGTCGACCGCCCGCAGGGCAGCCGCAGTATAGGCCGCCGTGCGGTCCGGGAGGCCCCCAAGCGTGTCGCTCCTACCAGCCCTCGGCGGCGTGGACGAAGTAGGTGTCGCAGGCGAGATCGATGGTCACGGCGTTGAGGTGCGGGGCCTCGCCGCGGTAGCGGGCGGCGTGGACGACGTGATCGAGGAGGTCGCGGGGGTGGACGCCGTGGATCGCGCGGCCCGCCTGTCGGTAGTGGCGCTCGAGCAGCTCCTCGACCGCCCAGGGGTCCCAGCTCACGCCGGCGCGGAGGCACTCGCGGTGCCAGATCTCCCGGTACTCGTCCTCGGTGGGGTCGGGGACCATCACCTTGAAGCGCACCCGGCGGAGGAAGGCCTCGTCCATGAGGTCGCTCGGCTTCAGGTTGGTCGAGAGGATCAGCAGCGTGGTGAAGGGCACCGCGATGCTGGTTCCGGCGCGGGCGATGTTGAGGTGGTCGACCCCCTTCTCCAGGGGCACGATCAGCCGGTTGAGCAGGTCGGACGGCTGCATGTGCTGCTGGCGGCCGAAGTCGTCGACGAGGAAGAGGCCGCCGTTCGCCTTGAGCTGGAGCGACGCCTCGTAGAAGCCGAGCTGGGGGTCGTAGCCGAGGTCGAGCATCCGGGGCAGGAGCTCGCCGCCCGCCTTGACCACGGGGCGCTCGACCAGCTGCCAGCGGCGGTCGTGCACCGGCAGCCCGTGGCTCACCTCGAGGTGGTGGAGCGGGTCGAAGAAGCGGATCACCTCGCCGTGGACGTAGAGGGCGTGGGGGACGAAGAAGGGGTCGCCCATCAGTCCGGCGCACGACTCGGCGATCGAGGTCTTGCCGTTGCCGGGCGGGCCGTAGAGGAAGATCGCCTGGCGGGCGTTGAGCGCCGGGCCGAGCCGGCCGATCAGGTCCTCGGAGAGCACGAGGTGGTCGAGGACGCCGTGGAGCGCCTCGGAGCCGATGTGGAGGTCGGCGGCCGCCTGGTGCTGGGCGACGGCGGCGTAGGCCTCGACCGGCACCGGCGCCGGGCCGGCGTACTGGTTGAGCTGGATCAGCTCGCGGGCGCGGGCGCGGCCGCCGCTGCTGATCAGGAACTGCATCCCGGTGGCGATCGACTCCCCGGCGTCGAGCGAGGCCATCCTCACCCCCGTGCTCGCGCAGTAGCCCTCGTCGGCGAGGAACTTGAGCGTCTGCTCGACCAGGGAGAAGGGCACGCGCACGTGGCGGGCGATGTCCCCGCCGAGCATGCCGCCGTGGAAGTAGAGGACCTTCAGCACCAGGTCGCAGAGGAAACTGAAGGGGAGGCCGGTCGCCTCCACGCTCCGGGGGACCGGCGGGTAGGCGACGGTGGGCGCGGCGGCGTGCGCGGTGGGAAGGGTGGCCATGAGGAGTGAGTCTTCCACCGGCCCCCGCCATGTCCGGGAACCGCACCCGTCCGTCATGGGATCGCTGCGACCCGTCACCGCGGGGAGGCGGAAAGGGCCATCGTGGTACCGTCACGCGCATGGCAGACGTCCCGCTCGACGAAGGCTACCCAGGCCGCCGTCGGGTCGGACCCTTCTGGATCGAGGAGGGGATGGGGCTGGTGGTCACCGGCCTCCTGATCCTCGGCGTTGTACTGGCCCTCTACATCCTGGCGGTCGCCCACCGCCCGCGCTGACCCTCGCGGCTCCGGGCACCCCGGAGGCGACCTCGGCGCTCCCCCCAATCACATGCGACGCTTCAACGACCGCCCCCTCCCCGCCCGCCCCGGGCCTCCCGGCCCGATCCCGCCCCCGCCGACTCGGCGCCGCGGCGAGGTGCTGCCCCCCGGAGTCCGCCGGCAGCGGCGCAGCGCCCGCACCGGGCTGCCGCCACGGGTGCCGCTGGGGCCGCCGCGGGCCCGCCGCCAGCGCGCCAGCGCCGCCCCCGGAGGCCGGATCCGCCAGCGCCGCACCCCGCAGATGCGGGCGCTGCGGGTCGCTCTCATCATCCTCGCGGTGATCTGCGGCTGCGGCCTCGCCGGCGTCGCCGCGGTCTACGCCGCCTACCAGGGGTACAAGACCGGGCTGCCCGACGCCCAGACGCTCGCGGGGATGGAGCCGCCGCTCGACTCCCGCGTGGTCGACGCCAACGGCACCCTCATCGGCCTGCTCCACGACAACGGCAACCGACACCAGCACATCGCCCTCGACCAGGTGTCGCGCTGGGTGAAGCTCGCCACCGTCGACGTCGAGGACCGGCACTTCTACGAGAACGGCTCGTGGGACCTGCCCCGCATCGTCAAGGCGGGGTGGGACGACGTCCGCCACACCGGCGCCACCCAGGGCGCGTCGACGATCACCGAGCAGCTCGCCAAGATCAGCTTCCTCTCCCCCGAGCGCTCGCTCGACCGCAAGGTGAAGGAGCTGATCCTCGGGATCGAGATCGAGAACAACTTCTCGAAGAACCAGATCCTCGAGATGTATCTCAACCGGGTGTCCTTCGGGAACCACTCGATCGGCATCGAGTCGGCGGCGCAGACGTACTTCGAGAAGAAGTCGCGCGACCTCGATCTCGCCGAGTCGTCCATGCTCGCCGGTCTGCCCAACTCGCCGGTCTTCCTCAATCCCCTCGATCATCCCGTGGGGCAGACCGTCAACGCCAACTCCAAGGCGCGCCAGCAGGTCGTGCTCCAGGCGATGGTGAACAACGGCGACATCACCCAGCAGCAGGCCGACTTCGCCTACCAGGAGCCGCTGGTGTTCCACACCGCGGGCGAGAGTGAGCCGGCGGTCACCAACTTCATCGTCTACCTGCGCCAGTACCTCGACCAGCACTTCGGCGACGCCTACATCAAGCCCGGCGGCTGGACGATCATCGCCACCCTCGACCCCAAGAAGCAGGCGATCGCCGAGAAGAGCGTCCACGACGGCATCGCCAAGATCTACGAGCGCTACAACGCCCACGACGGCGCGCTGGTGAGCATGGACCCGCGCAACGGCGCGGTGCTGGCGATGGTCGGCGCCTGGGACCCGAACAACCCCGGAGTCGGCCAGCTGAACATGGCGACGCGCCCGCTGCAGCCGGGGTCGACGATCAAGGTGTTCACCTACACCACGGCGATCGCGACGCGGAAGTTCACGATGACGACGCCGATCGTCGACGGGCCGATCCGCCTCGACGACGGCTCGAACAGCGGCTACTCGCCGCACAACTACGACCACAGCTTCCACGGCGTGTGCGCGCTGGCGCGCTGCCTCGGCAACTCCTACAACATCCCCGCGGTGAAGGTCGAGGCGGCGGTGGGCATCCCCACCATCACCGACCTGGAGATCGCCGCCGGGCTCAACTCGCTGAGCAGCCCCAAGAACCGGCCCAAGCCGAACCAGTTCGCCGCCACCCTCGGCGGTCTCACCTACGGCGTCAGCCCGCTGGAGATGGCCAACGGCATCAGCACCATCGCCGACATGGGCGTCCACCACGACCCCACCCCGGTGGTCCGCGTCACCGACGCGCGCGGCAAGGTGCTCTACGCACTCGACGCCAAGGACCAGGGGCGGCGCGTGATGCCCGCCAACGCCGCCTTCATCATCAGCGAGATCACCAGCAACGACGCCAACCGCTACTCCGCCTTCGGTCCCCACGGGGACCTCACCCTCCCGGACCGGCGGGTGAGCGCGAAGACCGGAACGACCGAGTTCTTCTCCGCGAACTGGACGCTGGGATGGACGCCGACGCTGGTCAACGTGGTCTGGGTGGGCAACCCCTCCGGCTCCTGCCTCAAGCCCTCCGACCGCGCCCGCGCCGATGTGCGCGGCCGCCTCGGCGACCAGCTCGACGACCCGCTGAGTCCCAACGACCTCGCCCACTTCGGCCTGCAGCCGAAGGACGACCACTGCGGCCACCTCGAGGGCTCGACCGGCATCACCGGCGCCGCGCCGATCTGGCACTCGTACATGAGCCAGGCGCTCGCCGACGCCTCCAAGGACTGGTACCCGCGGCCCAACGACGTGACCGCCACCGGCCCCGGCGACGACGCCGTCTTCTACCTGCCCGGCACGACCGGCCCGCCGCCGGGCACCGTGCCCGCGCCGGGCACCGGCAGTCCCGACGCCACCGGCGGCACCGGCTGCTACTACTACGGCCCCGCCGCCGACCAGGCCAATCCGTGCCGGTACGTCGGCCCCACCTCGCCGCAGAGCCCGCCGGCGCCCGCCCCGACCGCCAACCCGCCACCGCCGACGACGCCGTAGCAGCCCGCGGATACACTGCCCGGGTGCACGAGACCCCGGGGCCCGACCCGGCGAGCCCGGCGACCGAGCCCCCGCCCCTGGCGCTCGCCATCGGCCTCGAGCTCGTCACCCGGTACCACCTCCGCCTCATCGAGCCGCGCGACGCGCGGCTCGGCGAGCTGGGCGGCGCCTACCCCTTCGGCGCCGCCGCCTGGACCGGCACGCGCGCCGCCTTCGTCGGCATCTACCGTCCCCCCGACGACCCCGCCGCGGCGGCGCGCGACCTCGAGGAGCGGCGCCAGGCGGCGATGCGCTGGGGCGAGTCGCGGCTGAGCGCCCAGGGCGCCGAGCGCTGCGACATCCTGCTCGTCGCCTTCGGCACCGTGCCCCGGCCCGCCGCACCGCCGGCCGCCTCGGGAGCGGTGCGCGTCGGCGCGGTGGCGGTCGACCAGGCGGGCGCGGTGCAGCCGCTGCTGCCCCTCGCGCGCGGCCTCCCGAGCGTCGCCGAGCTGCGCCACCACGTCCGCTCGCTGCAGCAGGGACGGCCGGCGCCGACCCTGGCGACGGTCGACCTCGCCGAGCGCCAGACCGTCGCCGCCGGGTACACCTCGCCGACCCGCCAGGCGATGGTGCGCCGGCCGGTGTGCACCTACACCCTGATCGGCCTGCTGGTGGTCGCCTACCTCGTCGAGAAGGCGGTGCTCGGCAAGGTCCACGGCGGCGCCCCGGTGACCGAGATCGACCTCGGGGCGGTGTGCTCGGGGAGGGTCACCGTCGACTGCGGCCCGACCCTCGACAACTGGTGGCGGCTGGTCACCAGCGACTTCCTCCACGACCCCACCAACATCCTCCACATCCTCGGCAACTCGGCGGCCCTCTTCCTCCTCGGCGGCCTCGTCGAGCAGCTCTACGGGCGGCTGGTGCTGGTCGGCACCTTCCTGCTCACCGCGGCACTCGGCGACCTCTTCTGGATCGCCTGCACCGCCACCGGGCTGACCGGCGCCGCCCCCGGCCTCGGCGCCTCCGGCGGCATCCTCGGGCTGATGGGGCTGCTGGTGATGCTCGGCCGGGTCCAGGGGAAGAACGTCCCCGTCGGCATCGCCAGCTCGATCCGCCAGTACGCGATCGGCTACAGCGTCTTCGTGGTGATCCTCAGCCTGTTCAACTTCGTCGCCAACGTGAACAACTGGGTGCACCTCGGCGGCTTCCTCGCCGGGGTGCTGCTCGGCCTGGTGGTGGCTCCGGTCGAGGCGGTCGGCGGCCGCCGCATGCACCGCGTCGAGCAGGGGGTGCTGCTCGCCATCTGCGCCGCCGCGGTGGTCGCCCTGGGGATCGGCATCCACCATGTCGCCGACATCCTGGTCCAGCCCGCGGGGGACCCCGCCGTCGGCTGAGGCTGCGCCCGGCTCAGCCCACCTCGCGGCTGCGCTGGGTCGCCTGCCAGAGGCCCTCGAGGTCGTAGAAGACGCGCTCGCCGGGGAGGAAGATGTGCGCCACCACCGCGTCGTAGTCGAGGCACGCCCAGGAGGCGTCCTTCAGCCCGGCGACCGAGAGCGGACGGATCCCGACCTGGCGGCAGGCCTCCTCGATCCGGTCGGCGATGGCACGAACCTGGCGGTCGGTGTCGCCCTCGCAGATCACGAAGAAGTCGGCGATGGTGGTCTTGCCGGCGAGGTCGATGATCACCACGTCGCGCGCCTTGCGGTCGGCGGCGGCCTCCGCGATCAGGGCTGCGAGCTCGCTGGGACTCATCCGGCCCGATTATCCCACGGCGGCCCGGAGCCCGCGACCGCCCGGTAGAGGCCCCGCTCGGCGATCAGCCGGGCCACCGCGGGGGGCACGAGCCCGTCGGTCGGCAAGCCGAGCGCCGCCCGGCGCCGCACCTCGGTGGCGCTGATCGGGGGAGAGTCGATGTGGACGATCCGGGTGCGCTCCGGGTGGAAGCCGAGCAGGGCGGCCTCCTCGGCGTCCACCTCCCCCACCCCGCCGCGGTTGAGCAGGAGGAACCGGCCGCTCTCGAGGACCTCCTCGCGGCGGTGCCAGGTGGCCATGTCGCGAGCGGCGTCGGTGCCCAGCGCGAACCAGATCTCCGTCCCGGGGTGGCCGGCGGCGAGCTCGGCGAGGGTGTCGGCGGTGTACGAGGGGCCGGGCCGGCGCAGCTCGAGATCGAGGACCCGCATCCGAGGTCGGCCCGCGGCGGCGGCGCGCACCAGGTCGAGGCGGTCGGCGGAGCTCGCCATCGTCGCCCCGCGGTGGGGCGGGGTGTTGGCCGGGATCAGCCAGGCCTCGTCGGCGCCGGCGAGGTCGCGGGCCTGTTCGGCGGCGGCGAGGTGGCCGAGGTGGATGGGGTCGAAGGTGCCGCCGAGGACCACCACCCGACCGGGCTCGGTCACCCCGCCGGGTCCTCGGCGTAGGTGAACTCGGCGCGGCCGATGCGCACGGTGTCGCCCTCGACGCACCCCGCGGTGGCGAGGGCGCCGTCGACGCCGGCGACCTTGAGGCGGCGCTGGAGGCGCGCCACCGCCTCCTCGGAGTTGAGGTCGGTCATCGCCACCTCCCGCTCCAGGGTCTCGCCGGCCACCCGCCAGCCGTCCTCCTCGCGGACCACGGTGACGTCGCCGAGGCGCCGCGGCCGGTGGCGGTAGACGCGGTGCTCGGCCGGGTCCGCCGCCATCGCCGCCATCGCCGCCGCCTCCGGCTGCGCCGCCCGCGCCTCGGCGACCAGGATGCCGGCCCGGGCGAGCAGCTCCTCGACCCCCTCCCCTCCCGCGGCGGAGATCGCCAGCGCCGCCGGCTCGGCGGCGCCGAGGGCGGCGGCGGCGTCGCGGCCCTCGGGGACGTCGACCTTGTTGAGCGCCACCAGCCGCTCCCGCCCGGCCAGGACGGGGCTGAAGGAGGCCAGCTCGGCGCGCACCGTCTCGAGCGCCGCGCGAGCGGCCTCCTCCCCCGCCGAGACGTCCACGACGTGCACCAGCACCCGGGTCCGCTCGAGGTGGCGGAGGAAGTCGATCCCCAGGCCGGCGCCGAGGTGCGCCCCCTCGATCAGTCCGGGGACGTCGGCGAAGACGAGGGTGTGGCCGTGGTCGAGCTCGGCGACCCCGAGATTGGGCTGGAGGGTGGTGAAGGGGTAGGCGGCGATCTTCGGCCGCGCCGCGGTGAGCGCGGCGAGCAACGTCGACTTGCCGGCGTTGGGCAGCCCCACCAGGCCGACGTCGGCGATGAGCTTCAGCTCCAGGCCGACGCGCCGCCGCTGCCCCGGCTCGCCGACCTCGCCGATGCGCGGCGCCTGGTGCACCGCGGTGGCGAAGCGTGCGTTGCCGCGGCCGCCGCGGCCGGCGCGGCAGGCCACCACCCGCTGCCCGGCGATGGCGAGGTCGGCGAGCTGCACCTCCTCGTCGAGGTCGGTCACCACCGTGCCCACGGGCACCTCGAGCACCAGGTCGGCGCCGTTGCGTCCCGCCTTCAGCGCCCCGGCGCCGGCGCGACCGCTCTCGGCGCGGAAGCGGCGGCGGTCGCGGAACGAGCCGAGGGTGTTGAGCCGGGCATCGGCGACCAGCACCACGTCGCCGCCACGCCCCCCGTCCCCGCCGTCGGGACCGCCGTTGGGCTGGTAGCGCTCGCGGCGGAAGCTGACGGATCCGCGTCCTCCGTCGCCCGCCGCGACCTCGAGGACGACCTCATCGAGGAACAGCTCAGTCGGCGGCCGGTGCGGGCTCGGCGTCCATGCTGCCGACCCGGAGGACGGGCAGCTCGAGCACGTTGGCCCGGGACCGGTCGCCCCGAGTCTTGTCGAAGGACACCGCCCCCGACCGCAGCGCGTAGAGGGTGTGGTCGCGGCCGACCCCGACGTTCTCGCCGGCGAGGATGCGGGTGCCGCGCTGGCGCACGATGATGGTTCCGGCCAGGACGAGCTGACCGGCGCTCCGCTTCACCCCGAGCCGGCGGCCCTCGCTGTCGCGCCCGTTGCGCGAGCTGCCACCGCCCTTCTTGTGGGCCATCGGGTCACTCCTCCGTGTCGGTGTCGCCGCCGGCCTCGACCTCGGGGGCCGTCTCCGGGGCGCTCTCGGCGACGGCGGGCTCCGGCGCGGGGGTCTTGGCCGCCGGCGCACGACGCGCCCGCGCCGGCTTCGCCTCGGGCTCGGCCTTCGGCTCCGCCGCCGGCTCTGCGATGGGATCGGCCTTCGCCGCGGCGGCCGGCATCGGCTGCCCGGCGGTCAGCAGCGCCTCGACCTGCAGCTCGGTGTAGCGGCTGCGGTGCCCGCGCGTGCGCCGGTAGCGCTTCTTCGGCTTGTACTTGTAGACGCGCAGCTTGCGGCCGAGGCGGTGTCCCACCACCGTGGCCGCGACGCGCGCGCCCCTGGCGGCGTCGAGGCCCGAACCGGCACCGTCGGCGTCGCCGAGGAGAAGGACGGGCTCGAGGGTGATCATCGACCCCACCTCGGCGGCCAGGCGGTCGACGAGGAAGCGGTCGCCCGGGGAGAGCCGGTACTGATGCCCCCCCTGCTGGACGATGGCGTACATGCGAGCTCCCGAGGTGCGTGCGGCGCGAGTCCGGGCCGACCGGAAGGGCCAGGGCGTCCCGGCCAGCGCGACGGGTGAGGATAGCACGCGCAGGCTCAGCGGCCGGTGGGCGACGGACTCGGTCTGTGGGCCCCGCGCGCGGTCGGCGAGGGGCTGGGCGAGGGCGACGGCGACGGCGTCGGCGCCGGGGGCGCGTCGATGTTGACCGGAGCGGTGTCGGGCACCAGGCTGACGGTGCCGTTGGCCTCGGTGATCTGCACCGTCACGGGGTAGCGGCCCATGTAGGCGGACGGCACGACGTGCGCCTTGAAGACGATGGTCAGCCGGCCCGGGCCGGCGCTCCCCGCCGGCGGGATCGACCAGCCCCCGTAGTCGAGCACCACCGCGTTCGGCGCGGGGTCGGTGGCGTTGCTCCGCGCCGCGTTCCCCCCGGTCCGCTCGGTCTTGGAGAAGGCGAGGATGTCGGGAAGGGTGATGAGCACGTCGACCCCGGTCGACGGCCCGCTGCCGTCGTTGTTCACGGTGAGCAGATAGGTGACGTCGTCGTCGCGCTTGACCCGGTTGGGCACCGCGGCGATGCTCAGGGTCAGGTGCCCCGACGGCCCCACGCCGAGGTCGGCGCTCTTGCCCACCAGCTCGCCGTCGGCGCTGTCGCTGAAGACGTGGGGGGTCAGCTTCAGGGTGCCCGGCCTGGCGTTGACATTGACGGTGAACGTGATGTCGACGTGGGGACGGCGCACCGTCCCGTCGGCCTGCCCCACCGGCGCGTTGAGCGTCCACACCCCCCAGGAGGGGTTGTTGCTGCGCACCGCCGGGTCCTGGGGCAGGGTCCGCAGCACCCCGTAGGGATCGATGTCGATGGTGTCGGTGGCGACGTAGGTGACCCCGTCGGGGAGGTCGACGCGGGCGCTCACGCCGCTCGCCGCCTGCGGCCCGGAGTTGACGATGCTCAGCGTGTAGGTGGGGGTGTCGCCCGCCTTGAAGGTGGTGCCGGGGTCGTTGCTCTTCAGCGTGACGAAGAGGCTGCTGAGGCTGCCGCTTCCGCATCCGGGCAGCGCCGGCAGGCCCGCGAGCACGACCACGAGGGGCAGGAGCCACGCGATGGCGCGGCGGGAGACCGTCGCGCTCAGACCCGGCTCGGGGTCCTGAGCGGCGAGAGCGGCCGCCGGACCTGACGCGGCTGGAGCGGCACATCGGCGGCGCTCGGCAGCGGCATCGGATATCCGACCTCGGCGAGGAGGCGCAGCGCCTGGGCGACGTCGAGACCGACGACGGTGTCGACGCGTCCGCCCACTGCCTCGATCCAGTCGGCGGCGCCGCCCTGGATGGCGTAGCCACCCGCCTTGTCGAGGGGCTCGCCGGAGGCGACGTAGGCGTCCAGGTCGGCGTCGTCGATGGTGCGCATCCGCACCGCGGAGCGGCTCACCCCCAGCGCCTCGGCGCCGTTCGGAGCGGCGATTGCGCAGATTCCGGTGAGCACGGTGTGACGGGTGCCCTTGAGCTCGTCGAGCATCCGGCGCGCGCGCTCGGGGGTGCCGGGCTTGCCCATCAGGCCGCTCGGCCCCACCACCACGGTGTCGGCGGCGAGCACGAACGTGCCCTGCGCCTGGGTCCGCGCCACCGTCAACGCCTTGTGGCGCGCCACCAGCTGGACGGCGAGGTCGCTGCACATCCCGGGCGGGGCGGCGATCTCCTCGCCCTGCGGGGTCACCACAGTGAACCGGACTCCGATGCGGCTGAGCAGCTCGCGCCGGCGCGGGCTGGAGGAGGCCAGGACAATGCGGGTCATCGGCGCGTGCTCAAGCAGGTGCGGACCAAGTATGCCGGCGGCGGGAGTTCGGGAGAGGAGCCACCGTGCCCGCCGGGCGCGGCGACGAGAAAACCGCCCACATCGTATCAAGTTTGGCCCTGTTGTTTTTCCACAGGTTGTGGAAAGCGTGGGCCTCGGGGTCAGGGCCGGGCGGCGACGGCCCCCAGGACCACCGCTGCGAGCGCCGACGCCGCGGCCGCCGCGGTCGCCTGGCGGGCGGCGAAGCGCACCAGCGCGGGGGCCACCCAGCCGTGGAGGGCGACGGCGGCGAGCACCACCGCGGCGCCCGCCACCCCGGGGAGCCGGGGCAGCGCGGCGGGCACCCAGAGCGACATCCCGGCGAGCACGACCACGCCGAGGACCAGCGCACGGGCCGGCGGTGGGGACGCCTCGGGGTCGTCGGGGAGCAGCAGCGGCGCGGCGAGCAGAACCGCCAGGGCGGCGAGGTCGCGGGCGAGCGCGAGCCGGCTGCCGGGCAGGCCGACGATGACGGGCAGGCTGAGGGTGGACGCCGCGGCGGCGAGCGCGAGCGCCGGCACGGTGACCGCGCCGGCGAGCAGCAGCCGGCGCGGCGACCAGCGCACCGGGGTGGTGAGCGCCACCGCGCCGGCGAGGAGCACGAGCAGCCCGAGCAGGTTGGCGGTGGCGCCGGATCGCCCCGGCAGGCTCGTCGCCGGGCTCCCCGGCAGCGGCAGCAGCGCCGCCGCCAGCCCGGCGCAGACCGCCCCCGCCGCGGCCGGCGGGGTCCAGCGCACCGGCGCCGCCGCGGCCCGTCCCCCGGCGAGGAGCGCCGCCGCGGCGAGGTAGGCCCCACCCGGATAGAGCAGCACCGCGACCGCCGCGGAGAGGAGCGCGAGCGCGTCCATCAGCCGCCCACCGCGCTGCCGAAGACCCCGGTGGTCAGCCAGGCGGGGGCGAGCCCGAGGCCGAGGAGGCCGAGCGCCACCGTCCAGGCGAGCACCCGGGTCGCCGGCGCCGCGGGCAGCCCGTCGAGCGGCCGCCAGCCGCCCGCCAGCGCCCGCGCCGCGGTGCCCATCAGCGCCGCCGACGTCACCAGGCCCGCGAGCAGGGCGGTGCCGTTCGCCGCCGCCAGGCTGAGGAGCACCAGGTAGCGGCCCCAGAAGGCGGGGGTCGGCGGCAGCCCGGAGAGGCTGAGCCAGGCCAGCCGCCGCTGCCGGTCGAGCGCGGAGCGGGCGTGGTGGAGCAGCAGCGGGCCCGCGCCCATGTGGGTGAGGACGAGCACGAAGCAGCCGAGCCGGCCGGCGGTGTGGGTGCTGCCGAGTCCCGCCGCGGCGAGCGCGAGGTCGGCGATCAGGACCCGGCCGTAGCGCGCCGGCTCGGCGGACCGCAGCGCCATCAGTCCGCCCCAGAGCGCGCTGACCACGCCCATGGAGAGGAGCACGTTGGCGAACGGGTTGCGCGCGCCGGGGGGGAGCCCGGGCAGCAGCACGGTCGCGCCGAGCAGCACCGTGGGGGCGACGAGAAGCGCCCAGGGCGCGAGGTCGGCGCCGCGGACCATCCCGGTCGAGGCCGCCGCCCATCCCCCCAGGGGCACCAGCGCGAGGAGTGCCGACACCCCGGCGGCGAGGCAGCCGCCGGCGAGCGCGGTGCGGGCGTCGAGGCTGGGGCCGGCGCCGGGGAGGAAGGCCGCCGCGGCGATCAGCGCGGCGGCCCCGAGCCCGGCGATCCGCCCGGCGGCGAGCGTCGCCCGGTGCGGAGCGGTGGTGATCCAGCGCACCGTGAGGGTGGCCACGGCGACGGCGAGGGCCACGCTCCAGACGATCGGGACGGTGGCGGCGAGGGCGACGGCGCAGGCCGCGCCGGCGGCGCAGGCGGTGAGCACCTCGCCGCCGTCCAGCCGGGGGGCGAGGGCCAGGGTCAGCGCCAGGGCGAGGCCGCCGGCGACGAGCAGGCCGGCGGCGGGGCGTCCCAGCGCCAGGCTGGCGCCGTAGTGCGCCGACGCGTCCGGCCCGGGCCAGGGCGAGACGGTGGAGACGGCGAGCGCGCAGAGCCCCGCGACCGCGGGCACCGCCGCGGCGAGCCACCGGGCGCGGAGCGGGCCGAGCAGCAGCGCGACCGCACCCCCGGCGACCCAGACGGCGACGAGGAGGATGGGTGTCATCCCGCCGCCTCCACCCCGGCGGGCCGGTGGTGGCGGCCACGCAGCCAGCCGGCGGTGACCGCGGCGGCGGGGGTGAGGCCGGCCGCCACCATCGCCTCGGGCAGGGCGCTCGGACCCGCCTCGAGGATCCACGCCACCGCACCGGCGAGGGCGATGGTGGCGGCTCCGACGAGCAGGTCCTCGAGGGCGCGCGCGCGGATGAGGCGCATGACGCCGACGAGCCAGGTGTAGGCGGCGGCGAAGACCGCCCCCTGCGCCGAGCCGGCCGGGCCGACGAGCACGTTGAGGCTCACCCACGACGCCGCCACCAGCGCGAGCCCGGCGGCCGCCGCCCGGATGCTCCGCGGGCCGAAGAGCGCCTCGCGGGGGGCGACCACGGGCACCAGCGGGTCGAGCCCCGACACCCGGCCGGCGCGCGCCGCGCACCAGGCGACGGCGGGGTCGAGCAGCGCCGCCGTCAACCCGGCGCCGCCGACCATCGCCGCGCCGGGCAGGCCGCCGACGCTGGCGGCGGCGGGGGCGAGCGTGATGGCGACGATCAGCGCGGCGGTGCCCACCGCCCGGTGCCCGTCGACGAGGGCGGCGACCACCCCGCCGAGGAAGCCGATGGCGGCGATGAGGGTCTGGCTCATCGGAAGATGAACAGGCAGGCGGCGACGCCGGCGAGGACGACGACCAGCCCCGGCTGGGTGACCAGCCAGCGGTCGAGGGAGGCGAGCGCCTGGATCCCCCGGGCGGCGCCGTCCAGCCCCCGGGCGTAGAGGCGGAGGACCCGCACCTGGAGCGCCGGCCAGGCCTCGAGCAGCGGTGGCGGCGCGGCGGCCGCCGGCCTGCGCTCGGGCGCGGGCGCGGCCACCCCCTCGATGGCGGCGGCGGAGGCGGCGGCGACCACCGCCACCAGCGCCGCGAGGGCGAGGTAGCCCCCGGCCCAGCCCCCGGCGGCGCCCTGCACCGCGCCGGCGTCGACCACCCCGGCGGTCCCCGCCGCGGCGATGGGGTCGATCACCGCGCCAAGGGCGAGGCCGGGGAGGAGGGCGAGCACGGCACCCGCGGCGACGGCGAGCAGCGCGTCGATCCGCGGCCGCCCCCGGGGCAGGCCCGCGGGCGCGGCGGCGAGCACCGAGCGCGCAGCGGCGGCCCCGGCGGCGGCGGTGAGCAGGCCGGTGGCGGCGACCCCGGTCCCCGCGGCAGCGCCGAGCGCACCCTGGGGCAGCGCCGCCCCGGCGCCGAGGATGAGCGCGGTGGTGCCCACCCCCAGGGGCAGCCCCCCGGCGGCGGCGAGCGCCAGCGCGCGCAGCCAGACGGCGGCGCGGCCGCTGCCCTCGTCGCCGCCCGCCCCCCACGCCGGCGCCGCCGCCAGGGCGAGGAGCAGGGCGATCCCAGTGGCGGCGATCCCCAGCCGCGGCGGCTGGGTGAGCACCCCGGCGAGGACGATCACCGGCCCGGCGGCGGCGACGGCGAGCGCCCGGCCGGCGGCGGCGGGCAGGGCATGGCGGCGCAGCGCCTCGACCGCACCGCCGAGGCCGATGGCCAGGCCCGCGGCCACCATCAGGCCAGCGAGGAGCGGGGGCAGCCCGGCGTCGCCCGCGGCCTCGCCGAGGCGCAGCAGCACGATCAGCCCGGTCGGCGCCGCCGCCACCGCCGTCCAGCTCGAGCTCGCGCGCTGCCCCGGCTCGGAGGGCAGCCCGGCGCCGCCGAGCAGGCGCACCGCGCCGGCGAGCGCCCAGGGCATCGCCACCGTCCCCCAGGCCACGGCGCGCGCGGGCAGCGCGGACAGGTCGGTGGTGCCCACCCCGTTGTGGAGCTCGATGCTCGCGGCGAGCAGCCCCAGCGCCGCGACGTGCTGGAGCGCGAGCCCGAGTCGCGCCCGGCGGCCGAGGGTGCCCGCGCCGGCGGCGAGCAGCACCGCACCGACGTTGCCGAGCTCGAGCCCGCCGAAGAGCAGCACGGTGTTGCCGGCGAGCCCGGCGACGCAGCTGGCGGTGAGGCAGAGCAGCAGGCCGGCGCGCTCGACGGGCTGGCGCCGCGGCTCGGCGAGCGCCATCAGCGTCACCACGCAGGCGAGCAGCGCCACCATCACCCCGGCGGGGTCGGCGCGCAGCACCAGCGCCACCCCGGGGACGAGGTCGCCGAGGGAGCGCTCCGCTCGCCCCGACGGAAGGACGACGGGCAGCTCGGAGGCGAGCAGGGCGAGCGCCACCAGCGTCGCGGCGAGCGCCACCAGCCGGGCTGCACGGGTGGCGCGGGCGGGCATCGGGTAGACGCCCAGGGTGGCGACGACGAGCACGCCGCAGGTGAGCAGCGGCCGGGTCCCCGGGCTCAGGACGAGGCCGCCTGTCCGGTGCCGCCCCTCCCCGGGGCGGACACCTCCTCTGCGCAGTAGGGGCAGACCCGCCAGCCGAGGCGCAGCCAGCGCTGGCAGGCGCGGCAGCGGCGGGCGAACTGGGTGCGGCAGTAGGGGCAGATGACGAAGTCGAGCTCGATCTCCCGCCCGCAGGTGGGGCAGGGGCGCGAGACCACCTCGACCGGCCCCTCGGTGAGCGCCTGCTCCTCCAGGAGCAGCGCGCGCTCCTCGTCCATCGTTCGCGGCGGCCGGAGGACGACGTAGATGAGCAGGCCGAGATACGGGAGCACGTTGACCGCGACCGCGAAGACGGCGAGCATCGGGTTGTCGCTGCGCCGCCGCGCGTCGCGGTACGCCCAGTAGCCGAGCGCCACCCAGAAGACGACGAGGAAGAGAACCACCACGACGACCAGCAGCGTGCCCGCCGCGGAGTCGAGCAGGCCTGGCGGCGGTGTCATCCGCCGTCGAGGAGGCGGCGCAGGGTGTCGCGCTTGGCGATCGCCTCGGCGAGCAGCTGCCGGGTCCTCTCCACCACCTCGGGCTTCGCCCCCTCGACGAATCGGGGATTGTCGAGCTGGCGGCTGTAGTGGGCGATCTGGGCGTCGACCTGCTCGAGCTGCTTGTGGAGCTGCTCGCGGTTCGCCGCCTGGGTCCCGGCGGTGAGCAGCGCAGCCTCCACCCCACCGGCCACCAGCCGCACCGGCGTGGACCCGGCGGGGAGCTCCTCGACGACATCCACCGGCACCAGCGCCTGCACCAGCCGCCGCAGCTCGGATGGCGAGAGCGCCTCGTCGGCGGTGCGCAGCACCACGGGCTGCCGCACCCTGTTGTTCTGCAACCCCGCCTCGTGGCGCGCGTTGCGCAGCGCACCGACCAGCTCGAGCACGCGCTCGACCCCGGCGGCGGCGCCGTTGGCGCCCTCGCGCCACCACGCCGGCGGCGCCGGCCACTCCCGGCGCTGCAGCGTCGGTGCTCCGCCGGGGAGGCGCACCGCGCACTCCTCGGTGACGAAGGGCATGAGCGGATGCAGCAGCCGCAGCAGGGTGTCGAGCGCGGTGACCGCCGTCCAGGCGGCGGCGGCGCGCGAGGCGGGTTCGGCGCCGTCGGCCAGCCGGCCCTTGATCATCTCGACGTACCAGTCGCAGAAGCCGTGCCAGGTGACGTCGTAGAGCCGCTCCATCACCTCGTGGAAGCGGTAGCCGGCGATGGCGGCGTCGCACGCGTCGACGGTCTCGGCGACGCGGGCGAGGATCCAGCGGTCCTCGGCGTGCAGCGTGGCGGGATCGACCTCGGGCACCCCGGCGATGGTCTCGCCGTCGCCGAGCCGGGTCACCAGCAGCCGGGTCGCGTTCCAGAGCTTGTTGGCGAAGAGCCGGTATGAGGCGATGCGGTTCTCGTCGAAGCGCATGTCCTGCCCGGAGGTGCCGACCGCGCCCGCCCAGGCGCGCACCGCGTCGGCGCCGTAGCGCTCGATCATGTCGAGGGGGTCGACGACGTTGCCCTTCGACTTGCTCATCCGCGAGCCGTCGCCGCTCAGGATGGTGCTGTTGATGATCACGTCGGTGAACGGCTTCGCCCCGGCGAAGCGCAGCCCGGTCATGACCATCCGCGCCACCCAGAGGAAGATGATCTCCCGCGCGGTCACCAGCACGTCGGTCGGGTAGAAGCGGCGCAGGTCGGGGGTGTCGTCGGGCCAGCCGAAGATGGCGAAGGGCCAGAGCGCGCTGCTGAACCAGGTGTCGAGCACGTCGGGGTCGTCGACCAGCTCGGTGCTGCCGCACTCGGGGCAGGAGTCCGGGTGCTCGATCCAGGCGAAGCGGTGGCCGTTGCCACACGTCGACACCGGGATGGCGTGGCCGAGCCAGAGCTGGCGGCTGATGCACCAGTCGCGGATGTTGCGCATCCAGTCCAGGTAGACGTTCGCGAACCGCCTGGGGTGGAAGCGCACCTGGTCGGATTCGACCGCGGCGATGGCGGGCTCGGCGAGCGGGCGCATCGTCACCCACCACTGCGCGCTGATCAGCGGCTCGAGCACGCCCTTGCAGCGGTCGCAGTGGCCGACGGAGTGGACGTACTCCTCCTCCCCCACGACCGCGCCGAGCTCGCGGAGCGCCGCGGTCACCGCGACGCGCGCCTCGTTCACGGTGAGCCCGTGGAAGAGCGGCAGCTCGGGGACGTCCATGGTGCCGTCGAGACCGATCACGCTGATCATCGGCAGGGCGTGGCGCTGGCCGATGTCGTAGTCGGTGGGGTCGTGCGCCGGGGTCACCTTGAGCGCCCCGGTGCCGAACTCGGGCTGGACGGCGCCGTCCTCGAAGATCGGGACGAGGCGGCCGGTGAGCGGCAGGACCGCGAACCGCCCCACCAGGTCCGCGTAGCGCGGGTCGCCGGGCGACACCGCCACCCCGGTGTCGCCGAGCATGGTCTCGGGCCGCACCGTGGCGATGACGATCTCGCCGCCGCCCTCGACCGGGTAGCGGATGCGCACCAGGCTGTCGGTGTGCTCCTGCCACTCGACCTCCTCGTCGCTGATCGCCGAGCCGCAGCGCGGGCACCAGTTGACGATCCGGGGGCCGCGGTAGATCAGCCCCGCGTCATAGAGCTCCTTGAAGACGACACGGATGGCACGAACGTAGGCGGGGTCGAGGGTGAAACGCGCCCGCGACCAGTCGCAGGAGAAGCCGAGCCGTCGCATCTGCTCGAAGATCCGGCCGCCGTACTCCTCGTACCAGGCGTCGACGCGGGCCTGGAAGCGCTCGCGGCCGAGCTCCTCCTTGGTCAGCCCCTCGGCGGCGAGCTGGCGCTCGATGACGTTCTGGGTGGCGATGGCGGCGTGGTCGGTACCCGGGCACCATTCCACCTCGAAGCCGCGCATGCGGTGATGGCGCGCCAGGATGTCCTGCACCGACTGCTGGAGCGCGTGGCCGGCGTGCAGCGCACCGGTGATGTTCGGCGGCGGCAGCGCGATGCTGAAGGAGGGTCGGTCGCTGGAGACGTCGGCGATGCCGACTCCGAGCTCCTCCCAGCGCGCCCGCCACCGCGGCTCGACGTCGGCGGGAGAGAACGACTTGTCCATGGGGGCTCCTGGGTAGGCACGGAGTATAGAGGGGGCGCCGCAGCGCGCAGAGCTCAGGTCGCGGGCACCGAGGCGCCGGTGCGCCGGTCCTGCCAGCGCGGCTGCAGCGGGCTGGTGGTGTAGACGAGGTCGGGGGGCGTGGTGACCCCGAGCAGCCGCTCGGCACGGTCCTGGCTCACCCCGGGGAAGGCCGCCGGGGGCGACGGCGACAGGTCGTCGACGGTCGAGAAGTACGCCTGGTCGCCGCAGGAGCGGAGGAAGACGGCGAGGGCGGCGATCGATCGGGGCAGGCCGTTGGCCCCGGGGTTGGTGCCCAGCGGGAAGACGATGGCAGCGGGCCGGGAGGGGTCGACCGCGGCGATCTCCAGCGGGGCGCCGAGCGAGGTCGCGGCGGCGAGGTTCGGGTGCAGCGCCGCGGCCGCCTCGAGCGCCGCGTCCTGGAGGCTGCGGGGCTGGGTGGCGTCGTAGGGCTGGTCGAAGTTGCCCAGGGAGCGCAGCTGGGCGGGCAGCTGGGGGACCGGCGCCGGCGAGGAGCAGCCGCCCTCCTGGCGGGAGCGCACGGCGGCGACGGCGACCACCACCATGCAGGCGAGCAGGGCGGCGGCGAGGGCGGTGAACCGGGGGTGGGAGCGGAGGCGATGCATTCTCGTGGGTCGTTTCCGCGGTCAGATTGCGGTAGCGTGGGGGGTCGCCGGCGTCGGCGGCGGGGCAACCGGGAGGTCGGGTGGGTGAGAAGGGTGTTGGGGCGCATGATCGCCGTGGCCGGTGTCTGCGTGCTCGCCGGTGGCTGCGGCCAGCCCGGTCACGGGACCGGGCCGGCGGCGAACACGGTCTCGCGGCCGTCGCAGCCCGCCCCCCTGGTGGCGGTGCTCGACGCCCCCTTCGGCTCGGTCCCGAACTCGCTGCGCCTGGTCGGGCTCGACGGTGTCGAGGCCGCCCGCCTGCCCCTCCCCGACAGCGCCGAGGCGGTCGCCGTCGGCGGCCACCGGGTGCTCGTCGCCGGCGGCGGCCGGCTGCTCGGCGGCGTTGCCGGGACCACGGTGCCGGGGGCGCTCACCCCGCTCTCCACCCTGCCGGGCGGCTCCGCCGACTCCCTGGTCCGCGGCCTGGTGATCAGCCCCGACGGGGGCAGCTGGCTGTTCTCGCTGGTGGTGCAGCACGAGGACGGCACCCTGACCTCGCGGATCTACCGCGGAGGCGAGGGCGCGGCGCCGCGGCTGCTCGTCGAGCACACCGCCCCGGGACGGGCGCTCCAGCCGGTGGCCTGGACCGCCGGCGGCGCGGTGGTCTCCGACGAGCCGGTGGGGATCGGCGGCTACGTCCTCTTCCGCCGCAGCTTCGGCCCCACCAGCCTGCTCGACGTCGACAGCGGCACCCTCCGCCCGCTCACCGGCGAGGACTGCGCCTTCAGCGACCTCGCCGCCGACGGCTCGGTCGCCTGCGTCGTCGACGGCCGCGAGGGCCCCAACACCGGCGGCCCGGTGCGGCTGCGCATCCAGCCGCGCACCGGGGCGCCGCTCGAGGTCCGGCTGCCGAGCACCGACCAGCAGGCGGGGGCGGCCTACTTCTCCCCCGACGGCCTCTGGGTGACCCTGGCGAGCTCACCCGCCACCGCCGGCGCGAGCGAGCCGGTGACCGACGTGCTCGTCGACCGCCGCGACGGGAGCGTCCACCCCCTGCCCGCGTCGGGGCTGATCCCCGCGGGCTGGCTGCCCGGAGGGCACATCCTCGCCGACCGACCGACCGGCATCGAGGGGGGCGACCCCGGCACCTGGGCGATCATCCCCGAGGCCGGCGCCACCCGGATCAGCACCGCGGTGATGGCGCTCGGCCTGCTCGACGAGCGCCCGATCAGCCGGTCGACTCGCGCAGCGGCTCCTCGGTGAGCAACAGCGGCTCGATCCCGTCGGTGATCGACTGCTCGGTGATGATGCAGCGCTTGATCTCCGGGCGGCTGGGGACGTCGAACATGCTGTGGAGGAGCACGTCCTCGATGATCGACTTGAGCCCGCGGGCGCCGGTCCCGCGCTCCAGGGCGCGCTTGGCGATCGCCTTGAGCGCCCCCTCGTGGAAGACGAGTTCCACGTCGTCGAGCGCGAAGAACTTCTCGTACTGCTTGACGAAGGCGTTCTTCGGCTCGGTGAGGATGCGGATGATGTCCTCCTCATCGAGGTAGTCGAGCGCCACCGTGATCGGCAGGCGGCCGACGAACTCGGGGATGAGGCCGTACTTCAGCAGGTCCTGGGCCTGGAGCTCGCGCAGCAGCTTGGTCGAGTCCTTGGTGCGGGTCGACCGCGGCTTGCTGCCGAAGCCGATGGCCCGATGGCCGATGCGCTGCTCGATGATCTTCTCCAGACCGTCGAAGGCACCGCCGCAGACGAAGAGGATGTTGGTGGTGTTGATCTGGATGAAGTCCTGGTGGGGATGCTTTCGGCCTCCCTGCGGGGGCACGTTGGCCACCGTCCCCTCGAGGATCTTCAGCAGCGCCTGCTGCACGCCCTCGCCCGAGACGTCGCGGGTGATGCTCGGGTTGTCGGACTTGCGCGCGATCTTGTCGATCTCGTCGATGTAGATGATCCCGCGCTCGGCGCGGCTGATGTCGAAGTCGGCCGCCTGGATGAGGCGGAGCAGGATGTTCTCGACGTCCTCACCGACGTAGCCCGCCTCGGTGAGGCTGGTGGCGTCGGCGATGCTGAAGGGGACGTCGATGATCTTCGCGAGCGTCTGCGCGAGCAGAGTCTTGCCGCAGCCGGTGGGACCCACGAGCAGGACGTTCGACTTCTGCAGCTCGACGTCGCCCGCCGCCTTGGAGTGGGCGATGCGCTTGTAGTGGTTGTAGACGGCGACGCTCAGGACCTTCTTGGCGTGCTCCTGGCCGACGACGTACTGGTCGAGGGCTGCACAGATGACCTGGGGATTGGGGATCAGCCCGCTCTTGGTCCGCTTCTGCGCGGTGCTGCGGTTGTCCTCCTCCAGCACCTCCTGGCAGAGGTCGATGCACTGGTCGCAGATGTAGACACCGGGACCGGCCACCAGCTTCCTGACCTGCTCCTGGCCCTTTCCACAGAAGCTGCAGCGGGTGTGTCGCCGGCGATCGTCGCGCTCGTTCACCGGCGCGTGCCTCCTAGTTCCGTGTGGCGGCGTTGCCGCCGTCGGTGGTCGGTCCCGCCGAGCCGCCGTTGACCGCCCGGGCTGCCGGTTCGGCACTCCCCGAGCCGTTGGTGCTGAGTCGCCCGTGGCCCTCGATGATCTCGTCGATCAGCCCGTACTCCTTGGCCTCGGCCGCGCTCATGAAGAAGTCGCGCTCGGAGTCGTGGTTGATCACCTCGATCGACTTGCCGGTGTGGTCGGCGAGGATCTCGTCGAGCCGCCGGCGCACCCGCAGGATCTCCTGCGCGTGGATCTGGATGTCGGTGGCCTGGCCGCTGAAGCCCGCCGAGGGCTGATGGATCAGCACCCGGGTGTTGGGGAGGCTGTAGCGCATCCCCTTGTTGCCGCCGCCGAGGAGCACCGCCGCCATCGACGCCGCCAGGCCGAGGCAGATCGTGCTGACCCGGGGCCGCACGTACTGCATGGTGTCGTAGATCGCCAGGCCTGCGTAGACGGAGCCGCCGGGCGAGTTGATGTAGATGGAGATGTCCTTCTCGGGATCCTCACCCTCGAGGTAGAGGAGCTGCGCCATCACCACATTGGCGATCTGGTCGTCGATCGGCGTCCCGATGAAGATGATCCGATCCTTCAACAGCCGGGAATAGATGTCGAAGGAACGCTCGCCACGGTTGGTGGTCTCCACCACCATGGGGATGAGGTTCTGGAAGGTGGTCATCAGGGGCATTATACGGCCGGTTTTTCGAGTTCCCCGGAGCCGCCCCCTCAGCCCTCCCCGCGGGCGATCTCGACGGCGCGCTCGGCGGCCCCGCGAAAGCGCAGGTCGCGCTCGGCGGCATGCTCGAGGCGATGGCGGTCCTCGTGGTTGAGCTTGCGCCCGCCGGCGAGGCGTTCGACCTCGCGGTCGATCTGGCTGTGGTCGACCTCGATGCCCTCGGCGGTGGCGAGCGCGTCGAGCACCAGCTCGAGCTTGACCCGCATCGTCGCCGGCTCGCGAGCCTCACCGCGGATCTTGTCGATGGTCTGGCCGGTGTACTCGAGGTAGCGGTCGAAGCGCATCCCCGCCTGGGCGAGGCGCATCTCCGTGTCGCGCAGCTGGCGGTCGATCTCGCGCTCGATCATCATGTCGGGCACGTCGAACGACACCGAGTCGCGAAACGCGGTGAGCACCTGCGCCTCGTAGCGCTCGCGATCGATGCGCTCGGCGGCCTCGGCGAGCACCTTGCGGTAGTGCTCGCGGAGCTCCTCGAGGGTCTCGCCGTTCTTGTCGATGACCGCGAGGTTGTCGTCGAGCGGCGGCAGCCGGCGCTCCCTGATCTTGTTGACGGTCGCGTCGAACGTCACCGTCGCGCCGCGCAGCTCCTCGCGTGAGTAGTCCTCGGGGAGGACCACCTCGCTCGAGCTGGACTCGCCGATGGAGAGACCGAGGATCCCCTCGACGAGGCCGGGGAGCACCTTCTCGCGGTCGAGCTCGACGTCGCGCTCCTCGGGCTCGGCGAGCACCTCGCCGTCCCGGACCATGCCCAGAACGGCGGTGACCACGTCGCCGGCCTGGGCGGGCCGGTCGTCGACCTCGACCAGCTCGGCGTGGCCCTTGCGGACCTCCTCCAGCGCGGTGTCGAGCTTCTCCTCGGTGATCTCGGTGACCTCCTCGTCGACGCGGATCGACGGGTAGTCGCCGAGCTCGATCTCGGGCTGCACCGTGACGCGTGCGGTGAAGGTGACCGGCTTGCCCCGCTCGAAGTCGCCGACCTCGAGCTCGTCGGGGTCGCCGACGGCCTGGACCCCGGCCTGGGCGAGGGCGCGCAGGTAGAGGGTGGGGATGAGCTTGTCGGCCGCCTCGCGGCGCACCGCGTCCCAGCCGACGGCCCGCTCCACCAGCGTCGCCGGCGCCTTGCCGGGACGGAATCCGGGCAGACGCACCTGCCCGCTCAGCCGGCGCAGTGCCTGCTGAACCGCGGTCTCCACCTCCGAGGCGGGGGCCTCGACGGAGAGCTGGACCTGGGAGCCGGGTTGACGTTCGACCGAGACGGTGAGCTCGGGCGCGCTGCTGGGGACGGAGGCCACTCGGAGGATCCTCTTCGGGGTTGCCGGACGGGGCCCGCCGCCGCCGTGCGCGGACCGAGACTCGAACTCGGACGGGTCTCCCCACGGGATCCTAAGTCACGCGCGTCTACCGATTCCGCCATCCGCGCTGGGCCGGATCCCGCTGTCCGGGACGGGCGGACCGGGAGTCTAGC